>JAFASQ010000096.1 GCA_019244395.1 Solirubrobacterales bacterium | reverse complement strand
TCGACCCTAACTTCCCCGGGCCGCCGCTTCACCGCCATGAACGTCTGCACGACATGTTCTATGTGCTTGACGGCGTGCTGACGATGCGCCTGGGCGGTGAAACGCATGAGCTCGGGCCGGGCACGTTTGTGTGCGTGCCGCCCGGCGTGGCGCACACCTTCAGTAATGCGAGCGACACCCCGGTTCGGTTTCTCAACTTCAACACCCCGGCGGGCTGGGAGAATTACATGAGGGAGCTGGGGGAGGCGGCCACGGCTGGGCCAGTCACGCCGGATGTCATCGGTCGGATCGCGTCTCACTACGACTTTAAGGCCATCTGAGAGACGGCCCAGGCCGCCGAGGAGCCGGCTACAGCCCCGCGCTCCCCCGTGGCGCCCGGCGTCTCGTCGGCTAGGCGTCGCTACGCGGGGATGGCCGTCGTGATCGTTGCCTTGAAGAACGGGCTGTACCTCTCCGTGCCGAAGTTCCACCCCGCGGTCACCCGGCTGGGGATCACGAGATCATTGAAGCGTCGTTCCTCGTGCATATCCCCGCCGAAGGGGAGATACGCGAAGGTGCCCTTGGTCACCTGACCCCAGCGTCGGGCTACGACGTTTAGGAGCCGCCCGTCTGGCGCGATACCAAGATGGACCTCGACATGTTCTGGCGGGTTTTCGGTGCTGGCAACGATGTGGTCATCGCTTTCGGCGCGCCAGGCGTAGCCGCGCCCTGGGAGGAGAGCTCGAGGGGCGAACATCGCTTCAAGCGCGGCCCGGGCCGCAGCTGAGCGAACGACGTTCGCATCCGTTTGCTCGAAGAGCGCCCACCGACCCAGCAGCTTGCCGCTCATGCTGCCTTCGCCATCCTCGTAGTGGTCGGTCACTTCGAGTGGGTGTAGCGGACCTATGCCGACTGACGCGCGCCAGCGAAACGACTTCCCGTCGCACCGCTGCGTTGCGGTGAATGGGAGCCAGATCCCAACCTTGATCCGTCCGGACATGGTCAGCCTTACACCCGGGACGCCAGGCTCCCCCGAGGGGACGGCGTGCGACAGGTATCGCCGAACCGCCTCGGGCAAGGTATCGCCACTCCTCACGGGCTCGACTGTAGGGATTAGGCGGGGTTCCGGTGAGCTCGAGCCACTAGCTCGCCTTTAGCCGCTCGGGAGTTCGTGCTGAACCCGTACTGGTCGTAGATAATTGAGGAGCGATGGGGGCTTGGCGATGTCTGTCATTGATTCTGCTAGTCATCACGCTGGCCGCCTGCGGGGGCAGCCACAAGGCGCCGCAGGCGGTCCCGACCCATGCGGGTGCGACCCCGCATGCGCCTCAGCTCGTGTCCATGCGCCGGACCGACGGAGCTACATGGGAGACGCTCGTGATCCGCACCGACGGCACCGGGGATCTCGGGATCTTCATCGGTGAGTGGTCGGGCACCAAGCACCACGAGTTTCGCCTCGCGCTGGACGAGCTGGCGCGGCTCAAGCGCCTCGTGAACGCCGCGGAACGCGTCCCCCAGCTCGTGGATGCCGGCACCTCAGCTTCGTCCGTCACCTACGTCATCTTCGCCCCGCCCCGTGTGTTCTTGACCGCCAAGGGACACGTGCCGCGCCAGCTCGCCCCACTGACCGCCACGCTCAGCGGACTGATCGACCAGCAGGAGGGAGTCTCATGAGAGACCCTCGCGTGGCTCAGCCAGCGGGCGGCGAACTGAGGCGGGCGCCGAACACGCTAGGAAGCTGTAAACACGAGGCCTGAGCCGTCCGAGCGCCGATTCGGTTCGCCCTGGGGTTTCTCCTTCGGCCGACGAGGCGGTGGTCGTCCGCAGCGGGGACGAGATCTGTGTCGACGCTCGCCTTCGGTCACGCACTGGCAGCATGCTCACGGTTGTTGTCGGCGAGCATCAGGTGCACGGTCGACCACGGCTGGGCCTCGCTGTCGTGAGGGTGGTGGTTAATGCCCGCTGGATGGCGCTTGGGGTTCGTGTGGGTGCGAGCTGCCCCTTCGAAGGCGGTCCCGCGGTTGGTTTGCTGCGGTTAAGGCGAGTTCCGGTTGGCTGGCGCGTGGCGCGCTGGTGGTCGGACGAGCTCGGGTTAGTTGCTTGCTTACGCAGTGCTTGCGATGGGATCAGGCAGCGTCGCCGCGCTGGGTTCGGGTTGGCTCTGGGTGAGCCGGCGTCCGACCATCCCGTTGGCGATGAGCAGCAGTACGCCGGCGATGTTCGCGGGTCCGAGCGATTGGGCGCGGCCGTTCAAGGTGCCGACGAGCACGAGCGGCGCGGCCCAAGCGGGGGCGAATCCGGTGCGCCAGAATTTGTGCGCGGTCCGACGCGCGGGCGCTGGTGCGTGTCCGCGGAAGCCGCGTTTTCCAGCTTGTCACGTCCTCTATGCTTCACGGCATGGAGCAGAGTTCACGCCTTCAGTTTCGTCAGCCCCGGCCTTTCGGCGGGGCGGCGTCCGCGTGCGCTGACTGACCTCCTCGCTTGACCAGGCCGGGGCGACCAACCCGACCGACCCAACAACAAGCGAGGACCGATGCACGATCACATCACCCATATTTCTGAGCGCCAGCTGGCTGAAGCGCTCGCTTTGCCCGACCTGACCGACGCCGCCTACGGCCCACATTGCATGCAATCGCTTGCCGCCGACGCCATCGCCGTCCTGGGCGCAGCGTGGAACGCGGCGACGGTCGTCTCCCGCGGCGAGCGTGTCGTCACGCTGGCAGACAACTACGACCTGCTCGGCTATCCGTCGGACGGGCCAGCGCGCGCGGCCCGCCACACCCGTTACGTGGACGATGCGCGAATCCTGCGCACACAAACATCGGCGGCGATCCCAGCCGCGCTGCGCTCGCTGGCCGGCGGCTCCCCGCCCGAGCTGGTGCTCGCTGTGCCGGGCCTCTGCTGGCGGCGGGACAGCATCGACCGGCTTCACACCGGCGAGCCACATCAGCTGGACCTGTGGCGCATCACCACCAAGACAATGACCGAGGCCGACCTTGACGAGATGATTGACCTGGTCGTCGGTGCCCTACTGCCTGCAGCGCGCTGGCGCGCGACAGCGGCAGAGCATCCGTACACGCTGCAAGGCCGCGAGGTCGAAGTGCAGACCAAGCATGACTGGGTGGAGCTGCTCGAATGCGGCCTCGCTCACCCCGACGTGCTCGCCGCTGCGGGCGTCGCGGACCGGACCGGGCTGGCCCTCGGCGCAGGGCTTGACCGGGCGGTGATGCTGCGCAAGGGCATCGACGACATCCGGCTGTTGCGTTCGGCCGACGCACGTGTCAGCCGCCAGATGCTCGACCTCTCCCCTTACCGGCCGGTCTCGGCTCAGCCGCCCGCCACGCGCGACATGTCAGTAGCCGCGCCTGCGGGAACCGAGGATGAAGAGCTCGGGGACCTTGTCCGCTGCGCGCTCGACAGCCGAGCCCGCGAATGGGTCGAGGAGGTGACAGTCCTGTCCCGCACCGCTGCGAGCGAACTTCCGCGTCCGGCCCGGGAGCGTATCGGCATCGCCGACGGCCAGGAGAACCTGCTCGTCCGGGTGCAGCTCCGCCACCCGACCCGCGCGCTGAGCAAAGCCGAGGCGAACTTGCTGCGCGACCGCATCTACACCGTTCTGCATCACGGCAGCGTGTATCAATGGACGAGCCGTCCCCGCGCAGGATCAGCCCCACCCAACCCCAGGAAAGCACCGCGTTGCGCCTGACACCGCCCTGGCCTGAGCAGACCGGGTGCGCAGCGCTCTCACCCGGACGAGCTACCTCCGATCGCCGGTGTGACCATGGGCGTCTGGAGTTCCGGAACCGGTGGCCCTTGGGACATGGCGCCGGGTTGCGGTAAGCGAGGAGCCGCAGTAGCGTTCACGGTCCGAGGGGCGCCGGGGCAATGCAGAGTTGGGGGTAAGACCGGTGGCGAGGATCATTGTTTTGGGCGCTGGGGTGTGTGGTCTGGCGGCGGGCATCCTGCTGCGACGCGATGGCCACGAGGTAATCGTGCTGGAGCGCGATGCTGACGGCGTGCCGGCGTCGATCGATGAGGCGTGGGAGCGGTGGGCGCGCGACGGCGTTGCTCAATTCCGCCAGCCGCACTACCTGCACTCGCGGGTGCGGATCGTGCTGGAGGAAACGCTGCCCGATGTCGCGACGGCGCTCGCGGCGGCTGGGGCGACGAGATTCAATCCGGTTCAGCTGATGCCGCCGTTCATCGCCGACCGCTTGCCTCGCGACGGCGATGAGCGGTTCGAGACAATCACAGCGCGGCGGCCGGTCCTCGAACAGGTGCTGGTTCAAGTCGCGCGGGCCGAGCCCGGACTCGAGCTTCGCAACGACGTCGTGGTTCGCGAGCTTCTAGCGACCGACTATGAAGGCATTCCTCACGTACACGGGATCCGAACCGAGGCCGGCGACGAGTTGAGGGCAGACCTCGTGGTGGACGCGACCGGTCGCCGCTCGGTGCTTCCCCGCTGGCTCGAAGCTGCGGGCGCGGCGCCAGTGTACGAAGAGATCGAGGACTCGGGATTCATCTACTACACACGTTTCTTCCGCAGCCAGAACGGCGCCATCCCTGAATTCCGCGCACCGTTGCTCATGCCCGTCGGGACGATCTCTTTGCTCGTCCTTCCAAGCGACAATTCCACCTGGTCGGTGACCGTGTTCGTGTCGGCTGGGGACCGACCGCTGAAGCGGCTACGGGTCACCGAGCTGTGGACCGCGGTGATTGCCGCCTGCCCGCTGCACGCACACTGGCTCGACGGTGAGCCAATCACGGAGATCCGGGCCATGGGCGGAATCGTCGACCGCTACCGGCGATTCGTGCATGCAGGCCGGCCGATAGCCACCGGGATTGCCGCCGTCGGAGACGCGTGGGCGTGCTCTAATCCGTCGGCGGGCCGCGGCATCTCGTTTGGGTTGCTTGGCGTCCAGCGTCTTTGTGGTGTGATCAGGGAGCACTTGGACCACCCCCTGCAGTTCGCGCAGGCCTGGGACGCGGTTACGGAGGCCGAGCTAACGCCGTGGTATCGGGAGACCGTCGAGGAGGATCGCGATCGGTTCGCTGAGATCGAGTCCCTTCGCAACGGGCGCCAGCCGGAGCAGAGTCCCGGCTCATCAAGCGGGCTGCGACGAGCGCTGCTGGCCGCGATGGCGAGGGACCCCGACCTGTTCCGCACGTTCCTGGCAACGCGGTGCTGTTTGACGCCGTTACGGGAGGCGTTGGCAGATCAGAACTTCGTCGCGCGAATCACTGAATTAACCCGCGACAGCCCCTCGCCGCCCCTGGCCGGCCCCGACCGCAAGCAGCTGCTCTCACTCCTGGACCACGCCGCAGCCTGATCCGACGCGTCCGTTCAGACCATCGGCCAACGAAGACCGTGCCGGAGCATAGGCCCACTGCGGCTTTCACGCAGGCGGTTGGCCGACGGCCACGGCGCCGTCGGCGGTGCGATACGAGTGGACGCCGCTGCCTGGGCAGCGCCGAGCCGAGCCGGTCAGGGAAGAAAAGACGCGCGATGCGGGGCTCTCCGAAGTGCGCCCGAGAGGACTCGAACTCCACGGGCCATACAGCCCACAAGCCCCTCAACCTTGGACGGCTCGGGTAGATGCTTCTGCGAGCGTCTGGATCGTCCAAATCGCCGGGTTTCCGTGGGCGGAATGGAGGCATTGGACGGGATGGATGTTGCCGCGCGTGTTGCCACGGCGCTCGCCGAAGGCGCGGGTACGATCAGGAAGTGACATCCGCCGAGATCATCGAAGAGATCCGCGTACGCATCTCGCGCGCGGCTCCGCCGGATTCGCGGGTGATCCTCTTTGGCTCGAGGGCCCGGGAGGAAGCCACAACGGTTCCGACTTCGACATGCTCGTGATCGAGCCGGAGGTCGAAGATTCCGCCGGCGAAGCCGTGCGGTTGCGACGCGAACTGCGGGACGCTGTAGCTCCGATCGACGTGGTCGTCGTCGATCGCGAGGTCGCCTGTCGGCGCGCCGCCGTTCGGGCGACGATGGTTGAGCAGGCGCTTCGCGAGGGCCGCATTCTTGCCGACACCCTGAGGAGATCGAGGCAGCGGACCTGTTCCTCGGGAAGGCGGCGTCGGATCTCGCGGCCGCTCGGCTGCTCGCCGGCGACGACGACCAAGAAGACGATGTCGTCGGGTTCCACGCACAACTGGTGGTGGAGAAGTCGCTGAAGGCCGTGGTCGCGGTTCGCTCGCTTGAGATCCCAAGATCGCATGATCTCGGCCTGCTGATCCGCCTGCCCGATTCCGCCGGACGCCGGTTGCCGAAGGGGATCCGCGAGCCGGACTGGCTGAACCCCGTGGGCGGTCACTCTGCGATACGACCAGCCGGCGCTACGCTCGATCGAAGCCTGGCTGTGGAGGTTGCGACCCGAAGCCTGCTTTGGGCGCGTGAGCGTGTGAACGCCGCTCGAAAGGATGAGCATGCCGGCTGAAGAGCCGCGGCTGAGAGGTGACGAGCGGCTCGACCGGCTGGTCGAGCGCTTGACGCGTGAGCAGTTGGTTGAGGTCGTCGTGGATGCGGCTGAGTGGCACGAGGACGTGGCGCGAGCAATCCGGTTGGCGGCGGCCCGGAAGGACTCCGGCCTCGAAGTGTTGCGTAGGGAGGTCGACGGGGCGCTTCGTACGCGGCGGTTCCTCGACTACAGAGAGAGCGTGGAATGGGCGCAGGCCGGACGGCCGGTGGTTTCTGAGCTCGAACTAGCCGTACGGACCGCGCCGTCGCGCGAGCTTGTCGAACTGCTCCAGCGTGCTGTGGGACACGTCGTGAAGGTCATTCACCGCGCGGACGACTCTTCGGGGCTGATCGGCGATCTGGCGCGAGAGCTTTTGGATCTCCACGCTCGCTCCTGCGATGCGGGAGTTGCCGATCCGGTCAAGCTGGCCGCCTGGATGATTCGGTTCCGTTTCGCTGACCAGGACTTCTTCGATGTTGATCCAGTGCGATACGCGGCCGCGCTAGGGGAACAGGGGCTGGCCGCCTATCGCTCGGCGCTTGATCAGACGGATGACGCTGGCGCGTACGGCGTGCACTACGTCCGGGAGCGACTGGCTGTTCTCGATCAGGACATCAACGCCATTGTTCGGCTTCACGGAGGCGATCTGACGAATCCGTTTCAATTCGTCCATGTGGCCGAGGCGATGGCAGAACTCGGCCGCGACGACCTAGTGGTCGAATGGGCCTCGCGTGGGATTGCAGAGACCAACGGCTGGCAGATCTACAGGCTCTACGACCTTGCCTGCGAGACCCACGCTCGCCTTGGGCAACCGCTGGAAGTCCTCCGTCTGCGTCGTTCCCACCACGAGCGGATGCCCTCGTCTTCCACGTACGCAGCTTTGCGAGCAGCTGCGGAAACAGTTGACGCCTGGGAGGTCGAACGCCCCGCGGCTCGGGCGGCTCTGCAGGAGAGCGACATTCGCGGGTACGTCGACGCGCTGCTGGAGGATGATGACCGGGATCTCGCATGGGATGTGGCAACTGCGGCCGCGCCTGACGACCTCGACGCAAAGCAGTGGCTTCGACTCGCCGAGAGCCGCGAAGGCGAACATCCCGCGGACGCCCTCGCGGTGTATCAGGCGGTGGCCGAAGAGATCTTGCAGACCGCCGATCGCCGCGCGTACCAGAACGGCGTGCGGATCCTCAGGAAGGCGGCGAGAGCTGCGGACGCGGCAAATCGCGCCGACGAATTCTCCAAGGAGATCGATCGGCTTCGGGAGCAGTATCGTCGCCGGCCAACGCTGATCGCCATGCTTGACAAGACTGGATTCGTGTGAGTCGACCGTTCGGCGAACTGGAGCGGCGAGGGTTTGTGGCTGACCCCGAAGTCGTTAGAGACCTGGACCTGAGCGTCGACGATTTGGCGGATCCTGACGTTCGCTCGGTCGTAATCCGTCATGAGCACCCGGAGTTCGAGGACGCGCTCCAGGACGACGTCGACGAGATCGACCTAGGCTACGGCCAGATCAATCCGCGTCTGCACCTCGCGATGCACGAAATCGTGGCGACGCAACTCTGGGAGGGAGATCCGCCCGAGGTCTGGGAGACCGCAGCGCGGCTTCGCGACGCGGGCTATGAGCGACACGAAATCTTCCACATGCTCGGCCGGCCGGTGTCGAATCAAATCTGGGCGGGTTGGCAGGACCGCAAGCCGTATGACCGGGCGCGTCACGTCGCGGACTTGCGAGCGCTCCCTGGTAGCTGGGAGCGCGAACGGTCAACCATGTCAGCGACGAACAGACACGAAGTGGCACGGAAGCAGGCACGCAGGAGTGCCCGAGCCACGCGGCGACGGAATCGGCGTCCAAAGTAGAAAAGCCCCGCGATGCGGGGCTTTTTGAAGTGCGCCCGAGAGGACTCGAACCTCCACGGGCCATACAGCCCACAAGGCCCTCAACCTTGCGCGTCTACCAATTCCGCCACAGGCGCTGGAGGCGGCCAGTATAACCCGGCCCCAATCCTGGCAGAGCATCTGGCGCCGCCGCATGGTCCGGCCGGAAGGTCCTGCTCGACTCCTCGCCGGCGACTTTTGCCGTCCGCCGTATTGAGTCCGTCCTAGAGGCGCGCTACAGTGCCGAACACATGTTCGACCGACTCGGGATCGCCCAGCCAAACGAGCAAGGAGCGAACTGATGGACCTGACCAAACGCCAGCAGGAGATCTTCGACTTCATCAAGCGCTACTCGGCGAAGTACGGGTATCCGCCGACGGTTCGAGACATCGGCAAGGCGGTTGGTCTGGCCTCGTCGTCGACGGTGCACGCCCACCTGGCCAACCTGGAGCGGATCGGGCTGCTCCGGCGCGACCCGTCCAAGCCGCGCGCGATCGAGCTTCTGGATCGCGCCACCGCGGGGATGCGGAGCCTTGTGCGTCCGGGCTTACCGCTGGTGGGTCACGTAGCTGCCGGTCAGCCGATCCTGGCGGAGGAGAACATCGAGGACTACGTGCAAACCCCCTCGGTGGCGGGCGGAGAGGAAGGCGACTACCTCCTTCGTGTGAGGGGGGAGTCGATGAAGGACGCGGGCATCCTCGAGGGCGACCTGGTTGTGGTGCGGCCGCAAGAGACAGCGCAGGACGGCGAAATCGTGGTGGCGCTGGTGGGGGAGGAGGCAACCGTCAAGCGCTTCTATTCGGAGGCCGATCATGTGCGCCTTCAGCCCGAGAACGAGGCAATGGAGCCGATCCGCAGCCGCGATGTCCGGGTCCTCGGCAGGGTCGTCGGGTTGATGAGGAGCATGACGTGACCGCTTGCGCGCTTGTGGCGCCACCGGCGCCGCCGGAGCCGATCGACGATGAGGGCTCGCTGGACGAGCTGGTGGCAGCTATGTGGACGGGGCTGAGAGGCGACCAGCCCGTCGCATGTCTGATCTGCGGGGCAGAGATGCGCCCGGAGTACGGGGTGCACGCCCGCGCGATCGGCGGCAGCTGCTCGACGTGCGGGGCGAGCCTGCACTAGCTTGCCTAAGCCACCACTCTCGGGTGTGGGAGTCGTCGCGGTGCTGGCGCTGGTGGCGCGGCGTTATCCTTGACGTTGGAGACCGAGCAGTCGCGGAGGTGACGAGCCTTCGAGGAAAGTCCGGACATCACAGGGCAAGGTGGTCGGTAACGCCGACCCGGGGAAACCCGCGGGAAAGTGCCACAGAAACGACACCGCCTAAGCCTGGGGCCGCTGCAGAGCCCCAGGCCGGTAAGGGTGAAATGGTGCGGTAAGAGCGCACCGGCGTCGCGGTGACGCGGCGGCCGAGGTAAACCCCACCCGATGCTAGGCCAAGCAGGACCGTTCGCAGGTGGCCCGCCAAGGTCCGGGTAGGCCGCGAAGATGGATGGCTGCTCTCGACAGAATCCGGCTTACAGGCCTCCTACGGGAAGACCCCGCCGACGCGGGGTCTTTCTACGTGGCGCGAGCGGCGCGGCGTGTTCCGATGTGGTGCGGCCGGACGCGGCGTCGTCGCGCAGGGGTCACGAGGCGGGTCAGAGGCGGGTCAGAGGCAGGTCTCGAAGCGGGTCACGAGGGGTCTCGAGCGGGTCACGAGGCGGCCTCGAAGCGGGTCACGACGCGGTCACGAGGCGGGCCTCGAAGCGGGTCTCGAGGCGGGTCACGCGCGGGTCACGAGGCGTACTGGCGCAGGCGCTCGCCGAGGCCGGCCAGCGCCGGCTCGGGCACCGTGCGCTCGACGAGCGGGAACAGCTCGTGCTCCTCGAGCTTTACGTGATCGGCCAGCCGGGCACCCAGCGCGTGAGCCAGTGCCGGGTCGGGGGCGGCGAGGCGCGTCGCGTCACGACGGATCAGCATATGGTCGAGCAGCGTCCGGACGACCGCCGGGTGATGCGGATCGCCGTGGGCGGCGTAGGCGGGCAGGAGCACCTCCTCCTCGAGGCGGAAGTGAAGCCGTTCCTCAGCCTCCCAATGCTCCAGGAACGCGCTACGGCATCGGCCATCTCCTCCGGCCCCGCGTGGCGTAGCCGCCGGGCGATCACCAACGCGTGGTGATGATCGCGAGAAAGCGGCACGAGCGCGGGGGTGGCGTTTCATGTTCTCGACGAGGCTGCCACCGACGCACCCGCCTAATCGCCGCGGGTCAGCGGGCTGACTTCGCGCCGCCATGCGCGGCGCGCCAGGGCCGCCGCGCGGCGTCGCCCCTGCACGTCGGCCAACGCGGCCAGCGCGGCGGCGTCGCCCGGCACGCCGTGAACCGCGCCACCGGGGAACGCGGCGGCGCTGCCGAGATACAGCCCGGCCAGCGGCGTGCGGTAGGGGGACAGACCCGGAACGGGGCGGAAGACGACCTGGCGCAAGCGGTAGCTGCCCCCGCCGACATCGCCACCGACCAGGTTGCGGTCGCGGCGCTCGAGCTCGGCCGGACCCATCGAGTGGCGGGCCAGGATCAGCTCTCGGAATCCAGGTGCGAATCGCTCGACCTGCGCCTCGATCCGGTCAACGTGCGCATCTAGCTCGGCGCCCCAATCGATGCCCGTGCGCGGGCCGTGCGTGTAGGCCCACGCGGTGTGCTTTCCCTCGGGCGCTCGCGTGCGATCGGCCAGCGATTGCTGGCCCAGCAGCAGGAATGGCCGCGCCGGCAGCTCGCGCTGGGCAGCGGCGATCGTCCGGACCAGCTCCTCGTCGGTGCCCCCCACATGCACGGTGCCGGCGGTGCGCGGCTCGGGCGCCTCCCACGGGATGGGGCCGTCGAGAGCCCAATCGACCTTGAGTGTCGCCGGGCCGTAGCGGTACCGGCGGAGCAGTGCGCGGTAGAAGTTGGCGAGCGCGTCGCCGGCGAGCGCGGCCAGAGCATGCGGCATCACGGTGGCGATGACCACGTCGCCCGCAATTCGTTCCCCGCCGGCGAGCCGTACCCCGGTGATCCGTCCGTGTGCCGACTCGATCGCGTCAACCGGCGTCCGCGTCCGCACGGTGCCGCCCAACTCGTCCAGATAGCCGACGAGTGCCTCGGTCAGCCGCTCGGCGCCGCCGGCCGGGCTCGGCCAGCCGACGGCGTGACCCATCAGGTTGAGGTAGGTGACCGCCACCGCGCTTCCGGCATCCGTCGGCGGGACGTCGCCGTGGCCCGCCGACCCGTACAGCCATGCCCGAGGACCCACGCCCTGGAAAAGCCGGCCTCCAAGACCCACGGCCGAACCGGGCAGCAGCCGGGCAAATTGGGCGGCACCGAGCGGCCCCAGGCCACCGAGCAGGCGAAGCGAGCCGGCGAGCGGCGGGAACCCGGACAGCATCGTGGCGCGGATCCCTTCGAACCCCGCCAGCATCGGCTGCATGAACGCACGCCACCGGCGTCCGTCGCCCGGATGCGCGGCGTCGAGGCTTGTCACGGTCCTCTCCAGCTCGCGATACAGCGCCACGGCCCGACCGCCCGGAAGCGGGTGCGCGTAGCACGCATCGGGATGGATCCAGCGCAGCCCGTGGCGCTCGAGCGGCAGGCGGGCGAACACCGGTGACGCCGCCGCCGCGGGATAGACCGAGGAAAACGTGTCGTGCCGGAACCCTGGGAGCGTCAGCTCGTCGGTCCGGACCGCGCCGCCGGGTCGGTCAGCCGCCTCGAGCACCGTGACGGTGTGCCCCGCCTCGGCGAGACGGATCGCCGCGGCGAGGCCGTTGGGCCCCGCTCCGATCACGATGGCGTTCATCCGATCCGCACCGCGTTCATGCGATCCGCAGCGCGTTCATGCGATCCGCACCGGGTCCATGCGATCCGCACCGCGTTCGTGCGATCCGCACTGGGTTCATGAGATCCGCACTTGGGTTCATGCGATCCGCACTTGGGTTCATGCGATCCGCACCGGGTTTCATGCGATCCGCAGCGCGTTCATGCAATCCGAAGCGCCAGCTGATGAAGCATGCTCAGCCGCGCCACCCCGCCCTGACCCCAGAACGCGTGCTGCGCCGCCTGCCCGGCTCTGCGGTAGGACTGCTCGACGTGCCAGGGCATCGGATCCCATGTGCCGGCGGCACGCACCCACGCGCGACCCTCGTGCGTGTAGAGGATGAGGCGGTTGTGGCCGGCGCCCATGAAGTGGTTTTCGTGGGTGGTGAGGTCGAAGCCGACGACAGGTTGGCCTCCCGGGGGGACGGCGCGCGGTTCATCGTCGCCGTAGCGCGCGAGCCCCGACTCGAGCTCCTCGAAGTAGTCGCGCAGTGCCTCGGGATCGTCTGGCGTCGCGAGGCGCGTGATCGTGATGTAGCCGCGGGTGAAGATCGGCAGGCCGGACTCGGTGCCGGCCGCCACCTCGATCTCGAACGTCTGCCCGCCGAGGCCGCCGGGTCGCAGGGGCGTGAACCGACCGATTTCGCTGGCGTAGTCCGGCCAGGTCTCCGGCCGGGTCAGCGCGCCCACCACGCCGTCGACCGATGGCATCTCCACCGGCGGGTACGTGTGCCAGGTCTGCTGCTCGGGCGGGGCTGACTCCGGCGTCAGCTTGCCGAGCTTGGCCAGGGACAGTCGGCGCTCGGGATCGTATGCGTCTCGCTCTGGCACAGAGGGAAACGCGATTCCCCAGGCCCGGCGGGCGTCGTCGTCATAGGCCGCCGGGAACCAGTCGCCGAGCAGGCCGGCGGCGCCTTCCAGCAGCTGGTCCCGAGTGAGGCGCCCGCGGCCCGAGAGTTCGGTGTTGAAGCGCTCCTTGCCGTAGATGCGGTGAAAGGCACGCAGGTCGGTGAGACGCAGCCGCGGCGGAGTCTCACGGCGGTACCAGTACGTGGTGAGGATCGAGAAGGCGAGACGGAGATCGTCGACCTCCCGCTCGGCCACCGGCCGGCGGTAGTACGCGGCGTTGAGAAAATCAGTCACCCAGCCCGCAGCCCCGCGGCTGGCGATCGACGAGCCGGTCATGCGCGCGAACCTCAGCGGTCCGCCGACCGGCGCGGCAGCTGTGACCTTCTCCGGAACCGGATCGTCGACGTGCTCGGGCACCTGATCGAGCTCGTCTGGGCCTACCCCCTGCACGGCTCTTTTCGCGTCTTGCTCCACGCCGGGGCTCCTCTCGTCGAGGGTGCGTCTTGGTAGCGGCTTCCCGTTCTCGGCTCGGGGCAACCACCGAGGCGGCGCCGCCAGGCTCTCCCGAAGGCGGCCGCGCGGCGGGGCGGGCTCCCCCGATGCGAGCGGCTCGGGGGACGGGCCGCGTCATCGCGGCATCGGCGCGCCCACCAGCGCCGCCGCCACACCGGCCGCCCCGGCACCGACCAGCGTCGCCACAACCCCGCGACGAGCCAAAAGCAGCGCGGCGGCCGCCGCGGCTAGAACCGCGAATTGCCACGTTTCGCGCAGCGCAGCCGCCAGCGGGATCGCCGCGCCGAGAATGGCGCCGATTGCGGCCGGTCCGGCGCCGGCCAGGAATGCCTGGGCCCGCGAGCTGGTCCGTACGAGCTCGAACCGGCCGCCGCCGAGTAGCACGAGCGCGAACGATGGGGCAAAGGCAACGGCGGCGGCCAGCACGGCGCCGGCCACGCCGTGGGCCGCGTAGCCGACCGCGGCCACCGTAGCCACCACCGGGCCCGGCGTCACCTGCCCGAGGGCCACTGCGCTCAGAAACTGCGCTGATGTCATCCAGTGGTAGGTGTGAACGGCGTCGCCCTGCATCAGTGGCACGATCACGAAGCCGCCCCCGTACGACAGCGCCCCGACCTTGAACGCCACCCAGGCGAGCGCGCCAAGCCCTCCGGCTCCCATGGACGCCGCTGGTATGAGCATCGGCGTCCAGGAGTGCGCGCGCGATCGATCGAACAGACCGCCGGCAACGGCCAGCTCGAGCACGCCGCACCCGAGGAGCACGAGCACCAGATACCGTCCGATCAACGCACCCGCGGCGAGGCCGAGTACGACATAGCCGAGCCAGCGCCCCCGGTTCGCCGCGCGGTCGAAGCTCGGCCGGGCCAGACCGAGGCCCGCCCGCACCGCGACTGCGGCCACGGCCGCGCTCGCCCCCGCGCCGGCCCCGCGCACCCACCGGGGCGGTGCCTGCGCGAAGAACACCGCTGAAAGGGCGATGATCATGGCCACGGCCGGCACGATGAAGCCGAGGCCGCCGACCACGGCGCCGCCCGGACCGCCGATCCGGCGGGCGAGGAAGATCGCCAGCTGGGTCGAGGCCGGGCCCGGCAGGAGGTTGCATGCGGCGAGCCCGTCCTCGAATTCGCTCTGATCGACCCAATGACGCTCCTCGACGACCAGCCGCCGGAGCAGAGCGATGTGGGTCGGCGGGCCGCCGAAGCCGGTGACGCCGATCCTGGTCCATTGGAGCGCGATCGTCCGCAGGGATACGGCTCCCGCGGCGCCTTCGCTCATTCTGCGGGCGAACTCGTGCGCGCGGCCACCGCAGCCAGCGCCTCGCCGTCGAGCCGGTGGAGCTTCCATTCCTCCAGCCGGGCCGCGCCTATCTTTATGTAGAAGTCGAGCGCCGGGAGGTTCCAGTCGAGCGCGGCCCACTCGAGACGCGTATATCCGCGCGCCACCGTGATCTCAGCCAGCCTCGCGAGCAGCGCACCCCCGACGCCGGCGCGGCGTCCGACCGGCGGGACGTAGAGGTCCTCGAGCCAAATCCCGGGTTGGCACTCCCAGGTGGAGAACGTGCGATAGAAGACGGCGAACCCGGCGGGCTCCCAGGGCATCTCCTGCCCGCCGGTCTCGGCGATCAGTCCCTCGGCGGACGGGTGCGGACCGAACAGCGCCCCCTCGAGCAACTCGGGAGTTCCTCTCACCTGGTCGGGCGCTCGCTCGTATTCGGCCAGCTCGACGATCCAGCCGAAGATCAGCCCGACGTCTTCGCGCCGCGCCTCGCGGATGCGGACCTCCACGCTCAAGGCGGGCTGACAATAGCCGGTGAGAGCGCCGGATCTGCCTGGGGAGGGAAGGCCTCGTCGGCATCGCCGGTGCACCACGGGCCGCGGCCCGCATGTTCGCCAGGCGAGGACTGGCTAAGCAGGCAGCGTCTGCCCCGAGTAGAGCTTGATCACCCGCACCGCGCCAACGGGCACGGCGTTGATGCACAGCTCGCACAGCACGCACTCATCGAGGTTCTCGGGCACGATCTCGACCCCGGCGAGGGTGGCGCGGAAGATGTCGACCGGGCAGACCTCCTCGAGCTTGGCCGCCATCCCTGGATTGGTGGCGACGGGATCATCGACTTCGACGGCAATGAACAGGGCGTTTGTCATACGGCGGCTCCCATCCGGTCCCTGACGATTCCCGGAATCTCCGCGATTTCCCCGGCCACGACGATCCCGGCCTCGGCCAACCGGGCGATCTTCTCGGACGCTGTGTCCTCCTTACCCTCGACGATGGTGCCGGCGTGCCCAAAGCTCATGCCCGGCATCTCGTCCATGAACCGGCCGGCCATGAACGCGACGATCGGCAGTCGCGACTTGTTCTCGGTCACCCAGCGGGCCAGCTCGGCTTCCATGCGACCCCCAGGCTCGGTGTAGATCACGATCGCCTCGGTCTCCGGATCCGCCTCGAACAGCGGCATCAACTCGGCATAGGTCGAGCCGATAATCGCGTCGCCGCCGATGGAGACGGCGGTTGACTGCCCTAGGCCGGCTGCCGTCAAGGTGGAGGACATCTCGGTGGTCATGCCGCCGCTGCGCGAGATCACCCCGACCGGACCGGGCGTGTAGGACTTGGCGGCGTCCTTGGCCGGTCCGCCGATCCCGCCCATTTTGACCACGTCGGGGACGATGATCCCGAGGCAGTTAGGGCCGATGATCCGCACCCCGCGCTCGGAGGCGAGCTCGACCATCTGGGCCACGTCGCCGCGCGGGATCCGCTCAGTCACGATCACGACCAGCTTGACGCCGTTCTCGATCGCCTCAAACACCGCGTCCTTGGTGAATGACGGAGGGACGGTGACGACCGACCCGTCGATCGGCGAGCCGTGGTGCTCCACCGCCTGAGCCACGGTGTCGAACACGGGCACGCCGTGGACGTCGCGCCCGAGGCGGCCCGGAGTCACGCCGCCGACGATCTTGGCGCCCTTGCCGTAGTCGAGGCACTCGCGCGTGAGGTTGACCGCCTCGCGGCCGGTGATCCCCTGGACGATGAAGGTGGTGGTCTCGTCGATCAGGACGGGCATGAGCCTTCAGACCGCGGCGGGGGCTGGGGGGCCTTGAATCTTTTCCACCGCCCGGCGTGCGGCCTCGTGCAGCGATACGGACCGGTCCGCGTATTCGACCCCGTAGCGATCGAGGATCTGGAAGCCCTCGTCCTCCCAGGCGCCGGGGATGCGAAAGATCGCGATCTTCTCCGCCGGGTCGTAGCCGAGCTCGACGCACGCCTTGATCACTCCGCGGGCCACGATGTCGACCCGGGTGTTGGAGACGATCGACATCATCACCGCGATCTTGTCCACCCCCGGCTTCTGGAGCACCAGCTTGGCCAGTCCGCATGCCTTGCGCACGCTTGGGTTTCCGCCGATCTCGCAGTAGTTGGCCGGATCGCCGCCGTGAGCGCGGACGGCGTCGAACAACGTGAGCGAGCCCCCGCCGGCGCCGATGACCAGCCCGAGATTGCCGTCGAATTCGGTCACGTTGCCCGCCACGCCCCGGTGATCCTGGCTGTCGACCTGCTCGCCGGCGAGCTCGAACGGCGTCGGCTCGCGGGCTTGGCGGGTCTCCTCGTCCCCCACGCCCAGCTCGTGGAGAAGGGCCTTCTGGCGTGGCCGGGCCTCGTTCTCCATGTCCATGTGAGCATCGAGCGCCACGAACGAGCCGTCCTCGAGCTCGCCCAGCGGGTTTATCTCGGCGAGCGTCATGTCGTAGGCGAGGAACAGGCGGGCCAGGCGGGCCACGATCGGAGTCAGTCGATTCAAGGCGCTCCCGCTGACCCCGAGCGAGGCAATCAGCTGCTTGGCCTGCCAGTCGCTGAACGGTCTGAGCGTCGAGAAGTGGCGCCGGGCCACATGATCGGGATGCTGCTCGGCCACCTCCTCGATGTCGATCCCGCCCATGTCCGAGAACAGCATCACCGGGCGTTTGCGGAGCCCGTCCCATACCACGCCGGCGTAGTACTCGTGCTGGACCGGCGCGCGGGAGTCGACCAGCACGCCCCGCGGCATGTGGCCGCCGATTTCGAGGTCGAGGATGTGCTCGGCGTGTCGAGCCGCCTCGTCGGGCGTATCGGCGAACTTGACCCCGCCGGCCTTCATCCGGCCGCCGCTCAGGACCTGCGATTTGATCACCACCGGCCCGGCGATCTGCTCGGCGATCCGGCGCGCCTCGTCTGCCGTCTTGGCCAGGCCGTGCTTGGTCATCGGTATTCCGGCCTTGGCCACGATCGCTCGCGACTCGTACTCGAAGAACCGCATTGCGGCGCCGGAGGGTAGCGGAGCGTCCGTCGCGTGGGCGATCCGGGCCGACGGTCGCGTAGGTTCCCGCAGGGGCGACCCCGGGCCTACGGTCGCGTAGGTTCCCGCAGGCCCACGGGTCGGGCGACCCATGGCCTACGTCGCGTAGGTCCCCGCAGGCCGCCGGGTCAAGCGACCGCGGGATCAAGCAGGACTAATTCGATCAACCTGGTAATGTCAATTGAATAAGTCGAGTACGCGGCTCGGCGCATTCGCGTGCGCGCGCCGCTGGGACGCCGCGCCTAGCGGCGCCCTGATCTTGGGAACACGTCGCCATCAGGGGGATCCTGAATTGAGAACAGCTTCAAGTCGGCTCACCATCCGCGCGACCGCGATCGCGCTCCTGTCAATCGCTGTGGCGGTGGCGCTGGCCGGCTGCGGCGGCTCGTCGGACGTCACGAGCAGCACCGCCGGCGCGTCAACGAGCAACGCGGCCGCCTCAAGCGGGAGCACCGCGCTTCAACTCGTCGCCTATTCGACCCCCAAGAAGGCCTACGACGCGCTGACCAGTGCGTTCGCCCAGACCTCCGCTGGCAAGGGCGTCTCGTTCGGCCAGTCGTTCGGTGCCTCCGGCTCGCAGAGCCGAGCGGTCGACTCGGGCCAGCCGGCCGACGTAGTGGCGTTCTCGACCACGCCCGACATGACGCGTCTGGTCAAGAACGGGATCGTCGCCAAGACCTGGAACGCCAATCCGTACAAGGGCTTCTCCAGCGACTCGGTGGTGGTGCTCGTCGTGCGCAAGGGCAATCCCAAGCACATCGCCGGGTGGGAGGACCTGATCAAGTCTGGCGTCGATGTGGTTACCCCGAACCCGTCCACGTCGGGCAGCGCGCGCTGGAACATCCTGGCCGGCTACGGAGCGCAGCTCAAGGAGGGCAAGAGCCCGGATCAGGCGCTGGCCTACATCAAGACCCTGCTGACCAAGAACGTCAGCGTGCAGGAT
Source organism: Solirubrobacterales bacterium (assembly GCA_019244395.1). Taxonomy (GTDB): domain Bacteria; phylum Actinomycetota; class Thermoleophilia; order Solirubrobacterales; family Solirubrobacteraceae; genus Palsa-465. The sequence goes on along the minus strand of JAFASQ010000096.1, from coordinate 791 downwards.
TCGAGCGCGAGCGCGGCTCTGCAGACGTTCACCGGCGGCAAGGGCGACGTGCTGCTCGACTATGAGTCGGACGCGCTGGCGGCCAAGACGGCGGGCGACGCGATCGACATCGTCTATCCCAGGCAGACGCTCCTGATCCAGACGCCGATCGCGGTCACGACCAAGAGCTCGCACGAGTCGCAGGCGCGGGCGTTCGTCAACTGGCAGTGGTCGTCCGCCGGACAGACGATTTGGGCCAAGAAGGGGTATCGGCCGGTGCTCCAGTCGGTGGCGCAGCAGTTCGCGACCAAGTTCCCCCTCCCGCCGCAGCTGTTCACGATCGACTATCTCGGCGGGTGGACGAAGGTGACCAAGGAGTTCTTCGCTCCGCAGACCGGTTCGATCACCAAGATCGAGGAGGCAGCGGGGGTGCCCACTGCCAGCTGAGCTCCAACCTGCGCCGGCGCCCGCGCCGGGACCAGCCGCGATCGCGCCGCGGGCGGGCGGCCCTCGCCGAAAACCTGGGGCGCGGCCGGCCGCCCTCACCGCTGGCGGTCTCGGCCTCGGCGTGGCCATGCTCTACATGAGCCTGTTCGTGCTCGTCCCGCTGGCCGCGGTGGTGGCCAAGGCCGTCTCCTCCGGCGCCGGCACGCTATGGGACTCGATCGATAACGAGCTGGCCATCCGGGCGCTCGTGGTCACCATGGCCGCGTCGCTGATCGTGGCCGGAATCGGCGCGGTGATGGGGACGCTGGTGGCGTGGGTGCTCGTGCGCGACCGGTTTCCGGGCAAGCGCTTCGTCAACGCCCTGA
>JAFASQ010000014.1 GCA_019244395.1 Solirubrobacterales bacterium | reverse complement strand
TGCTGGCCGCGTTCGTTGCCCGCGAGGCGAAGGCCGCCACGCCGCTGATGCCGCTGCGGATCTTCCGCTCGCGCAACGTGACCGGCGCGAACCTCATCCAGGTGCTCACCGTGGCCGGGATGTTCGGGATGTTCTTCCTCGGCTCGCTCTACCTGCAGCGGGTGCTCGGCTACGACGCGCTGCAGATCGGCCTGGCGTTCCTGCCGGTGACGATCGTGATGGGCACGCTGTCGCTGCGCTACTCGGAGAAGCTGATCCAGCGGTTCGGCGCCCGCACGATGCAGTTCCCGGGGCTGGGCCTGATGGTCGCCGGCATGGTGCTGTTCGCCCAGACGCCGGTCGACGGCTCCTACGTGCGCGACGTTCTGCCGGCGCTGCTGCTGACCGGCACCGGCGTGGGCCTCTGCTTCCCCGCCCTGATGGGCTTGGCGATGTCGGGCGCGACGCAGAGCGACGCCGGCCTGGCCTCGGGCGTGGTCAACACCGCCGCGCAGATCGGCGGGGCGCTGGGCCTGGCGGTCCTGGCGACAGTGTCCACCTCGCGCAGCAACCACCTGGCGCACGCCGGCACGGCGCACGCGCAGGCGCTGACCAGCGGGTACCACCTGGCATTCCTGATCGCCGCCGGCCTGGTCGCCGCCTCGATCGTGGTCGCCGCGGTCGTCGTGCAGTCCGAAAAGCGCGCGGCCGCGGCGACGGCGCAGGCCGGCGAGCTGGCCTACGAGAGCTGCTGAATAGGCGCTCGAGAGCGGCGAGGTCGAGCGGGCTCGCCTGCCGCAAAGCGCGTGGGCGTCCTCGCCAACCCCTGCCTTCACCGGTCACGATCCTTCGCGGCGACGTGTCATATAGGAATCACCCAACAGGATTTTCTGATCTGACAAGGAGGCTGCGATGAAAGCCGTCCGCATCCACAAGCCGGAGGGACTCGAGGGCATCGAGGGGCTCGTTTACGAGGACGCCCCAGACCCGCAGCCCGCAATCGGAGACGCACTCGTCCAGGTGCGCGCCGCTAGCTTCACCCCGACCGAGCTCACCTGGCCGCTCCAGACCGATCGAGCCGGGCACGACCGGGGGCCACGGATCCCGGCCCACGAGGGGTCAGGCGTAGTGGTGGAACTCGGCTATGGCAGCGCTGGCGTATCGGTGGGCGACGAGGTCTATGGCCTGATCGACGGGTACCGCGACGGGTGGGCTGCCGAGTACGTGGCCATCGAGGCTCGCAGCTTGGCGCCCAAGCCGACGACTGTCGACTTCGTTGAAGCCGCTGCGATCCCACAAGCCGGGCTTACGTCGTGGCAGGCGCTGTTCGACCACGGCCACCTCGAGTCCGACCAGACCGTGGTGATCCACGGCGCCGGTGGCGGAGTCGGATCGATTGGCGTGGAGCTGGCCCGCGGGGCTGGCGCCCATGTGATCGGGACCGGTCGGGCCGGCGCCCGCGAACGCGTTCTTGAGCTCGGCGCCGACGATTTCGTCGACCTCGAGCAGGGCGGCTGGGAGACGGCCGTCGGGCAGGTTGACCTGGTCTATGACGCGATCGGCGGCGACGTGCTCGCCCGTTCCGCAGCCATTGTCAAGCCCGGTGGTGCGCTGGTAACGATCATGGCTCCACTGCAAACGGAGCGGGACGACATCCGCGTAGTTCACTTCGTACGCGACCCGAGTGGCGCCCAACTCCGAGACATCACGAGGCTCGTCGATCAGGGCAAGCTACGACCGCAAGTGGGCGCGGTGTACTCGCTCACGGACGCACGTGAGGCGTTCATGGCCAAGTCGACTCAGCACATCCCGGGCAAGGTCGTGCTGACGCCGTGACCACTCATTGACCGCGAAGCACAGCCTCCATATTCAAACGGCGCAAAGCTAACGCGTCGGCGGTCGGTGCCGTCTGGTGCGTCGAAGCGGTCGCGAGCGGCCGCTCATGCCTTCCCCGCGCATAGGGGAGACCGCTGGCGGCTGCCTGCGTGGAGAGGCGCGTCCGGAGGCGAGAGCGGGTGCGGTCCAGGACGCTCCCTCGCGTGGCGGAGCACTCGTTGTAGACCGGCGCGGGCACTATCGAGGCGTTCGCCATTGCATCGCGAGCGGATAGGCGGTGTCTGAGGTCGAGGCGCTCGTTCGGGTGAAGCGAGCCTTGCGCGCGAAGGGATGGCGAGGCGATCCCGCTTGGGGGCCGCGTGACGTCAAGGCGGCCGGGCGGGCGCGGTCTCAAACCGCGCCCGCCTGCCTCCGCCTCAGCTCTGGGAGCCGTTGGAGTACGCGCCGGCCCCGATGTCCTCGATGAGGGTGGGGCCTGTCGGCCCCCATCCGAGCAGCTCGCGGGTGATCACGCTCGAGGCGGCCATGTCGAGACCGACGAATTGCGCGAGGAAGCCGAAGCGCTGGCCGGCCTCCTCGGGCGAGATCGCGGTTGCTGGGAGCGCGAAGTGGCGGCTGATGGCGTTCGCGATATCGCGCATCGCAATGCCCTCCTCGCCGACGGCGTGCAGCACCGAGCCGCCGGGCGCGTGCTCGATCCCGGAGCGCACGAGCCGGGCGGCGTCGCTGCGGTGGACGGCGGCCCAGCGGTTCTCGCCCTCTCCTACGTACCCGGCGGCGCCGTGGCTGCGGTCAGCGTCGACGATCCGGGCAATGAAGCCGTGGTCGCCGGTGCCGTGGACGGTCGGCGCGAACCGCACGCTCATCGACCGCACGCCGCGCTCGGCGAGCGCGAGCACGGCCCGCTCGGAGGCGGCGCGCGGGCTGACCTCATCGCTGGGCAGGTCTCGCTCGGTGGCGACCCCGTCGGGCCTCACGCCGGCGACGCCCGACGCCACGGCGAGCGGCCCGTCGCTGCCGGAAAGCACTTCGCCGAACACCTCGATCGCGCGGCGATCCGACGCGGCGGCCTCCTCGAAGCGGCCGGTCCACGCGATGTCGTGGCGGAAGGCGAGGTGGACGACGCCATCCGCCTGCTCGGCACCAGCCCGGAGGACGTCGATGTCCTGGACGTCGCCGATCAGGACCTCGGCGCCGGACGCTGCGACCTTCTCGGCCGCCGCGTCGGAGCGAGCCAGCCCGACGACTTGATGGCCGGCGCCGATCAGTTCGGGAACGACGGCGGAGCCGATCCAGCCGCTCGCGCCGGTAACGAATACACGCATGAGAGTCCTCCGTATTCAGGAATTTGTGTTTCGGCGACGGAGAACCGAGTCGGTCCGCGCGGATTGGATCCGATGTCAGTCGCTGTCATCAATCTAGCACTTCATGTCAGTGACTGTCAACAGCACTATGATTCGGGCATGGGTCGATGGGAACCCGATGCGGGCGGCCGGCTCGCGCAGGCAGCGCTCGCACTGTATGGCGAGAACGGGTTTGAGAACACCACGGTGGCGGAGATTGCCGAGCGGGCGGGGCTGACCGAGCGGACCTTCTTCCGTCACTTCGCTGATAAACGCGAGGTTCTGTTCGCCGGCGGGAGCGCGCTGCAGGAGCTGATCGTCAGCGTCGTGGCCGACGCGCCCGACTCGCAGGCGCCGATCGATGCGGCAGCGGCCGGGCTTGAGGCCGCCGGGGAGCAGTTCTTCGTCCAAGAGCGCCGTGATTTCTCGAGACAGCGCCAGGCCGTGATCGCCTCCAACCCGGAGCTCCAAGAACGAGAGCTGAGCAAGCTCGCAGGACTATCCACAGCGATAGCCGACGCGTTGCGGCGACGCGGCGTCGACGACCCAGCGGCGGCCCTCACCGCCGAGGTCGCGATCGCCGTCTTCAGAACCGCGTTCGAGCGCTGGATCGACGAAACCAACCGCCACGACTTCCCTCAACTCGTCCGCGAATCGCTCGACCAGCTGAAAGCGCTGACCGCAGCGTAGAACGGCCTGGATCGGAGCGTGCCAGCTCGCGAAGCGTCGGATCAGCTCTGGCTTGCGATCGCCCGTTTGCTCGGGCTCGCCCTCGCGGGCGTTGGTGGTGGCAAACCAGTAGGTCTGGAGGCCGATGTCGACCAGCCCGAAGCGCTCCCCGACTCCCCACGACTCGGTCAGCTGCCCCTTTTCGATCGAGACGGGTGAAATTCCTCGCCACGCGGTGTAGCCGGCGTAGCGTGGTTGCGCCGGTGCGACCGCGGCCCGGACGAGCGAACGCACACCATCGGCCCCGATCAGCAGGTCACCGTGCTCCGCGGTTCCGTCATTGAGCTTCGCGGTCGCGCCGTCCCCGGCGAGCTCGACCGACGTGACTAAGGCGCCAAGGCGAACGCTCTGGGCAGCGTCGTGGAAAGCCGTCTGGAGGTCGCTGCGGCGGATCGCCACCGCGCCCTCGAGCAGGTCGCCCGGGAAGGCCCAGCAGTTGACGGCCGCTCGATGTGAGGATCGCGCTTTGCTCTGCCGGAGCGCCGCTGGTGCGCACCGCGTCGCCAACGCCGAGGCGATCCAGCGCGCGCATCGCGTTGGCGAACAGCGTGATCCCGGCGCCAGCCGGATCTAGGCGTGCTGCCCGCTCGAGCACCACGACCTGGTGGCCGGCGCGGCCCACCGCGATGGCGGCTCCAAGTCCCCCGATCCCGCCGCCGACGACGATCACACGCATGCTGCTCGAATCCGACTCATCGCGAGGTCGAGAGCGCCGGCGGCAAGGAGCGCATCCGTCGCCTGGGCGATGACGCGGCCGATCAGGCCGCGACCACTCACCGACACCGAAGCAGATAGGTTGCTGCCGCGGGGAGCCGGGCGCAGGCGGTACTCGACGTCAATCGAGATCGGACCCGTGGCCACGAGCGCCAGCCGGTCCTCCTCGGCGGCGAGGACCTCGACATCGAACTCGAGCGAGCGCCCGGCCAGGCGTCCGCGGACGCGCGCCCGGGTGCCGCTCACGAGCCGGTCGGTGTCGAGGTCGATGAGCTCGAACGGCACCGGCGTCCACTTGGCGATGGCATCGGGCTCGGTGAGCAGCGCCAGCACCTCGTCGGGAAGGCCGGTGACGGTTGTCTCTGTCGTCCACGTTCTCATCGCTTAGTGCGCTTCCGGGGTCATGTGACACCGCAAACGGTCTCAGCGAACGGCGCGTATGTCGTCGCCAGCCGGGGCGATCTCGCGTCATTCTCATCATCGATCTCATGTGCTGCCGGTGTCCTCCTCGAGGATGAGAGGCCGGCTCAGCGCTCGGCGCCGGGCCGCACGAGCCCGGACTCATACGCCACCACGACCACCTGAACTCGGTCGCGCAGGCCGAGCTTGAGGAGGATCCGAGCCACGTGCGTCTTGACCGTCGCCTCGCTGACCACGAGCTCGCTCGCGATCTCGGTGTTGGACAGCCCGCGCGCGACGAGCTTGAAGACTTCGACCTCGCGGGGTGTGAGCTCATCCATCCCCTGTGGCGGGGCCTCCTCGGTTGCCCGGCTCGCCACGTAATGCTCGATCAGCCGCCGGGTCACGCTCGGGGCCAGCAGCGAGTCTCCGGCCGCGACGGAGCGGACCGCTTCGACCAGCTGCTCGGGCGGGGTGTCCTTGAGCAGGAAGCCGCTGGCTCCCGCGGCCAGCGCCTCGTAGACGTAGTCGTCGACGTCGAACGTCGTGAGGATGATGATCTTCGGCACGTGGCGCCCCACCGGCCCCTCAATCAGGAGCTCGCGCGTGGCGGCGAGACCGTCGAGCTCGGGCATGCGGACGTCCATCAGCGCCACGTCCGGTCGGGCGGCGCGCACCACGCGGATCGCCTCGGCCCCGTTCTCCGCCTCGCCGACGACCTCGATATCCGGCTGTGCGCCCAGGATCATTCCGAAGCCTGCGCGGACCAGCTTCTGGTCATCGGCGATGACGACTCGGATCGGGGTCACGTGAGCAGTCCGGCCGGCTGCGCGGACACGGTGCGCGCTTGCTCGTCGAGTGGCAGGCGTGCGGTGACGGCCCATCCTCCATCGGGGCGCGGGGCCGTGCTCAGCTCGCCCCCCGCCATCTCGACCCGCTCACGCATGCCCCGAAGTCCCTGCCCGGCGCCGCTCGTGCTGAGCGGATGGCGGATGCGAGGCTGCCCGTCGTCGCTGACCTGAACCCGGACGGCAGCGTGCTCGTAGGCCACGAGCACCCGGGTGCGCGCCCCTGCGGCGTGCTTGAGCGCGTTGGTGAGCCCCTCCTGGATGACGCGGTAGGCGGCGAGGTCAACGCTGCTCGGCAGACGTCGGGCCGTGCCCGTGATCTGGACCTCAACGGGAAGCCCGGCCTGACGGGCCTGTGCCACGAGGTCCCCGATGCGGCTGACGCCCCCCCAGGCTCGCGGCGTCCTCCGTATCGAGAAAGCCGAGCAGACGGCGCAGGTCGGCGATCGTGTGGCGCCCGGTCGTGGCGATCTCCTCAAACGCGGTCGCGGCAACCTCCGGCGCCGAGTCCAGCACGCTTCGGGCAGCGCCGGCCTGGACGACCATCACGCTGAGTGAGTGGGCTGCCACGTCGTGCAGCTCACGCGCGATGCGCGCACGCTCGACGCCCACCGCCAGGCGCTCACGCTGCTCGCGCTCGTGCGTCAGCGCCAGTGCCCGGTCCTCGAGCTCGGCATGCAGGCGCCGTCGGGCGCGAAGTAGCCGCCCGACGCCGTACGGTGCCACGGCGAACCCAAGCTCCCACAACCACTCACTCGGCGCGGTGCCCTTCTGACCGAGGACGCCCACATAGACGATCGTCATCGAGGCGAGCAGCAGTCCGAGCACGAGCTGGCCCTGCCGAGGGCCAGCGTGCGCGCCGGCAGCGTACCCAACCAGGATCACCGCAGCCCATCCGATACCGGCCCGGCTGAGGTTGCCGCCGACTACCCGGTCGACGATCACCGCCGTCAGCACAAGGCCAGCGGCCGCCACCGGCCACGGCCGGCGCACCGCGACGGAGGCGGCAACCAGGACGACCGCGACCGCCGTCGACACCGCACGCAACGCACCCGGACGGGCGGTTGCCACGGCGGCTTCGCCAATCAGCAACAACACTACGGCGACGATCGTGTCCACCGCGACCGGATGCCGGCCGAGCAGGCGCCGCGGGACCTCAATCACGTTCGGCCTCCAGCGGGAGACGAGCGGTCAGCGCGTGGCCGCCCGACGGCGCGCGGTCGGTGGTGAGCGCGCCACCGTAGAGCGCGACCCGCTCGCGGATCGCCACCCAATGCTCACTACGCGCCGGAAGCGCTCCATCGCGACCCGCTCCGGACATCTCGAGTCTCAGATCTTGGTCTCCGTAGGTAACGGTGACCCGGAGCGCGCGGTCGTGATGCCCCGCTGCGTTGCGCAATGCCTCCTGGACGATCCTGTACGCCGAGACGTCGATGCCAGTGGGCAGCGGGCGAGGATGACCCTCTACAGACAGGACGACATCCATCCCGGAACGCCGAGCTCTCTCGACCAACCGCCCGACCTCCGCGAGCGACGGCTGCGGCGCCAGGGTTTGATCCGCGTCCGGGCGGAGGGTCCCGAGCAGGCGACGCATCTGCGCCAGCGCCTCACGCCCGTCCTGCTCCACCTGACGCAACGCCCGCTCGACCAGGGTCCGGCTGCCCAACGCTGCCCGCCCACCGTCGGCGTGGCTCACCATCGACGAGATCCCATGGGTAACAACATCGTTGATCTGAACAGCGAGCCGGCCGCGTTCCTGCACTGCGGCAAGGCGCGCGCGCTCCTCGCGCTCGCGCTCGAGCTGCTCGGTGCGGGCGTGCAGCTCACGCGTCATCACCCGGTGAGAGCTCAGCGCGCGCCCCGCCAACCAGGGGAACCCAAACAGCAGGATCGCGCCAGGCACAAGCCCCGCGGAGAACCCGGAAATCAGCGCCTGATCAGCGAGCCAGCCCGTCAGCAGAACGCCGAGAGCTGCGAACGATTCGCGTCCTGGCACGTGAGCGCCGAGCGAGTAGGCGACGACGAGCCCCGCAAACGACACGACGTCTGAGTCCTGGCCCCCGACGATCAACGTCCGGCCTAGCAGCGCCACCAGAAACGTGATGGCCATCAACCAGGGGGCACGGCGCCGGGCCAATAGCGCGAGGCCACCCACCGCGGCGAGGATCACCGTCGCTGGGTCGGTGACGCCTCGGATGATGACCTCGGCCTCGGCACCCACGGCCAGCGCGAGAGCCAGCGTCGCATCCTGGACAGTGGGAGGCACATTTCGGGAACGGTCCCACCAGGAAGTCGGGGTCGAGTGCGCTGCCCCGGTCAAGGCGATCGGCGACACGTGCACACGCTAACCCAGCAGCCGGGTGGCGCACATCGACCCACGGGCTGAGCGCGCGTCATCCTGGAGAGTGAGTCGCCGGCCCGCAGGATCCGCCCCGCGAGCGCCATGAAATCGCCAGCGCGGCCGACGTGCAAACGCCCACGCCGCTGGAAGCTGTCCCCATCGCACGAACACCGGCGCCTGGCCCCACCGGCCGCCATCAAAAGAGGGGACCAACATGGCACACGCAGGAGAAATCCTCGATAACCCAATCACCGGCGAGCGGATCATCTTCCGCGAGACCGCGGCCGACAGCGGCGGCGAGCTGCTGGCGATCGACCTCATCCTCGCCCCGGACGGCCACGTCCCGGGTGCCCACGTGCATCCCACCCAGGAGGAGCGATTCGACGTCGTCTCAGGAACGATGAAGTTCCGCCTCGGCCGCAAGAAGATCATCGCCAAGGCGGGCGACACCGTGATCGTCCCGCCGGGATCGATTCACAAGTTCGCCAACGCCGGCGACGAGCCCGCACACGTCCGCGTCGAGGTTCGGCCGGCCCTCAAGATGGAGCAGCTGTTCGAGACAACCGTCGCGCTGGCACGCGACGGGAGGACCAACGGAAAGGGCATGCCCAAGTCGCTCGACCTCGCGCTGTTCGTACGCGAATACGAGGACGAGGTTCGCGTCCCGTTCCCACCCGCGCCGATGGTCAAGGCAGTGATGGCACCGCTCGCATGGATGGCCAAGCGGCGGGGCCACGCCGAGCGGTACGCCCTCCCCGGCCTTCGCCCCGCTCCGGCGGTGTGAAGTAAAGACCCGACCCCGGGACAAACCTCTGTACGGAACCCTCAAGGAGACGACGATGCAAAAGCTCAGCTCAATCACAGACAAGCTCGCAGGACGAGCCGCGGTCCTCGGCGGCGCCGCGCTCACCGCCGGCGGAATCACCGAGATCGTCCACTCCCAGCGCCACGCCGGCAACCGCGTGATCGGCGTCGCGGGCTACCTCGCGCTGTCGTTCTTCGTGGTCGCGCTCATCAGCATCGCGCCGAGCTTCCTCGCGCTCGCGCGCAGGGCCCGGCCCGGCCTAGCCATGAAGGCCGCTCTCGCAGCCGCGGCGGGCACGACGGTCCTCGGCGTCACGTCGATCACCTCGATCGTCAACGGTCACGACCTCGCGCTGTTCAACGTCCTCGCGCCGCTCACCAACGGCGCGTGGCTCCTCGGATCGGTTGTCATCGCAGTGTCGCTAAAGCGTGCCGGCACCGTGCCGACGCCCGTCGCGGTTGGCCTGCCGCTCGCATGGGTGGCGACGATTCCGCTCGCGACCATCGGCGGAGGCGTCCTCAGCGGTGCCTACTACCTGGCGACCGGCTACCTGCTGGCAACTGCGGCCATCGACCACACGCGCAGCACGGCTCCCCAGCCGGCTACCGCGTAGCCACGGGCGGCGTGGCCGGCCAACCGAACCTCTCCCGACCGGATCCGGGCCGCTCCTGCGGCCCGGATCCGCGTCACCAGCCTGAGTTCGGCGCAGTCCTCTCGCATGCGAGTCCCGCGCGCCAGAGCGGCACGATCAGCGCGCCGGCCGGTTTACGCTGATCGGCCCCCAGTAACGCGGCATATACGCGACGCCTTCACGCGCCGACGGCCGTGCCCGAATCGGCATCGAAGCGGTCTGCCACCCACCGCTCCCGCGCCCGCTTCCCGCCACGTTCGGGTCCGACACCCGCTCGCCATCCGGTCTCCGACGCGAGCTCGTCGACGCGCTTGCGTCCGAGGCCGCACCCGTCGAAGCGTGAGGAGTGGCGACTCGGCGGGCTTGACGCGGCGATGGCGCCGCCCGGCGGGCAGCGCCATCGAGTCGCGTGCTCGTGAGGGGAACGGCTTGCTACTGAAGCGGACCGAGCGTCACGCCCCACAGCTGTGTAGCGGGCAAGGCGCGAGCGGGACCTGGGAATTGGAGGTGCCGCAGGCGGATCGGCGGGAGCATCTCGTTGGTGTCGACATGGCGCGGGTAGCTCATCGCGAACGGCCGGGAGAAGTCGGTCGTGGCGCCACTGACGATCGGGAAGAACCCCATGCTCGCCGTCGCCGGTGAGAGTGAGGTACCAATGATCCAGACCGTCCTGCCCGGAATGCCGCATGACTGCAGGCTGAGCGGCTCGCCTTGGAACGGGGCAGTCGGGACACCGACGCACAGGCCGGTCGGCATCCCGAGAGGGGCGTACTCAAGCTGGGATGCCTTCAAGGTGCCGTAGTGACGATTCACCTCGGCGGACACGAGACCGAGTTTGTAGTAGTCAGAGACGTAACCCTGATGCGGGTTGATGAAGTCTTCTGAGGAGTCCGAACCGCTGGCCGCGTTCAGGCCCGTCTCCGTGCCCACCTCGGCCTTCCCTCCGAAGACGTGCTCGACGAAGTTCGGGCTGGCGTAGGTGCCGAGCTCGTCACTGAAAACGCCGATGCAGTACTGGCCGCATGCTGGCGTAGCCGCGGTCGCCACGACCGGCGCCGCTGCACTCACTGCACCGACGGCGATCAGAGCCGCCACTGCGGCACGCACTGCCTTCCTAATGGACATACTGAACTCCTTTCACAGGCCCGCGTGGACCACTAGTTGGTGACTCCACGAACGATGACCGTGACCGGCTCTAGTCGCGCCCGTGACACACCGGTGCGCTCCCCTGCCTCCACAACATCTTCAGAGTTGTGAGCCGGTGTCGGGCGGGCGCACCAGGAGCGGGGCGGCCGCGAGGATCCCGACGGCGACGATCAGAGCAAATACCAACAGCGTTATGCGCGGACTCACGTACTGCAATGCGATCCCGAGCCCGAGCACGGGTATCGATAGTCCGATGTAGGCGGCGATGAAGAAAGTGGCCAGGACTCCCGCGCGGTCGTCGGGGTCGGAGGTGGAGATCACGAGCGTCAGGCTGCCGCGGAAGATCGCCCCGCTTCCAGCGCCGGAGACGATCCCACCCGCCAAGAACAGGGCGAGGCTCGGAGGCGACGTCCACGCCGCGGCGACGATTAGCCCCAGGCCGATCAGAGCGGGCACGATTCCCGCGGAAATCAGGCGGTGCGCCGGCCAGCTGATAGTCGTGGTCTGCACGAGGATGCCGGCACCGAAGCTCAAAAAGATCGTCAAGCCGCACAGCGCTGGTGACGGGTGGTGCAGCGGCCCGGCGAGAAACGTGCCGGCCAGCCCCGCGAACAGCCCCGCCACGGTCCAGCACAGAAATCCACCGGCGCACGCGGCGATGAATCGCCGGCGGGCGTTCGGCGGGAGCTTTATCTGCTGGGGGCGGTATCTGGGACGCGGGTGAAGGGGCGGATGGCCTTCCGGGGCTAGCGCGACGGCGATCGCACCGAATACGAGGGCACAGAGGAAGACTGCGAACGGGAGCGTGAGTGCATGAGGTTCGTACCGTGCGAGCAGACCCGCGATCAGCGGACCCGAAGCCAAACCGCCGATGTTCGCCACGGTGCTCGTGATCCCAGCGCGGCGAGTTGGCAGCCTGCCTGAGCCGACGTCCAGATCGGTGATGAACGCGGTGGCCGTGGCCACGGCGGCACCGATCGCGACACCCGTGAGGATCCGAGCAACGAACAGACCGGCGAGTGTCCGCCAGACCAGGAAGACGACGGCCGCGGCGACGGCGACGGCGATAGCGGGAAGCAGAACCGCGCGGCGCCCATACCAGTCGGACACATGGCCCGCGAGCAACAGGCTCGCGACAACGCCGACCGCGTACACGGCGTAGACGAACGTGATCGTGAGCGAGGACAGATGCTCTTGCCGCTCGTAGAGGCCGTACAGGCTGCTCGGCGCCGTCGAGAAAGCCGTCACGACGAAGAACGAGAACGCGATCGCCCAGAAAGCTGCGCGCCAAGAGTGTCGCGGCATCCTGCGATCCGCCAGTCGCGGCGGTGACATCTCGATCGTGGGCCTGAATTCCATGGTTTCTCCTCGCGGACGTTCTCAAACCGGAGCTTGGGCCGGGCACGCGCGCGTCGCGCCCGTGACTCACTGGTTGGGCTCCCGGAATCGCTGATGGCGCTGGCCCCGGGGGGTGACCAGGGACTCACGGGCGCGACGGATCAGACCGACCGACAAGCTGACGGCCCAATCGCAAGACGACTCACGGAGGCCACCATGCGCAGCACCGAGTTGACCGTCGATCCCGCGACCGAGGGACCCCACGTCGGGGCCTGTGACATGAAGCTCGAGGTCGTGACGCTTCCCGTCTCGGACGTCGATCGAGCGAAGGCTTTCTAACAGCGCCTGGGCTGGCGATGCGACGCCGACATCGTCCGCGGCGAGAACTTCCGGGCGGTCCAGCTGACGCCGCCCCACTCGGCGTGCTCGATCGCGTTCGGAAAGGGCCTCACCAGCGGTGCGCCGGGTTCGGTTAAGCGCCTGGTGCTCGTCGTTGACGACGTCGACGTCGCGCGCGCGGACATCACCCGCTGCGGCATCGAGATCAGCGAGGTATTCCACCTCGACGGGGGCCGCGTCCCCGGCCGAGATCCGGAAGGTCGGTCATACCAGAGCTATGCCGCCTTCCGCGATCCCGACGGCAACGAATGGGTCCTTCAGGAAATCAAGACGCGGCTTCCGGGCCGCGAGTGGGCGGACTGACGATGGATATCGCGTCGTTCGCCGAGCTACTTCACGAAACGGCCACGCATCACGATCCGTATGAGAAGAGCCACGCCCCACACCACTGGTGGGACTGGTACGCCGCCTACATCAGCGCGCGCCAGGATGGAAAGACGCAAAACGAGGCGTCGGGGGCGGCCGGCCGCTACATCGATCAAGTCCTCCACATCGGGGCCGTGTAAGGGGCGTCCCGGCACCTCAGGCGACGTGGAACCGGATCGCGCGGATTGAATGGAGGATCTCCCAGCTCGTGCGTCGAGACCCGCGGTCTCTCCGAGTCCCGACGGCGCCACGGAATGCTGACGATCTCGTCATCCACACGAACGAGATTCACGTGACATCGACAGCCCATGACGCCAGGAGGATCACAATGACTGCAACCACAGCAACCACCAGCGAGTACCTGGCAACCCCTAATCGAGTCGTCACCGCCGCCAATCGCGTCGAGTATGCCTACCGCGAGGTCGGCCACGGCACCCCGCCGCTGGTCCTGCTCCAGCACTTCCGCGGCAACCTCGACAACTGGGATCCCGCGCTGATCGACACGCTCGCCTCCGATCGCCGCGTCGTCACGTTCGACAACGCCGGGGTGGGCGGGACGACCGGAACGACGCCGACCACCTTCACGCAAATGGCTACCGACGCGATCGCCTTCCTCGACGCGATGGAGCTCCCCGAGGTCGACGTCCTTGGATTCTCCATCGGCAGCTTCGTCGCGCAAGAGCTCGCACTGATCAGGCCAGCATCGGTTCGCCGCCTGATCCTCGCGGCGTCGGCTCCCCAGGGCGCCGCCGGAATGCACGGCTGGGCCCCCGAGGTGATCGACGCCGTCGGGAGGCGAGCCCCCAACCCCAACGGTTACCTGAGCGTCTTCTTCACGGGATCATCCGCGAGCCGAGAAGCGGGGAAGGAGACCCTGGGACGGCTCGCCGCCCGGACCGAGGATCGAGACAAGGCCACCAACTGGCAAACCCGCCAGGCACAATACGACGCGGTATGCAGCTGGGGAATCTCGGACCACGCTCTCCTGCAGAGAGTCAGCGCCATCGACATGCCCGTGTTCGTGGCGAACGGCGATCGTGACCCCATGATCTTGCCGCACTACTCGCATCTCCTTGCCGGCCTGATCCCAAAGTCGCACGTGAAGGTCTATCCGGACGCGGCGCACGGATTCCTGTTCCAACACCACGTCGAGTTCGCCGGCGACGTCGACGCATTCCTCAGCACATCAGAATGAACTGGCAGTTCACATACGAAAGGCGCACCGATGTCCCTCACACCTTCCGCGCGGGACATGCAGCGACGCCAGGCGAAACTCCGCAGGCTCCTCTTGACGACTGGACAAGCGTGCAAGCACCAGTGTGTCACGGGCGCAACGCGCGAACGGTAAGTGCAGTCTTCATACCTCGTTGATCACTCAGTCCCCAGGCCGTATGAAAGGAGCCCCTCATGTCTGAAAATAAGACGCCGCAACCCCGCCCTACCGCGAGCACAAGCGACGCGCACATGCGCATGGTCGAGCTGACCGCCAGCGGCGATGCTGACCAGGTCGAGGCGCGACTGCGCGAGGCGCTCGACCAGCACGGCCTGCAGCTGTTCGCACGCATCGACCATGCGGCCGGCGCCCGCAAGGCCGATGTCGAGCTAGAACCCGACGTCCTGCTGATCTTCGGCAACACGCGCGTCGGCACCCCCCTGATGCAAGCTGACCCCCGCGTCGGCATCGAGCTCCCGCTGCGAATGCTGATCTGGCAAGACCCCAACGGGACGCGTATCGGCTACCTCGACCCCCGCGAGCTCGCCGACCGCTACGCCCTCGACGGCCACCAGCAGACGCTCGAGCGGCAGGCCGCCGTGCTCACCAAGCTTGCCGCCGCGGCGGCCAGCTGAGCGCGGGTCCGACGGGACGCGGCCCGAGCCGACGGGCGATCGGCTCGTCCAGACTGCAGGAGCGCTGCCCGCTCGTCCTTCCGCGGCCCATCGCTATCCATGGAAGCCCCTCAAAGCGCGGCACTCCTTTTGGAATGCGATGAAGGCGGGCCCCCCCCGGCGGCGTAGCCGGCGGGAGGAGGTCGGCCCTCTGTATCGAACAGCATAGGTGAGGCGCGCGCGGCTGGACCCGCGCGGCCGGCCATCCGAAACAGAGAACCGACCACCCGGTATCAAGGTACGCGGTGGGCTGGACCGATCCTGCCTGTCCTCGTGCCGGAGAGGAGTGTTCGTGCTGCACGTTGGTCTTGATCTGAGCCGCAAACGAATTGACGTGTGCCTGATCTCCGATCAGGGGGAACTGATCGACCGCTTCACGGCGATCCCGGATCGCGACGGGCTGCATGGGCTCGCCCGTCGGGTGGTCGTCTATGGCGAGCCGGTGCGCGGGGTGGTGGAGTCGATGAACGGGGCGAGGTTCGTGCACGACGAGCTTGTCTCTCATGGCTGGGAGGTGCTGGTCGCCGACGCGCAGAAGGTCAAGGGGCTGGCGCCGCTGGCGTGCAAGACGGACAAGATCGATTCGGGGGTGCTGGCCGAGTTGTCGTTCCGGGATCTGGTGCCGGCGATCTGGCTGCCCACGGTCGAGCTGCGGCGCGAGCGGGAGATCTCCCGGTGGCGGCTGCATCTGGTCAAGCACCGCTCGACGCTGAAGAACCGGGTGCACTCCACGCTGATCACCTTCGGTCACCAGCGCCACATGTCCGACCTGTTCGGCGTCGCTGGCCGCAAGTTACTCAAGGAGCTCGAGCTGCCCGAGCCGTGGCGCTCGCACGTCGACGCCAGCCTGGTGCTGATCGACGACCTCGAGGCCCGCATCGCTCAGATCGCGAAGGAGCTCCGTCGCTCGGGCGCCGATCATCGCTACATCCCCATTCTGATGACGGCGCCTGGGTTCGGGTGGATCACCTCGTTCACGGTCGCATGCGAGATCGGCGAGATCAGCCGCTTCTCCTCGCCGGTCAAGCTGACTGGCTATACCGGCCTGTGCCCGAGGGTCAAGCAGTCCGGGCAGATGGACCAGCGCGGACCGCTGTCCAAGCACGGGCCCAAGTATCTGCGCTGGGGGCTGATGGAGGCCGCGATCGCCGCCTCCTCGCATCCGCTCTTCCGCGAGCGCTACCAGCGGACCCGACGCCGTCTCGGCCGCCAGCGCGGACCCAAAGTCGCGCAGATCGACCTCGCCCGCCAGTTGACCGAGTCGATCTGGTACATGCTGACTCGTAACCAACCCTTCACTCCGGCAGGCGCCACTCTTCGTCTGGCTGCCTGACAGCCCATTTTGGAACTGCGCCACCGGAGTGAGCCCCGATGACACCTAATCCTCGACGTGCGATGAGGCGATAGAGAGATGAGCACCGCTCCAACGGCCCGACCCCTGCGCGGACCGTGACAATAACTTCCTGCCAGGTTCACGCTGTCGCGTCAAGCGCCATGAGCCTTACTGTTCACTCCAGTGACCTTGCTCAGACGCTTGACACGGCAGCGCTCACCCGGCAACTTTGGCACCTGAAGGTGTCAGAGATCTGACACAGGGCTTGACAATCGGCCCGCCTTCATAGAGACGAGTCGCGACCATCCAACGGCCTCGTCGGCGAACTGCTCCATCCGGTGGTGGACCAGTCATGCCTTCCGGGGTGGAAGACTGTCGCCTACGAACCGAATCGCAGCCACGCGGACACCGTCAGCGCCGGATACACGCGCGCGTATGAACGCAGGTGCCGGCCCAGCCGTCATTAGCGACGTGCTTATCGCCATGAGCAGGTGAGGGCGGCTTCCGCTTCTGGCGAAGCGACACTCGAGCCGGCGCCACGACAATGCAGCAGCGATTGGGGTCCCTGAACGGGGCAGATTGGCCCCACGGCTTCGGTAGCGCGTTTGGTCATCGATCTGTCAAGCAGCGCCACGATCGCATCCGCAGCACGCGAGTCGCCTTGATGCGCCACCGTCGTCGGCGCTGCTTGACAGCGACGCCCGCCCGCGCTGATTGGCACTCGTGTTGGGGCGCTGGCGCGCCCCAACGTCATGACGAACCTCCCGACCGATCGCTGCCCCATCAACAGCGACATACACTCCACGCACTCGCGTGCTAATCCCAAGATGTCCCAAGATGTCCGGGTACCAGGCCGAGAGCTCTCTGCGCCTGGAATCCGGCGCCGGGCGGCGCTTTTCGTCGCCGCCAGCATCGTCCGGCCAGAACCCGAGGTCCGTTACAGGCTCGACGGCCAGGACATCTTGGGGCAAGTTGGGGACGTCTTGGGACGAGTGCCGGCAAATCGCACCGATCGGGGTTCAGCTACGTCGCTCGGCTTCCCGATCGGGCACCGCCGGATCTGGCACCGCGAACGCCTGCGCGAGCAACCTCGCCTCGTCCCCGCGATCGCGGTGATGGACGTAGCGCATCGTTGTCTGAATGTCGGCGTGGCCCATCCACGCTTGGACCGCCGGCACCTCGGCCTTGCGCACGGCCAGCGTTCCGAACGTGTGCCGGAGGTTCGTGGAACCGGAGCGACCGAAGTCCCGCGCGCCCGCGAGCGGCCTTGTCCGGTCCCTGAGCGCGCTGGCGTCCATGAATCTCGATAGCGCGGACGTTCGACGTCGACGACCGGGTTGCGCGGCACGCCCCACACCTTCATCGCGCGTTTGAAGATTCCGTGGAGGATCACCCGGTACTTCGCAACGCTGCGGTTCGAGACCTTGAGCGTCGCCTTCCATCGCTCGAGCATTTCGGGCGTCACGTCCTCGATCGGAACATCGCCGAGCTCGCGCACGAGCCGCTCCGCGGTGAGCCGGTACTCGATCAAGGTCGACTTCTTGACCGCCCGGTCATGCTCTGAGTGGCGAAGCCACTCCGCAGCCGCCTCCGACATCTTCACTCCGGTTCGAGTCATGCCAGGCAGCGTGCCGCGACGCGCCTCGTCCAGCGTCGCCCGCAGCCAGTCCTCCGCGGTCCTCTTGGTGAAGTACCCCGCCGGCGGGCGACCCCGCTCCGCCCACGCGGGCCCGATCAGCTTCTGGACCTGGCGGCCGGACGGCATTCGGTACTTCGCGTGCCAGACCGGACCGCGCT
>JAFASQ010000012.1 GCA_019244395.1 Solirubrobacterales bacterium | reverse complement strand
ATCGAGATGAGAATCCCGGCGGCCGTCACCAGCCGGCCGGCGCGCAGATAGAACGCTGGCTCGCGGTCCTTCCAGAGGTAGGATTGGAGCAGGTCGTAGGTCACCACGGTGTTGAACGAGGTGACGTTGGCCGCCACCCCGGCCATGAACGCAGCAAGGAGGCCGGCCACGGCGATCCCGAGCATTCCCTCCGGGAGGTACCGCCCGATCAGGTGCGGGATCGCGGTGTTGTACTGATTGGCGAGGTTCTTGCCGAGGCCGAGGCCGCCCACGGTGGCCACCGCGATCAGGCCCGGCAGGATGATGATCGCGGGCATGAGCATCTTCGGGTAGGCCGCGATCAGCGGTGTTCGCCGGGCGGCCGACATATTCTTGGCCGAGAGGGCACGCTGCACCTCGGCGAAGTTGGTCGTCCAATAACCAAAGCTGACCACGAAGCCGAGCCCGAAAACCACCCCGATCCAGCTCGACTTCAGCGGGTTGGTCGGATTGTGCAGGCTAAGGCCCCTCCATGCGTGGAGACCCGGAGTACCGAGCTTGGTGTAGTGCGTGATCCGGTGCTCGAGCCCGGACAGCCCGCCGATCGAGTGCAGCGCGACGAGTGTTAGCGGCAGCAGCGCGGCGACGATCACGAAGAACTGGAGCACCTCGTTGTAGACCGCCGAGGTGAGACCGCCCAGCGTGACATACACGAGGACGATGGCCGCCGCGATCAGGATCGAGCCGCCGACCGGCCATCCGAGCAACAGATGGATGATCAGGGCCAGCGCGAACAGGTTGACGCCGCTAATCAGCACGGTGGCGATCGCGAACGTGCCGGCGTTGAAGGCGTGCGCCGCCTCACCGAAGCGCAGGCGCAGGTATTCGGGCACCGAGCGGACCTTGGCGCCGTAGTAGAACGGCATCATCACGAGCCCAAGGAACACCATCGCGGGGATCGCACCGATCCAGTAGTAGTGCACGGCGGCCACGCCGTACTGGGCGCCGTTGGCCGACTGGCCGAGGATCTCGAGCGCACCGAGGTTCGCGGCCATGAAGGCAAGGCCGGTGATCCAGGCTGGCAGCGACCTGCCGGACAGGAAGAAGTCGAGGTCGGTCTTGATCGACAGCCGGGCGATGAAGCCGATGCCCAGCACGACGACGAAGTAGATCCCGATGATCACATAGTCGATCGCGCTGGGGTGCAGTCGCAGCATAGGCCTCTCCTAACCGATGCCCTCCTACCCGACTTGGTGCGCAATAACTCCTAGTTCTTCGATTTCTATGCGGATTACGTCGCCGGCGGTCAGGAACTTCGGGGGATCGAGTGCCATTCCTACCCCGCTCGGAGTGCCGGTCAGGATCAGGTCGCCCGGCTCGAGCGTGCACGTCTGCCCGATGAACTCGACCAGCTCGGTGCAGCCGAACACCAGGTCCGAGGTACGCGAGTCCTGGCGCAGCTCGTCGTTGACCCAGGTGCGCAGTCTGAGGTTCCCCGGATCGGGAATCTCGTCCGCGGTAGTGATCCACGGGCCGTATGGGCAGAACGTGTCGGCCCCCTTGGCGCGGGTCCACTGCGGTTCGCGGCGCTGCAGGTCGCGCGCGGTGATGTCGTCGGCGATGCAGTAGCCGCCGATCCGCCCGCCGGCGCCGATCACGATAACCAGCTCACCCTCGTAGTCCAGCCGGCGAACCACCGATGGGCAGTGCACAGGTCCCCCGGGCGGCGCCACCGAGCCGCGGACCTTGACGAACACCACCGGCGCCTCGGGCGGCTCGCCCCCCATCTCGGCGACGTGGGAGGCGTAGTTCATCCCGATCGCGTACACCGTCCCCGGCTCGGGCACCGGCGCGAGTAGCGTGATCTCCGAAAGCGCCCACGACTCGGAAGCGGCGGCAGCCTCGCCAACCTCAGCGCCACCGGAGAGGACGTCGACCACCCGCACCCCGCCGGCGAACGCGACGACCCGCTCGCCGACCACCGAGCCGGCGAGCGGCCCCTCCCGACCGGGTGCCAGGAACGTGGCGAGCTTCACGAGCGCGGCAGCCTACAACGCGACCGCGCTCGCGGGGCTCACACGCCCGCGGTGGCCTCCACCTTGTTGGGCGCTTGCACGTGCGTGACCGGAAGACCCAGGCCGCGCGCCTTGCTGATCAGGTCGAGCTTCAGCCACCGCGAGATCCCCAGCGGCAGCGTCGAGATGATCATCTCGTCGTAGTTGCCGAGGTTGACGGCATCCTGGATGGCCATCAGCGGCTCGGCATCGCCGACGCTGCCGGTTACTTCCCCGCCGGCAGCTTCCGAGAGCTTTGGCAGGGCGGTGTCGAGCACCCTTTGCGCCTCATCCACACCTGCGTCCTGCGGGTCTACCACCTTGTGCATCCCGTGCGCTTGTTGCGGCACCACGAGATGGAACCTGGCCGGACTTCGCGCAGCGCGCTCGCGAATCGCGTCGAGCAACCCGCTGGTCGCCGCCGTCTGGTGCGCGACCACGAGTACATGGGCCGGCTCTGCCATGACTCACCTCCAAGAGAGATGGACCGGTGGATCGAGTATTCCACCGCGCCCCCGCCTCGACAAGGCCCTCACTCGAGGCGGTATTCGCCGCGCGCCACGATCACCGCCGAGCCCCCCACCGTCACCCTCTCGATCCGGTCCGGAGCCCCCTCGACCCGAGCAAACAACGCTGACGGTCGCCCGATCTCCGCTCCCTGCTCGATCTCGATTTGGCTCCCGAACTCGATCCGGCCGTGGCGCGCGAGGTGCACTGCCAGCGGACCGGCTGCCGACCCCGTGGCCGGATCTTCGGCCACGCCCAACCCCGGACCGAACATCCGATTCTTCCAACGCGCCCCGGCGCCGGCAAAGCAGTTGATGCCGACCGCCCCGAGTCGCGCGAGTGCGCCGATGTCGGGCGAAAGCCCGGCCACTACCTGGGCGCTCGGCAACTCCACATACACATGGGCCGGGCCGTTGCGGTAGGCCTCGATCGGCAGCCCATCGGCAAACGAAGCAATCCCGAGCGCGCGCAGCAATTCCGGCACTGCGGCGAACGGCTCGACGACGGGGACCGGCTGCTCCATCTCGCCGAAGACAGGATCGGCGCCGCCACCGCCGCGCGTCAGCGTCACCGGCACCACGCCCATCCCGGTCTCGAGCCGGACGACCGGCGAGCCCATGGCCCGGCCCACTACGAAGGCCGCGCCCAGCACCGGGTGGCCCGCGAACGGCAGCTCGGTTGCCGGCGTGAAGATGCGCGCCCGCACGTGCGCCCCGGTGGCCGAGGAGCGCATCAGGAACACCGTCTCGGACAGGTTCATCTCCCGAGCCGCCCGCTGCATCACTTCCGACGACAGCGCGGACGCGTCGGTGAACACCGCCACTGGGTTGCCTTGGAGCGGAGTGTCGGTGAACACGTCGGCGACCGTGTAGCGGTACATCTTCATGCCGCGCGCGCCATCTCCAGCAACGTGGTGACCGTCGTCCAGTTGCGCGCGGTGGCGCGCACGCCGAGCCCCTTGCCCGCCAGCGCGGCCCACAGCTTCGAGCGCGCCGCTCCCGCTGGATGCCATGAGTAGATCTCCCGTCCGATCGCGACCAGCCGCTCGTCGTCCGCAGCGTTCTCGGTCATCCGCGCCACCACCTCGGGATCGGGCTCAGCCTCCAGGAAGCTGACTTGGTAGCGCTTCGGGTCGACCGCCACATCGCCGAGCGGATTGCGCGCCACCACCTCAGC
>JAFASQ010000011.1 GCA_019244395.1 Solirubrobacterales bacterium | reverse complement strand
GTAGAGCCCGCGGCCGTCCTTGACGAACGTATCGACAAGCGCGCCGGCGATCCCGGACCGTGCCAGGAGCTCGGGGAGCCACGCCGGCGCGAACGCCGGGGGATCGAGTGCGCCGGCGTCGGCGTAGGCGGCGGCGATCACCGCGGTCTGCGGACCAACTGCGTTGGCGACCGCGCTCAGCATCGCCACCGCCGCGTCGAGCTCGGGCACGCCCCGCAGACCGACCTTGACGTACCGGGCCCCGGTGAGCGCGGCGCCGCGCGCGGCCAGCGCGGCGGTGTGCGGGAGCGCCGACAGGTCGCCCAGCGCGACGCTCACGGGGGCGCTCGTGCCGACGGCCTGCACCACCTCAGACAGCACGCGCGGCGACGGCGCGCCCAACGGCCCCTCACGCGGATCCTTGACGTCGACGATGTCAGCTCCCCCCGCGAGCGCGTGACGCGCCTCCTCGGCGGACACGACACTGACGAGCAACTTCACGCTGCCGCCTGCCCCGAGCCGCCACGGGCGATCCAGGCGCCTCGGCGATCGAAGTCGACCACGCGGACGTTCGTGGGGGCGCCGACACGAGCACGCAGGCGCTCGGCCACCTCGGAGGCGCGCTCAGAGCCCTCGACGATCCCGTAGACGGTGGGCCCCCACGAGCTCTGACCCACCGCGCCGACGCCGAGCGCCGACAGCGCGTCGACCACGGAGGCGGCGCGGGGATGGAACACGCCTCCTTGCTGAGCGGCGAAGATCGAGCCGATATCGCGCTGGATGGCGCTGAGCGCCGTGCCGAACTCATCGATGTCGCCGGTCAGCAGCCCCGGCAGAAGCGCAGTCAGCAGCGCTCGCGACACCAGTGGCTCGATGGCGACCCGGTCGGGGCGAAGATCACTGAAAAACCTATCCTCAGCATTACCGGAGAGCCCCGACACGCCCACGGGTAGGGCGAGCACGCACCGCCACTGCTCCGGCATCGTGTACCGAGCCACCAACGGGCTGATCGAGCTCCCGGCCCGCACGCCGGCCTCGACCACGAGACCCGGCGCCGCGAACGTCCAGCAGCCCACGCTGGAGCGCGCTCCCCGCCCGCTCGCCGCCGCCAGGTCCATTGGCCCGGCCGAGACGCCGGCCAACTCCGCGACTCCGCGCGCGATGGCCAAACCGAGCTTGGTGCCCGAACCGAGTCCGGCATGCGGCGGGATCGCCTCGCGCACGTGCACCTCGAGGCCGCCCCGATGACCGAAGGCCGCCCGCGCTCGCCGGGCGAACGTAACGGCACGGTCCGCCTGCGATCCGTGCGCGACGACGTCCTCGCCGGATCGCGCCGTGATCGCGACGACCACCCGCGGGGCCTCCACCCCCACGCCAAACCCTCCGAAGCGGCGCGCCCCGATGCCGGCCGGGTCGAGCATCCCGAAATGGAGCCGCGCCGGCGCCGTGACCACGACCTCGCTCATGCGCGCTCGGCCACGTAGGCGCGCACGTAGTCCATGGCCGCGCGCTCGCGGGGTCCCGCGGTCTTATCGACCAGCTCCTGGAGGCGGCCGAGCTCGGTCCACACCCGGTCGGCGCCCAGCCACCTCAGCCGCGAGGCGAGGATCGAGGCCTCCACGGCGGCGTGCCGGGCGCGGCACAGGCCGAGCGGCGGCCGGGTGCCCGTCCCGGCTGCCACCACCCGCGCACGCACCCGCGAGCGCGGCAGCTCATCCGCGCTTGGAGTGATCTCGGTCACGACCACCTCTCGCCACGCGCTCACCTCCTCGATCACCGCGCCGGCGACACGATTGGCGGGGCGCGTCGGCGGATGGGGATGGCCCAGCGCCGCCTGGACGAACAGCAGCACGTCGTCGGTGAGATGGACGACGGCTTCGCCGTGCGCGCGGAGGTTGCGCAGCGTCCGGGTGGCGTTGAACGGCCAGAACGCGAGCTCCTCCTCGCCCCAGCGCACTCCCATCGCGGCGCAGTTGACCACGCCGTCCGACCCGGTCGTGGTCACCACGGTCTCGATCAGGGGCGCCGGATCACCCGCATCGTTCGACAAGGCTGAAGAACTCCTCACGGGTACGTGCGTCCTTGCGCAGCATCCCGCGCACCGCCGAGGTCACCGTGCGCGACCCCGGCTTGCGGACGCCGCGGATCGTCATGCACATGTGCTCGGCACTCAGCACCACCCCCACACCGCGCGGCGAGAGCTCCTCCTCCAGCCAGTCGGCGATCTGCATGGTCATGCGTTCCTGGAGCTGCAGGTCCCGGGCGAACGCCTCGACGACCCGCGCGAGCTTCGATATCCCGATGATGCACTCGCCCGGCAGGTACGCGACGTGGGCCACGCCGTGGAACGGCAGCAGGTGGTGCATGCACAGCGACTGAAAGGCGATGTCGCGGACCAGGACGAGCTCGTCGTAGCCCTCGTTGCGGAAGAGCGTCGCGCCGAACTCGGCGGGTGTCAGGAGCTCGGCAAACGAGGCGGCGACCCGGCGCGGCGTCTCGAGTAGGCCCGGGTGGTCGAGGTCCGCGCCCATCGCGCGCAGCAGCTCGTGCGCGGCGCGCTCCGCGGCGGCAAGGTCGAACTTCGACGCATCGACGATGCGCGCAGGGGTCGGAGGAGCCGCGGTTCGCCGATCACCATCCTCGAATTTCATCGGGCCAGCGTAACGCGTAGGCGCTGGCTCACGCGGCGGACGCGTCACTCAGGCGCGTGGCCAGCTCGATCAGCATCCGAACGCCGTACCCGCTCGCGCCGCGCCCGAACGCGTCTCCGCGATCCTCGTCCAGCAACGCCGGGCCGAGCATGTCGACGTGCGCCCACGGCCCCTCGCCGGCAAATTGGGCCAGGAACGTTGCCGCGACGATCGGGAAGCCGAAGCTCTTGCCCGCGGTGTTGCGCAGGTCGGCCACGGTCGAGTCGATCAACCTTCGGTAGCGCGAGTGAAGCGGCCACGGCCAGGCGAGATCACCGGTCGCGTTGCCGGCTTGCACGACGGCGTCACGCCACGCCTCGTCGGGCGCGAACACGCCGGCGTAGAGGTCGCCCATGCCGGCGCGCATGGCCCCGGTGAGCGTGGCCAGATCGACGATGTGCGTCGCCCCTTCGCGGCGCGCGTACCAGAGCGCATCGGCCAGGAT
>JAFASQ010000460.1 GCA_019244395.1 Solirubrobacterales bacterium | reverse complement strand
GGCACTCCTGCACGATCCGGATCGTGTCTGCGATGTAGGCCTCAAGCCTGTGGCCGTAGGTCAGGTATTCCTCGGTCATGGCCTGAAGGTCGAGCGCCGGGTCTTTGGCGAAGGGCCTCAGCGTAAGGCGCTTGGGCTCGAGCGCCGAGATGATCTTCTGCTTGAGGATCTTCTCGTCGAGCAGGTCCTGCATGCGGATCCCCAGCCGCGCGGCCTTGTCCGCGTAGCACGGTCCGATTCCGCGGCGGGTGGTCCCGATCTGAAGCTTGCCCAGCTTGGCCTCGCCGGCGTGGTCGAGCATCAGGTGGTAGGGCATGATCAGGTGCGCGTTGGCCGAGATCCGCAGCGACCCGGTGTCGACCCGCCGCCGTCGCAGCTCCTCGAGCTCGTCCGTCAGCACCCGCGGATCGATCACCACTCCGTTCCCGATCACGCACAGCGTGTCCTTGTGCAGAATGCCCGACGGGATCAGGTGCAACTTGAACGTCTGACCGCCACGGACGATCGTGTGACCGGCGTTGTTGCCACCCTGGAACCGGACGACCGCGTGCGCCCGCTCGGCGAGCAGATCGGTGACCTTTCCCTTGCCTTCATCGCCCCACTGGGCGCCAACCAATACGATTCCTGGCATCGGCGACGGAGTGTACGCACGACATGGGCGTAGTCGCGGACGGCTTGCCGCGGCCAGCGCGGGCCGTCCCCGGCGAACGCCTTGCAGCCCCCAGCGGACGCCCGGCAGTCCCCCGCGGACGCCCGGCAGTCTTCCGCGGACGCCCGGCAGCCTCCGGCGGAAGCCCGGCAGTCCCCAGTGGACGCCCGGCAGTCCCCAGTGGGCGGCAGACCGGGTTGCGCCTGGCCTGCCACCGGCACCGGCGGCTCGGACAGCCGTGTCGGGACGCAGGACGCCGGGTGCGCCCCGCCTCGGCGTGCCTGGACCCCCACCTGCGCCCTCTCCCGATCCCACGCCACCGGCGCCCACCCCGGACCCAACCCCGCCGACCCCCGGCCCACCTGACCCGGCGCCGCCGGCGCCCACGCCCGATCCGTCACCGCTGCCGCCGCGCCCAGGGCCGCAGATCTGACGCGCCAGAAGCGGGGGGGCCAGCGGAGCCGGTCTACGCCGCTCTCGAGGCGTCAGCCGTCGGTCCCGACGAACTCGATCCGGTTGCCCCACGGGTCGGCGCTGTAGAACCTGCGCGTGCCGGGGATCGCGTCGTCCCATTGCACTGAGGTCCCCGCGGCCTCGAGCCGCCGAGCGAGCCGATCGAGGTCTCCGAGCCGGACCTGCAACGCGGGGTGGGCCTTGTCCGCCGGCGAGAAGCGCTTGCTGACGCCGACGTGAAGCTGATGAGCGCCGCAGGCGAACCACACGCCGCCGCGCGGCTTCAGCGCGGCCGGCTTGGGCACCTCCGTCAGGCCGAGCACCTCGCCGTAGAAGCGCCTCGCCTGCGGTTCGCTTCCGACCGGGGCGGCGACCTGGACATGATCGATGCCCAACAGCGGGATGGTCTCGCGCGTGATCTCCACCGGCACGCGGCGATGATCGCACGACGACCCCGGGGCCTGGGCGCGCCCCTGGCCGCGGACGGTTTGGAATGGCGCTACGTTCTGCTCGTGGCCGAGGAACCCATTACCGAGGAGCTCAAGCTCACCCAGATCGAACGCGAGCAGGCCGAACGCCGGCGCGCTCGGACCGTTCCGGACGACGACGAGGCGGCGCAGCATGAGCGACGTGCGGACAAAGCCCGGTACCTCGCCGAGAAGCTCGAGGAGCGGGCCGAGTCAGAGCGGGGTCAGCAGGAATGAGCCTGTTCGGGTGGGGCCCGGCGCGTCGGCGTCGATCACGCCGAGCGCAGGTCCATCCGCCGGTCGTGCCCCAGCAGCGGTAGTTCGTCGCACATCTCGGTCAGTCGAGACACCGTCCGCTCGGTGATCTGCTCACACAGCGCCTCCCGGTCCAGGATGTTGGTCGTGATCACCATCGACCGCTGATCCTCGTAGCGCGCGTTGACGATCGAGTAGAGCTCCTCGAGCACCCAGTCGGTGCTCCGTTCGGCGCCTACGTCGTCGATGTGCAACAGGTCGACGGCGGTCAGCCGGTCGAGCAGATCGAGGTGTGAGCGATCCGGCCGATGCGTGTCGCGGATCTCGTTGAGCAGGCGCGGCAGCGAGTAGATCGCCACCGACCGCCCTGACTCGAGCGCTGCCTTGGAGACGAGCATGGCCAGCGTGGTCTTCCCGGTTCCGACTGGGCCCATGAACCACAGCCCGCGTCCGGCGTCCAGGTGTTCGTCGATCCGGTTGGCGAACCGGCGTGTCGCCGCCACCACGGCCGAATCGATTTCCGTCACCGGATAGCGCTCGAACGCCACGTCGTGATAGCGGCGCGGGATCACCGCAGAGAGGCTGCGCGCCTTCCGTAGCGCGATGATCTGCCGGCGGCACCGACAGTTGTAGGCGGTGTTCGACGCCTCGTCGTAGATGAGCCCGCTGCCGTCGCAGAGATCGTAGGGGCAGTGACCCATGCCGCGCGAACCGCCCAGGCCGGCACCAGCCCCGCCCGGTCCACCCAGGCTGGCACCAGCCCCGCCCGGTCCACCCAGGCCGGCACCAGCCCCGCCCGGTCCACCCAGGCCGGCGCCAGCCCCGCCCGGTCCACCCAGGCCGGCGCCAGCCCCGCCTGGTCCGCCGAAGCCGGTCCCAACCCCCGAACCAACTCCCGACCAGCTCATCTCATCACCTGCTGAGCTCGGTACCGGCTCATCCCGCGAAGCGCTCGCCCGCGTAGTTCATGAACTTCGGGTACTCCTTCTGGAACGTGAGCACCACGTCACCGACCGGCCCGTTGCGGTGCTTGGCGATGATAATGTCGGCCTCACCCGGCCGCTCGGAGTCCTTGTCGTAGTACTCCTCGCGGTAGATGAACATCACGAGGTCGGCATCCTGCTCGACCTGTCCGCTCTCGCGAAGGTCAGACAAGATCGGCCGCTTCTCGTGTCGCTGCTCGACGGCTCGGCTCAGCTGAGACAGCGCAATCAGCGGGACGTTCAGCTCGCGGGCCAGCGACTTGAGCCCACGCGAGATCTGGCCCACCTGCTCGACGCGGCTCTCGACGCGGCCCTCGTGCCGCATGAGCTGGAGGTAATCGATGATGATCAGGCCGAGGCCGCCCTCGAGCTGATGGTGGAGGCGACGGGCCTTGGCCCGAACCTCGAGGACGCCGGTATCGCTCGAGTCGTCGATCCAAAGCGGTGCCTCGGAGAGGCGCTGGCAGGCGGCCAGGATCTTCGGCCACCGGTTCTCCGCGACGCGGCCGCGACGCAGCTCCTCGCCACGGATCCGTGCCTGTGAGGCGACGAAGCGCTGTGCCAGCTCGGATTCGGACATCTCGAGCGAGAAGAGCGCCACCGGGCTCGGCGTGTGCGTTGGGTGCCCGACGCCGAGCACGGCGTTCTCCGCGATATTCGCAACCAGCGCCGATTTCCCCATGGAAGGACGCGCCGCGATCACGATCAGGTTGCCGGGCTGGAAGCCACCGGTCAGCTCGTCGATGTCCTTGAACCCGGACGGCGTTCCGGTCAGCGGTGTCTTGAGCGTGGACAGCCGGTGGAGCTTGTCGGTCTCCTCGTGGAGCACCTCGGCGATCGGGCGAAACTTCTTCTGGCGATCGTCGTGCGCCACCTCGAGCACCGACCGCTCGGCCCGCTCGACCAAATCCCGCGGTGGCGCCTCCCGGGAGAGCACGCTGGCCTGGATCTCGTACGAGGTCGTGAGCAACGCGCGCAGTTGCGCGTTGTCGCGGACGATCTGGCCATATTCGCGCGCGTGACCGGCGGCCGGGACCCAGCCGGCCAGCTCGTCGATCGCCGCCGGGCCGCCGATCTCATCGAGCTTCCCTCGCTGCCGGAGCGTCTCGCCGACCGTCAGATGGTCGATTTTGCGGTCGTTCTCGTAGAGCTGGATCATCGCCTCGAACACGGCGCCATGTTGTTCGCGGTAGAAGTGCTCCGGCCTGAGGTGCTGCTCGACCAGCAGCCCGTGCAGGTGTCGCTCGTCGAGTAGCACCGCTCCCAGGACCGACTTCTCGGCCTCCAGGTTGTGGGGCGGGACGGCGATTGTCTGGACGGCGCTCACGGCGATCCGAGTCTAAGTTCGCGGCAGGCGTCAGCACACGAGGCCACCCCGCAAGCAGCGACACTTCCGTGAAGAGGCCACTGGAGCGGGGACCGATGAAAGAAGCAGGTCGAACGGCATGCGAGGCCGGAGCACGGATGTCCGGTGGCGTGGATTACCGCGCGCTAGCGAGTCAGCGCGCGCTAGCGCGGGTCAGCAGGGGCGCTGGCGTTGGTCAGCGCTGGCGCTGGCGTGGGTCAGCGCGGCGCTAGTTAGCCGCGACGACCATGGTCTTGACCGCCGCGGTCACGTCGTCGGTGACCTCGACCACGACCATGTATGTACCGGTGTGGCGGATCGGCTCCTCGAGATAGATCTTGCGCCGGTCGATCTTGATTCCGCGCGCGTCCCGAATCGCGTCGGCGATGTCCTGCGTCGTCACCGACCCGAACAGCCGCCCATCGTCGCCGGCCTGCTGCGGGATCGTCAGGACGGTGCGTCCGAGCAGCGCCGCGTTCTCCTTGGCGCGGTTCTCGGCCTCATGCACCGCCCGCTCGGCCTCCTCGTGCCGGCGCCGCGCCGCCTGGACCGACGCCGTCGTGGCCGGTTCGGCCAGCTTGCGCGGAAGCAGGTAGTTCCGCAGGTAGCCGGGCGAGACATCGACCACGGTGCCCTTCTCGCCGAGCGCGTCAACGTCCTGGAGCAAGATCGCCTGTGGCATCGTCTCGCCTAACCTCGTCCTCGCCGCTGCATCGCCTACTCGGAGCGCCTGCCGCCACCGCGCTCACCGCGCTCACCGCGCTCACTGCCACCGCCCGTGTCAGCCACGTAGGGCAGCAGAGCCAGCTCGCGTGCGCGTTTGACCGCCCGCGCCACCTGGCTCTGATGGCGCCGGCAAGCACCGGTGATCCGCCGCGAGCGGATCTTGCCGCGCTCCGAGATGAACCGGCGCAGCATCGAGATGTTCTTGTAGTCGACCTGATCGATCTTGTCCCGGCAGTAGGGACAAGGCTTGCGGCGCGACGAGGTCTGTGCACCCTTCCGGTCGCGCCGGCGAACCGGCCGTCTACGCTGCTTTGCCACGCTGGATCACCTGCTTGCTCGCTGTATCGCTTTCCTAGAACGGAATGTCGTCGTCAGATACTCCGGCAGCCACAGGAGCGGTCTCGAAGTCACTGGTGTCGGCGGGGATATCGCTCTCCGGCACCCGGATGCTGCTGGAGTAGCCGTTCCCGTTCCCGTTGCCAGTGTCCTCGCGACTGCCGAGGAACTGCACGTTCTCAGCGATGATATCGACGGATTGGCGCTTCTGTCCCTCCACCTCGTATTCGCGCCAGTCCAGGCGACCGTCAATCGCCACCGGACGACCCTTCTTCAGGTACTGCCCGCAGCTCTCGGCCTGGCGGCCGAACACCGTGACGTCGAAGTAATTGGCCTTGTCCTCCCAGTCCCCGGTGGAGTTGTTCTTGCGGCGCGTGTTCACCGCGAGCCTGAGTTTGCAGATCGACGTGCCCGTGTTGGGCGTCGAACGCATATCAGGGTCCTTGGTCAGGTTTCCGG
This sequence comes from Solirubrobacterales bacterium, assembly GCA_019244395.1. Classification (GTDB taxonomy): domain Bacteria; phylum Actinomycetota; class Thermoleophilia; order Solirubrobacterales; family Solirubrobacteraceae; genus Palsa-465. The sequence continues at coordinate 12,835 of JAFASQ010000460.1, read as the reverse complement.
TCAGTACGACCCGGTTGATGTTCATAGCGTGGCTCCTTTCCAGAGCGCGTCGAAAGCTTGTCGATCGAGTCTAAGCGCGCCTCAGGCGGCAAATCCGGCCTTGCCCGGAAAATGGAACAGACAAGTCGCAGAGGGATCGCAGTGGCGCATCAGGGCGTTGCAGTCCCGTTGCAGAAACGTCCGCAAGGGGGGTTTCGGCTCGGATCGCGCGGTGCCGACCGACCGCCTGCCCCGCGGTCGCCGACCGTGCCGGAACCGAGCGTCAAGACCTTGACCGCCCCGAACCGTGCCGGAACGGAGCGCCAAGAGCTTGGGCGCCGCGCGACGGCCACGCTGCGCGCCTCGGCGACATGCACGACCGCGCCCGCCGCCCCGCGCCGGTCACGCCGGGTGCGCCCGGCGGCCCTGTGACTTCGTGGTCGAGATCAACGGCACCCGCGGGACGCTCCGCTTCGACTATGCGCGCCTCAACGAGCTCTCGTACGGCGACGCCTCCGACCCGCCCGAGCTGTTGTACGGTATGCGCCGCATTCGCGCCGAACACGCCGCTCATCCTCAGACCACGGGGTGGTGGCCGATTGGGCAGGGCATCGGCTACGGCGCGAGCTTCGTCAACCGGGCGGCCGAGCTCCTCGTGCAGTGGCCCGCCGGCGAGTGGATCCCCGGGCTCGAGACCGGTGTGGCGGTCCAGGCAGTCTGCGAGGCGATGAGACCGCCGCCGCGCAGCGGCGTTAGGTCGACGTGACCGAGGTCAGCGGAGCCCGTGCCGGTTGACCGGAGCCCGTGCCGGTTGACCGGACCGTCTCGCCGTGCGTGCGCGAAACTGAAAGCGCCCGACTACTCGCCGGTCGAGTCCGCGCCGCTCGCCGGCGGCGCGGCCGTCGCCACAACGGGCGGCGGCGAGTCCGGCGCGGCCGGCGTGCCGGCCAGGTTCTTGATCACCCGGAACCGGACGACGCCATCGGTGATCTTGAGATCGTGGGACAGGGTCTCGATCAGGGTCGGCGGCCCCGTGAACTGCAACAGGTGGTAGTCGGCCTCCGGCTGGTGGCGGATCCGGTAGGCGAGGGGCCGCTGACCCCAGTCGTCGCGCCGCTCGATCGCGCCCTGGGCGGCCGTGATCGTCGACTCGACGTCGGAGAGGATCTTGGTCCGCTGCTCCTCCGGCGCCGTGGTCGAGAGCAGCAGCATCAGGTCGTAGAGGGGAGATTGTGTAGCCATCGGCGGCGGTCGACTATAGCGGGAGCTCCCCGCTAGGGTTGACGCGAAGCATGCCGCGGGACAGCTTGCCGATCCTCGAGTTCGCCGACCGGACGCTCTGGGAAAACTGGCTGCAAGACCATCACGCGTCCTCTCCGGGGGTGTGGCTGAGGATCGCCAAGAAGGCGTCGGGCATCCCCACGGTGACGCACGCTGAGGCACTCGAGGACGCGCTCTGCTACGGCTGGATCGACGGGCAGAGGGCTCCGCACGACGAGACGTTCTTCCTTCAGCGCTTCACACCGCGCCGCCCTCGCAGCAAGTGGTCGCAGATCAACCGCGAGAAGGCGATCGAGCTGATCGAGCTGGGGAGGATGAAGGCCGCTGGGCTGGCCCAGATCGAGGCGGCGAAGAAGGATGGTCGCTGGGAGGCGGCCTACGCCCCCCAGAGCAGCCTGACCGTGCCCGAGGACTTTCAGCGCGCGCTCGACGCGAACCCCGCCGCCAAGGAGTTCTTTGCCACGCTGCGAGGCGTCCGCCGTTACAGCTTCATCTACCGGATCGAGGACGCCAAGCGCCCCGAGACGCGCGCGCGACGGATCCAGGAGTTCGTGGCCATGCTGGCCGAGAGCCGGACCCACCATTGATCGCCCCGGGCGCCGCGGACCCCCGCGGCGGGGCGCGCCCGGGTGCCGCGGACCCCCGCGGCGGGGCGGGCGTCTACGCCTGCACCTGCCCCTTGCGCTGGATGTCCGCCATCTGCTCGTCGATCCAGTCCCCCGGATTCCGTGCGGTGACGATCGACTTGAGTCCCTGCAATCTGCGCTCCCGCTCCTCGTCCGGCATGGTCAGCGCGGCGTGGATCGAATCCGCGAGCTCCTGGATGTCGAACGGATTGACCGACAGGGCGTAGTCGCCGAGCTCCTCGTGGGCACCCGTGTTCTCGCTCAGGATGGACACGCCGGCGCGACCGTTGACCATCGGCCCCTCCTTGGCCACCAGGTTCATTCCGTCGAACATCGCGTTGACCATCAGCACGTCGTAGTGCTTGTACGCGGCGACCGCCTCCTCGAGATCGTCGCGAAGCTTCAGCTGAATCGGCATCCAGTCGGGCGACCCGTGCCGGTGGTTGACCACCGCCACCACCGCCTCGATCCGCTCCAGATACTCGGCGTACTCGGGCACGTCGGTCCGCGACGGCATCAGCTGGGCGATGAACGTAACCCGCTCGTGGAATTCCGGGTGCTGCTGAAGGAACAGATCGAACGCCCCAAAACCCCGCAGGACGTTCTTCGACAGGTCAGCCCGGTCGACCCGCAGGATCAGATGGTCGCGGCGCCGCCGCAGCAGCTCGTCCTCGAACTCCCGCACCCCGTCACGAGCCGCCACGCTCTGAACACCTGCCGGATCGATTGGCAGTGGATAGGACCGCACCCAGATCTCGCGATCATCGCAATGCACCACCCCTGCCTCGTGGTCCACCTCGAGCCCGAGTAGGTCTTCGCAGCACTGCAGGAAGTTCCGCCGGTATGACCGGGTGTGGAAGCCGATGATGTCGTTGGACAGGATCCCGTGGTAGATCTCGTCCCGCATGACCGCCGGCAGCACGCGCCAGGAATCCGACTGGCTCCAGGGAATGTGCACGAAGTGGGTCAGGAACACGTCTGGGCGCACGCGACGAAGCAAGCCCGGCAGCGTGTACAGGTGATAGTCGTGCACCATCACGACGGGCCGCTCGAGCCCCTCGATCTCCTCCATCACCGCCCGGGCCAGGTCCTCGTTGACCGCGTTATAGCCGAACTCGAATGCCTCGGTCTCGTTGCGCCGGATGTCGGGCGCGTTGGACAGGTCCCACAGGTAGTGCTGAATGAACCACAGCATCGGGTTCGCGGTGATGTTGTAGAAGCGGTCGTAGGCATCGGGGTCCGAGGCGACGAGCTTGACCCGGTACTCGCCACCACCCGGGGCCTCGACGGTGAACGGCTTGCCCTCGTGCTCCTCCGTCGCCGCCACGTCCTCGTCGGTCATCGCGGAGGCGATCCAGGTCACGTCGCGGTGCGAGGCCAGCCCGATCAGCGCGGTCACCAGGCCACCCGTTCCCCGGCGAATCTCACCATCGGGTCCGAACGTGACCGGCCCCCGATTCGAGACGAGCACGAGCGGTGGACCGGAAGCGGACACCGAACTACGCCTCCAGTTGCTCGAACAGCTCGAGCCAGTCGCGCAGCAGCCGCGGCATCAGGAACTGCTTGCGCACCGCCTCCTTGCCGGCCCGCCCCAGCCGCTTGCCGAGCCCCGGATCGCCGAGGATCTCCAGAGCCCGGGCGGCGCACTCCTCCACGCTGCCGACCAGAAATCCAGTCTCGCCGTCAGACACCTGCAAGGGAATCCCTCCCACCGCGCCACCGATCAGCGGGCGTCCCTTCCAAATCGCCTCGGTCACCGTCAGCCCGAATCCCTCGCGCGTGGACTTCTGGATCACCACGTCGCAGTGGGATTGGAACGCGTTCACTTCGATCGCCCCCACGTTGTTCAAGTTATTCAAGATGTGAATGTCCGGGTCACCGTCGGCATGCGCCACCGTCGCGTTGAAGTAGTCCCATCCCTCGGGGTCGTCGGTGGCCATCGAGCCGACCAACGCGAGTTGGACCTCGGGCATCTCAGCCTTGACGATGCGGTACGCGTCAATCACGCCCAGCGGGTCTTTCCACGGGTCGAAGCGCGAAACCTGGCACAGCAGCGGGCGATCGACGTCGATCCCGAACTGGTCGCAGATGTAGACCGCGTCCTCGGGGGAGAAGGCCATGTTCTTGGGCGCCAGCGGATCGATCGCCGGCGGAACGATGTGCGCGCGCCCGTCCATCCCGGAGGGCACGTACTTGCCCATGTGGAATACGGCGGCCGGATACGGCTCCAGATACGGGAGCAGACGCGCCAACGTCGCCGGGTTCGGAGTCGACAAGTCGATATGACAGCGCCATACCCAATGCCGCGCCTTCCCTCCGACTAACGAGGCCAGCGCGGCCGGCTGGGGATCGTGCACGATGCATACGTCCCAGCCTTCGGAGAGCTCTCGCGCGTTGATCTCGTTGTAGTGGCGCCACGTGTCCCACTGCTCATCGGTCAGCTCCTGCGGGTTGCCTTGGAGTGCGTTGTGCATCACCTTGGTCGCGTTGAAGAACTGCTCGCGACCGTAGATCACCTGCCACTCGGCCTCGAGGCCGATGTCGATCATCAGCGGGACCAGCGTGTACAGGATCTCGGAAACGCCGCCGCCGAACGCGGTGGCGGACACGTGCAGTACCCGCTTGCCCTTCAGTCGCTCGGCGCGCGAGCGGATTTCGTCGGCCAGCGAGCGTCCGACGATGCTCGCGTAATCGGCTAGGTGCTTGTGGGGGACGGTGACCGGCTGCAGCATGGGCGATGTGGATCGGCGCCGGTAATGGCGACGGCGGGACGATAGCGACCCCAGCGCGGAGCCACACGCCCGCGCGCCTCTACGCCGGCAATTCGAGCGTGAACGTAGTCTCGCCCGGCCGCGAGTCCACCGATAGGCGGCCGGCCATGCACTCGGCCAGCTCGCTGGCGATGGCCAGCCCGAGACCCGATCCCTGGGCGTCGTCGGCGGTGTAGAAGGGCTCGAAGATCCGCCCGAGCGCCTGCGGATCGATCCCCTCACCGTCGTCACGGACGGCCAGCCGGACACGCCCGTCGAACCGCCGCGCGGTGACCATGATCCGAGAACCGGGGGGCGTATGCACCACGGCGTTGTCGATCAGGATGCGGACGATCTGGGCCACCCGGACCGGATCGCATATCGCCTCGAGCCGCCGCGAGGACACCCGCAGCTCCAGATGCGAGTCGTGCTGGCCCAGCACGGGCTCGAATTCGCCCGACACAGACCGGGTCAGCTCGCTCAGATCGACCTGCTCGGGGCGCAGCTCGAGAGATCCCGATTCCAGGCGCGACAAATCCAGCAGATCGACCGAGAGCTTGCGCAATCGCTCCACTTGATCGCGAACCTGCTCTAGGAACCGCCTGCGCGTGTCCGGATCGAGATCCTCGTCCTCGAGCAGCTCCACGAATCCTCCCAGGGAGAAGATCGGAGTCCGGAGCTCGTGCGAAGCGGTGGCGATGAATTTTTTCCGCGCGGACTCGAGCTGGGTCAGCTGGCGCTGCATCTCGTTGAAGGCGACCGCGAGCTGCCCCAGCTCATCGCGTGAATCGACAGGGATCGGCTCCGAGAAGTTGCCCGCCGCGACCTGCTCGGCGGCCAGCTCCAGGCGCTTGACTCGCTGCGCGAGCGCGCGCGCCACCAGGTAGCTGCCGAGCAGGGCCAGCAGCAGCGCGATGGCGCCCGCAACCAGGATCTGGTGGCGCACGGTGGCCACGGTGCGGGCGATGTTCGAGCTGGGCGCGGAGTACACGACGACGGCCGCGACCCGCCCCCGGAACACGACCGGATAGGCGGCCTCGCCCACGATGCCGGCGGGCGTCCTCTCGGTGCCGGTCTCCAGTCGGCCTGAGGCGGCGGCCCGGCGGGCCACCGCGAACGACAGCGCCGCGGTGGCCGAGCGGCGGCTCGAGTCCGCCAGCGCCGACAGCTCACGGCCGCCCGCGACCTCGTTTACGAGCAGCAGCGTGACCCGGTTGCCGGTGGCCAGCGCCGCCGCGTTGACGTGGTTCTGCACGAGCGACAGCGGGTCAGAGCTCCCCACCGTCCGCGCGATCGCGCCCGAATGCGCCCGCGCGTTGGCCGCCAACCCTGCTTCCTGATCTCTCAGCAGCCGCGACTCCAACCCGGGCGTGACGTACAGGTACAGCACGGCCAGGGCAGCGAAGACGATCGCCGAGAAGACCAGGACCAGGCGGTTGCGCAGCGAGAGGCTGACCCGGCGACCGGTGGTTCGCCGCACGGCTAGCCCTCCGTGTCGCGGAACCGGTAGCCCACACCGCGGACCGTGAACAGGTATTCGGGCGCTTTGGCATCGCGCTCGAGCTTCTCGCGCAGATGGCGGATGTGAACGTCGATGGTCCGCGGATCGCGGTAGGCGGAGTCGCCCCAGATCCGCGCCAGAAGCATGTCGCGCGTGAACACCCGTCCCGGCGCGCGGGCCAGCGCCGAGAGGATCTCGAACTCCACGAACGTCAGGGGCGCCTCGCGCTCGCGCACCCGGACCGTTCGCTTGGCGAAGTCGATCCGCATGTCGCCGATCTCCAGCGGCGCCTCGTCGGCTGCCGCCTCGACCGGGCGCACCATCTCGGCCCGGCGCAGCGCGGCCTTGATCCGCGAGGAGAACTCGCGCAGCGAGAACGGCTTGGTGATGTAGTCATCGGCTCCGAGCTCGAGCCCCACCACCTTGTCGATCTCCTCCGACTTGGCGGTGAGGATGATGATCGGTACCGAGCTGCGGCTACGCAGGCGCCGGCAAACCTCGAGCCCGTCCACCTTGGGCAGCATCAGGTCCAGGACCACCAGGTCGAACGCCTGCTCGTCGAAGCGGTCGAGCGCCTGGCGGCCGTCGGTCGCCTGCACCACGTCGTAGCCCTCCTTGCGCAACGGATATGAGAGCAGCGTCTGGATCGACTGCTCGTCGTCCACGAGCAGGATGCGCGCCGAGCGATCTGCCACTGAGTCCTTCCTGTTTGCAGCAAAAGAGTAGTGCCAGCAGCCACCCACGCTCCGGGTGGCGGGTTACCCTCAGCAAGGCATGCTCGATCCGCGGATCTATCGAAACGCGATGATGATCGTCGCCTTTGCGCTGATCGTCGTCGCGTTCTCGCTGGGCAGCCAGGCCGCCCCGCTCGGCGCCACGCTCGTGCCCGATTCATTCAACGGACCGGGCGCCTACGCCACGATGATCTCGCTCGCCGCGCGGTATCCGAACCGAAAGCCCGGATCGAACGGGGACAACCAGGTGGCCGACGTCGTGGCCGGCGCTCTCACCTCCGACGGGTTCTTCGTACACCGCGCTGCCTTCTCCGCGCGCACCGTCGACGGGCCGCGGACGATCCAGACGGTGACCGGGACCCTCGCGGGCACCACGCCCGGCACGATCGTGGTCGTCGCGCACCGCGACTCCTCGCGACCGGGCTCGCCGGCCGATCTTTCCGGCACCGCCGTCCTCCTCGAACTCGCTCACGATCTGAGCTCCCAGACCCAGGAGCGCTCGATCGTGCTCGCCTCGACGAGTGCGCACGTCGGCGCGGCCGGGGCCGCGCAGCTCGCGCGGACCCTGCCCCGACCGGTTGACGCGGTGATCGTCCTCGGCGACATGGCGGCCCTCCAGGCCCGCTCGCCGGCGGTGTTGCCCTGGTCGGATACCCAGTTAGCCGCGCCGCCGCTGCTGCGTAACACCGCCGCCGCGGCGCTCTCCGAGCAGGCCAACGACACCGCCTCCGACGAGGGCCTGGGCGGCCAGTTCTTGCATCTGGCCTTCCCGCTCGCCGCTTCCGAGCAGCGTCCGTTCGCCGCGGCCGGCGATCCGGCGGTGCTCGTCTCGGCCTCCGGCGCTCGTACGCCGGCGGCCGGCGAGCCAACCAGCGCAAGCCAGATCAGCGGGTTTGGGCGAAGCATCCTGCAGACGGTGAGCGCGCTCGGGGCGGGACCGTCCGTCCCCGGACCATCCTCCTACCTGCGCTGGCAGGGCAAGCTGATCCCCGCGTGGGCGATCCGCGTCCTGGTGCTGGCGCTGATCCTGCCCGTGCTGGCCGCGACGGTCGACGGGCTGGCCCGGGCGCGCCGGCGTGGTCACCGCATCGCCCGTTGGGTCCTCTGGGTGCTGTCGGCCTGCCTGCCGTTCGTGCTCGCCGCCCTGGTCGTCGTTGGCCTGCGCGTCACCGGCGTCATCGATACCGCGCCGCCCGGGCCCGTCGGCGGCGACGCTCTTACCCTCGACGGCAAAGCCGCAGGCATCCTGGCCGGGCTAGGATGCCTGATCCTCCTTGGCTTCGCCGTCCGGTGGCGGGTCGAGCGACACATTTGGTCCTCCCAGGCGTCCTCGCCGCAACCTGAGCGGGCCAACGGCCGCCGGGCCGCCCGGCGCCGCGCTGGAGATGACGACCAGACCTCGCCCGGCGCGGCCGCCGCCTTCCTGCTGGTTCTGTGCGTGGTCGCCCTCGTGATCTGGCTGACCAATCCGTTCGCCGCCGCCCTAGTCGTCCCCGCCCTCCACCTTTGGATGTGGATCGTCGCCCCCGCGCGGCGCGTGCGCGTGCCCTGGGCTGTCCTGCTGTTCGCGGCCGGGTTGGCGCCGGGGATCCTGGCCGCCTACTACTACGCCACCCTGCTGGGCCTCGGCCCGGCGGCTGCCGCCTGGAATGCTGTCCTCATGCTCGCGGGCGGGAGTGTCTCCCTCACAAGCGCGATCGAATGGAGCATCCTGCTGGGCTGCGTGGTCAGCCTGGCCGCGATGATCGTGCGGATCGCCCGCCAGCCGCGACCACGCCCCGCCGAGATGCCGATCACCGTGCGCGGGCCCCTCAGCTATGCCGGTCCAGGCTCGCCCGGCGGCACCAAGTCCGCGCTCCGGCGATGAGGACACGGTTCTGAGCGCCCGCGGTCGCGCCACTAGGACCCGCCGTCACGCGTGATTTTGGGCCGCCTTCGGCGGCGTCCATGGGGCCGGTTGCGCCGGGCATCCGTGCCCGGCGCAGGCACGGACGCCCCCCGGAGCGAGGCGCAGCTCCGAACCGAATTGGGGTCCAGACCCGATGCCGGCGCCTCGATTCACTCGAGTACAGTGACCCTATGGATCCGGCCGTGTTGAAGCGACAGATCGAGCGAGGCCAGTACCGCGTCGACACGACCGCCGTGGCCGACGCCATCATGCGCCGGCTCGCTCAGAACGAGTGCTCGTATCCGGCGAGCGGACCGGCCGCGTCGGCGAACACCACGCCGGGCGGTCCCTCCACGACAGACCCGATCCAGGTCACGTTGCTGAACTGGGTCGCGCTCCGGGCCGGCAGGCAGACGCACAACTCGTAGTCCTCACCCGCGGTGGCGGCGAAGGCCGCCGGGTCACTGTCCAGTTCGCGTGCCACCTCGGCGACGCCGGGCGCCAGCGGCAGCGCCGAGAGTCGCAGCTCGAGCCGAACGCCGCTGCGTCGCGCCAGATGCCCCGCGTCGGTGGCCAGCCCGTCGGACAGGTCGATCATCGCGCGCGCGCCGCGTTCGGCCAGCTCTCGACCTTCCTTCAGACGCGGCCACGGCCGGGCGTAGCGCTCCCGCAGCGCCGCTGCCGCTTTCGCGTCAAGCCCGCTGCCGGCGCGCCCCTCGAGCAACGCGAGTCCTGCCCCCGCCGCGCCCAGGGTGCCCGTCACCGCCACCCGGTCCCCGGGCAGCGCGCCGTCGCGCCCGACCAGTTCACCCGCGTCGTGTGCCCAGCCCACCACCGTGAACGAAACGGTCAGCGCCGGCGCCCGCGTCACGTCGCCGCCCGCGATCGTGATCCCGACCGTGTCGGCCAGCTCGTGGGCGCCCTCGACCAACGCGACCGCGCGCTCGGCCTCAAATCCGGACGGAAGGCCAAGCACCAGGTAGGCCTCGCCCGGGCGCGCGGCCATTGCCGCCAGGTCCGACGCTGCCGCCGCCAGCGCGCGATGCCCGATCTCGGCGGGCGCCAGCTGGTCCGAGCGGAAGTGCACGCCTTCGATCATCGCGTCGACCGAGGTCACCGCGTAGCGGTCGCCCCGCACCACCGCGGCATCGTCGCCCAGGCCGCGGACGACCCGTCCGCGGGTGCCCGCAAGCCGACGCTCGAGCACCTCGATCAGCTCGAGCTCACGCATCCGCCCGCGAGGGGCTCAGCGGTGCCGGTAGACGATCCGCGCGCGATCCAGGTCGTACGGCGAGAGCTCGACCCGGACGCGATCCCCGGGCAGGATGCGAATCCGGAAGCGGCGCATCTTCCCGGCCACGTGACCGAGCACGACGCGATCCATGTTGTCGAGCTTGGCGCGGAACATCGCGTTCGGCAGAGCCTCGACAACCTCGCCTTCGAGTTCGACTTTCTCTTCCTTGGGCATGCGTGCAGATCCTCTTATCCGGGCCGCGCGCAATCGTGGGCACAGCCCCGGGTTTCCGTAAGAGTAGTGGGTATTCCGGTCCGTCCAAGAAAAGCGATCCCCGCGGCAGGATCGCCCCTAGCCGTGCTTGCCGCCACCACCGCCGTGTCCGCCGCGTCCGCCACCGTGGCCATTGCCGTGGCCACCGCCCGGCGGCGCGGCGCCGCCCGACTGGACCGTGGTCGTCGGTGCCTTCGGCCGCGGCGTCGCCGGCTTGGTGGTCGTCGTGGGCGGCGGGGCGAAGAGCTGCGGGTTGTTGTACACCGGCGGCGCGGTCGCGCCAGTTCCCGAATTCGGCGAGCTCGGCGAGGAGTTGGAGGACGAGCGCGGCCCGGTGAAGGCGACGCCTGACCAGGAGGTGGTCGGCTGCGGGAAGTCGCCACAGTAGCCGTCGGAGGCCTGCGACATGTAGTCGTGCCAGATCGGCGCCGCCAGCGTGCCGCCGAAGCCGTTGGGGCCCATCCCGATGTTGCCTTGTGGATACCCCACCCAGACCGCCGTCGACAGCTTGGGCGTGTACCCGACGAACCAGGCGTTGGCGAGGTTTTCCGCCGTTCCGGTCTTACCCGCCGCTGGGCAACCGTAGCCGGCGGCGGTCCCGGTACCGCTCTGGATCACGGTCTTCAGGACCTGAGTCGCCTCATAGCTCTCGCCGTCGCTGAACACCTGGGTGTGGGGCGGATCGCCTAGGTCGGCCACCTTGCCGTCCGGGAACACGACCTTGCTGATGATCGTGGTCGGAACATGCACGCCCTGGTTGGCCAGGGTCGCGTAGGCGTCGGCCATCTCGAGCATCGTGCAGCAGTTGTGCAACCCGCCGATCACCTCGGACGGGAAGGCATCGAGCGGCGACGTGATGCCCATCGCGTGCGCGGTTGCGTCGAGCTTGGTCCAGCCCAGGTCGGCGGCGAGCTGGGCGAACACGGTGTTGTCGGAGACGGTCGTCGCGTGAGTGATGTTGATATTCCCCTGGTAGGTCTGCTCGGCCGTATGGACCGACCAGGTCGGGTCCGCGGGCAGCCATCCCGTCGGCAGGAACTTGGACGTGTAGTAGGTCTTGTTGGGATCGCCGTCGTAGTCGTGGATGAGCGTCATCAGCGCGAACACCTTGAACGCCGACCCGGTCTGCCGTTCGGCCTGGACGGGATAGTCGAACTTGGTCTGGTCGTAGGTGGCCGAGGAGGCGATGGCCAGGACGTGGCCATTGCTCGGATCGACGCTGGCCAGGGCGGCGGCCGGCTGAGCGGTGAGAACCGGCCCGCCCTCGTGGGCGTGGATCGCGGCCTCAGCCTCCGCCTGCTTCTTCAGGTCGATCGTCGTGTAGACCTTGAGCCCGCCGGTCTGGACCCGGGTGGCGCCGAACTCGTTGATCAGCTGCTGCTGGATGTAGTCGAAGATGTACGGCTGGTTGTGCTGGATGAAGCGCGCGTTCGGGTGGATCTGGAGCGGCTGCTTGATCACCGCGTTGGCCAGACCCTGGGGGATGTAACGCGATTGCACCATCGACTGGAGCACCGCGTTACGCCGGGTCTTGGCGAGCTTCGGGTCGACCGTCGGGTTGTACTGGGTGGGTGACTGGGGCAAGCCGGCCAGCAGCGACATCTGCGCCAGGTTCAGCTTCCACACCGGCTTGTTGAAGAACATCAGCGCTGCGGCGCCGACACCAACCGCCTCCTCACCGTTGGTCGTCCCGTACGGGACGCTGCCCAGGTACTGGTTGAGGATCCAGTCCTTCGAATGCTTGTTTTCGAGCTGCAGGGCCAGCTTGGCCTGCGCGATCTTGTACTTGAGGTCGCGGCGCTTGCGATAGCTCTCAGGGATGTAGGTCTGGTTGACCAGCTGCATGGTCAACGTGGATGCGCCCTGCAGTGAGTTGCCCTGCCCGAGTAGGTCCTTGACCCCGGCGCGCAGGATGCCCTGGTAGTCGAGCGCGCCGTGCTGGTAGAAGCGCCGGTCCTCGATCGCGATGGTTGCCTGCTTGAGCCGCTTGGGAATCTGGTTCGGCGATACGTAGTTGAACACGGTGTTGGTGCGCACGTACCCGAGCAGCGAGCCGTCCGAGGCGAAGATCTCGGTGGGCGGGTTGGCGTGCCGTGCGTGCAGCTGGCTCAGGTTCGGCGCCGAATCCGCCGTCGCCACCACCCACCCGACCGCCAGCAGCGCCGCGATCGCCGCACCGCAGACGATCAGGATCCCGGTCATCAGCAGCACCTTGCCCACGGGATGTCCGTGGTTATGCCTGCGGCGGCGCTGTCGTTCGCGTCGACTCATCTCGGGGGGCTCCGGCGGGGCGTTTTCGGCGCGCGGGCGGACACGTCGGCACCGAAACTGACCGGCCAGTTTAGCTGGCACGCTCTTTCGGGCCGCCGGTACCGGCTCCTGCTCCGCGACTGCCTTCGGGCGACGCCACCCGCCGGTCCCGGGCTGCCACACTCGCCGCCGCATGCCCGCCACCGCGCCCCCGTCCGTCTCCGCGCGCCCGCCTGCCACCGCCGCGCACGCGTCCGCCACCGCGCCCGGGTCAGCCACCCCGCCGGCGCCGGCCGCCACCGCGCCCGGGTCCGCCACC
>JAFASQ010000494.1 GCA_019244395.1 Solirubrobacterales bacterium | reverse complement strand
ACGCCAGAGCACGATGATCACCCCGCATACCCCATGCCTCCGGCCCCTTGAGGGGCGTGTTTTGTCGTGGGCTGCGGGTATACAGGCAGCGCGGGCGGAGTCACAATCGTGTGTCGGGTCCTCATGTTAGGTAGGTTTAGTATGCGGAGTGTAGGTTTGAGATGGGGCTCGTGGTCGTGTTACGCAGAAAGCGGGCGCTATCGCAGCGTCGGCCCGAGCTCGTACCGATGCGGGATTTCACGCAGTTTGCTCACGTTCCCAGCAGTGGGCGGCGTGAGTCGGTCCGCGCCATCGCTTGCCGGGCCGCGCGGCTGATTAGCAGGCTGCCAGACCGCGGCAGTAACGTACAAACGATTCGGCCGCTCCGCCTGAGAGTGGCCACCGAAGGAGGCAGGAGAGTGTCTATGGCACGTTCACTGCGACGGCTGGTGTATGCCGTCGTTCTATCCCTGGGCGCGGCGGGCGCCCTAGTCGTCGCTCTCGGTACGCAGGCATCCGCGGCGCCAAGCAAGGCGACAGCTCGAGTCACACCCGCGGCCACCTCTCAGACGGTGGTCAATTCGGCAACGCCAACCACTGGGCCGGTTCCGACCACGTGCGCTGGCCCGACGGTCAACTCCGACGGGACCATCACCTTCTGCCTGACCGCGCCGCAGGCCACCGGCGTGCAACTGAACTTCCAGAACATGCTTGGGCTCTCGCCCGCGGCGGACGCCTTCCCGATGAGCGAGGGATCGGGCGGACTCTGGTACATCACGGTTGAGCCGCCCGCCGGCGCGAACTGGTACGGCTACAACTTCACCGTCGACGGCGCGCACGTGGCCGATCCAGACAACCGCGACATCTGGACCGGTACGCCCGGCTCCTTCAGTTCCATCGGAGCCTGGAGCATGGTGATGGTGCCGGGGGACGCCTCGCAGTACATGGCGAACACGAATGTTCCGCATGGCGCCGTGGCCACGGTGAATTACTACTCGACGCTCGGCCAGACCGAGCGGCGGATGACGGTCTACACGCCGCCGAACTACAACAGCAACGACGGCTATCCCGTTCTGTACCTCATGCACGGTGCGGGAGGGAACGACACCGACTGGGTCGTGAACATGCGCGCCAACTTCATCCTCGACAACCTGATCGCGCAGCACAAGGTTAAGCCGATGATCGTCGTTATGCCCGATACGAACGTCGGGACCTCCGGCGGGCTGAACGCGTCGGTCACCGCGGATCAGTTCATCCAGCAGGAGCTGCTCGGCACAATCGTCCCCTACATCGAGCACAACTACCGAACCCTCCCAGGATCGCGCAACCGCGCGCTCGCCGGGCTCTCTGCGGGCAGCTTCCATACGCGGGACGGCCTGTTCACAAACCCGACCGACTTCAGCTATTACGGCCTGTTCAGCAACGGAGCCCTGTTCCCCGCCCAGATCACCGACCTCACCCAGAATCATCCCGACCTGATCCACGGCGTGGCCCGCGCAGAGAGGAAGGGCGTGATCAAGGAGATCTGGATCAGTCAGGGCGACGAGGAACCGCAGGCAATCCCGCTCCTGGCGAACGCCTTGCAACCCACGCTGACGTTCTTCGACCAGAACGCGATCACGTACACGTACGTTCCTGGCGCCAGCATCGGAGCGATCTACGGCCACGTCTGGGACACGTGGCGTAAAGACCTGGTTGCGTTTGCACCGACTCTGTTTCGCGAGTCGGGGAGGCAGACGCCCTGACGGGGTGAAATGACGTCCCTGCCGGTCCCCGAGTCGACGCTGAGTCCCCGCCGCCGACTCGGGACCGGCACCGGCCGGAAGGAACGGCCTCTCCCGAGGCGGCGATGACACGATCGCGCTAACGCCGATCGGAGGTAGGGCCGGCAGCCGTCCAACGGCGGCCGTTCGAACAATCGCCCGTTATCTTTCCTCGCGCAAACCATATCCGCGCCGGCGGCACCGCAGTAGCCGCTGCGGAGCCACCCGACAGGTCCACTTGATCGCGACAAGGGTCAGCATCGAGCGGAGACGCGACGCGGTGTGGCGGGAGCTGCTTTATAGCCGCCCACAGCGCAGTAATCTCGCCGCATTCGCAGAATCACCCGAGCTAGCGTCCGCCGTGCCACATCCGGTACGTGTGCTCTTGTGCCGCAGCTGTCCTGCTGCTTGGATGGTGGGGTGCGTGAGCACGATCGCCGGTCACGGCGCGCAGGTCGCTGAACGCGGCGGCGCCACTCGCAGCTAGCGCTCTCACCGTCCGGCTGAGCGACTCCTGATGCTGCAGCGCACGGTTGGGAATCGGGCCGTGACCCGGTTGCTCGCCTGCGAGGGGAAGACGGTGCCGGAGCAGCAGCACGAAGATCCGATTGCGCCGTGGGTGGCCGATGGAATGAAGAAGCAGCCCGACCTTGGCCGCGTTCTCGGGCTCCTGCGCGAACTCATGGGCCCCTACTGGCGGTATGTCGAACAGGTCACCTGGGTCGGCACGCGGGGAGAGGCCGTGTTCAAGCCGACCGATCAGGAGGGTCCTCACCTAGCGCTCCTTGATGGGGGCTACACGAGCGACTACTTCGCAAAGCGCGGGTCTGACAAGTGGGGGGTGCGCGAGCCGCGCAAGCGTGGCGCGGCGTTGCATTGGAGCGGCAACGGCGATGGGACTGTGAATGTGCACATCGATCTCGATGCGCCCAGCGGAACTGGCCTCTGGCACTGGATCGAGGACGACGTTCGGCGCTTCGCGACGCACACGCCGGACTCCCCTCGAGGCCGGGGTCAAGCAGCGTCGCGCGGAGTCGGCGCTCCAGCGTTCTGCGGACGGAGCGGCATCGCCGGTCCACGCGCAGTCACTCGGTTCTCGGGTCGCCGGGCTGGATCGGGAAGTTAGGAAGCTCGCGTCGCCGGAGGGCACTAGCGACAGCCGCCCGAGCAGCCAAGGTCCTCCAGCGCCAGATTGACACTCAGGCCGCCACGTCTTCAGCGACGCCTACGGCCGGCCGCGGTCGCCGGTGCTCGACGCAGGTGCCATGCG
>JAFASQ010000410.1 GCA_019244395.1 Solirubrobacterales bacterium | reverse complement strand
TCGTGGGGCTGCTCGAGCGGTCCCCGTCGCTGCGCGTGGTCGCGACCAGCCGCCAGCCGCTGGGCGTCCCGAGCGAGCAGGTGTGGCGCGTCGGCGGTCTGGCCGTCGACGCACGCGACGAGCCCAACCACGCCGAGGGCGACGAGGACGGGGGCGCGGTCTCGCTCTTCGTCCAACGGGCCATCGAGGCACTGAGCACGTTCGATCCGGACGCGCCCGGCGTCCGCGACAGTATCCGGCGGATCTGCCGGTGGCTGGACGGGATGCCGCTGGCGATCGAGCTGGCGGCCGCCCGCGTACCGGTCCTGTCCGTCGCGCAGATCGCCAGCCGGCTCGAACGCGACCGGAGCGTCCTGCGCCACCCCGGCCGGCGGGCGCCGGAGCGCCATCGCACCCTCGAGGCGATGCTCGAGTGGAGTCACCGCATGCTCGAACCCGACGAGCGGCGGCTGTTCCGCCGGCTCGGCGTGTTCCGCGGCAGCTTCTCGCTGGCGGCGGGGGAGTTCGTCTGCGCCGGCTACCTACTCGACGCCGCCGAAGTGCTCGACTTGCTGGCCGTGCTGATCGATCGCTCGCTCGTTCAGGTGGTCGATCATCCGCAGGGGCCGCGCTACCGGCTGTTGGCCACCGTCCGCCAATATGCCGCAGCCAAGCTGTGGGACGAGCCAGATGCGCCGACCGTGAGCTGGCGCCACGCCGAGTACTTCTCGGCGCTGGCCGTCCATGCCCGCACCGGGCTGGGTGGCGCCGGCCAGGCCACGTGGCTCGAGCGGCTCGAGGCCGACCACGACAACATGATCGAGGCCCTGGCCTGGCTCGAGGCCGAGGCGATCGAGGAAGCTGCGCGCCTCGCCGCGTCACTATGGCCCTTCTGGTACCGCCGCGGCTTCTACAGCGAGGCACGGATGTGGTTCGAGCGGATCCTGGGTCGCGCCGGCGAGCTGTCCGACCGCCGACGCGCGGCAATCCGCCTCAGGGCGGGTTCGGTTGCATTCCTCCAGTGCGACTACACGGAGGCCGCCGAGCATCTGCAGGCCGCGCTCGCGATCGTCGGCCCGCAGGGCGACCAGCGCGCCGCCGCGATCGCGCTCCAGCGGCTTGGATCGATCGCGCGCGAGCAGGCTCGCTACGACGAGGCCCGCGCGCTGCACGAGCGCAGCCTGGCGGCCTGGCGCGAGATCGGACACGCAGAGGGCGTTGCGGCCTCGCAGGATTACCTGGGATTCGTGGAGTGGCTGCGCGGCAACACAGAAGCGGCCGAGGAAACGTCCGCCGCCGCACTCAGCGAGTTCACACGGGTCGGCAACCTTCAACTCGGCGCCACGGCGCTGGTCAATCTCGGTGCCTGCGCACTGTATCGCGGAGATCTCCCCCTCGCCCGAGAGCGTCTCGAGCGGGCGCTGGCGGACGCGCGCGCTATCGGCTTCCAGGAGGGCATCGCCTGGTCCCTGCACGAGCTGGCGATCGCTACCCGCAGGATGCGCCGGCCCGTCGGCGAGTTCGCCCCGACGCTCAGGGAAGCGCTCCTCAGCCACCAGCAGCTCGGCGACCGCTGGCGGGTGGCCAGTGTGCTCGAGGAGATCGCCGGCGCGGTGCTGGTCCGTCACGATCCGGAGCTGGCCGCGGAGGTCCTCGCCGCCGCCGAGGCGCTCCGCGAGGAGCTGGGCACCCCGATCCCGCCGGTCGAGGCGCCCGACCGCGACGCGGCGGCCGCTCAGCTCGCGCGCAAGCTGGGCGCGCCCAGGTTCGGCTCCGCCCGCGCCGAGGGGCGGGCGCGATCGCTCGACTGCATGATCGACCGGACCGTCGATGCGCTCGACGCGCTCGAGGGGACGGCCGCCGCGCCGGGCGACGCCGCGGCGGCAGCCGATCTGACCCCGCGCGAGCTCGCCGTGCTCGAGCTGCTGAGCCAGGGCCTCACCAATCGCGAGATAGCCGGGGCTCTCTATATCAGCCCGAGCACGGCCGGCGTGCACGTTTCGAACATCCTGCGCAAGCTCGGCGCCAAGCGGCGCGTCGACGCCGCCGCGGTCGCCCACAAGCTGGGCCTGCTACCGGCTCGCTGAGACCGCACCCCCCCGTACCGGCAGGGTCGTTCTCGCCCGGGCAAGCGTCAGGGTTGGCCGCGCAGGTCCCGGAAGGCCCGGAGCAGGACCGCGCGGGTGGTTGGATCTGACGGCGGGTCGGGGAGATCGTGCAGCGACCCAATCAGGCGTCGCATGTCTTCGAGGTAGCCGGCGCAGCCATCGCACTCGGCAATATGGGCCTCGAAGCGCGCCCGCTCGTGCCGGGGTAGAGTGGCGTCGAGGTAGTCGCTCACCAGTTCGACGAACTCGCGACAGACCAGTGGGTCACGACGACGGCGGTGGGGGCGCCAGAAGCGCATTAGCCGGGGGCCTCCACTAGCTCCGCCAGCCCGGCGCGCACGCGGGCCCGGGCACGGTGCAACAGCACGCGCTGGTTCCCTTCACTGATGTGCAGTAGCGAGCAGACGTCTTCGGACTCGAATCCAACCAGATCGCGGAGCGTGATCACCGCACGCTGCGCGGGCGCGAGCGCATCGATGATTAGAAGGATGTGCCGGCGTAGCTCGGCGGCCAGCACGCTGGCTTCGGGGTCGGCTTCCAGCCGAGGCGGAACGCTTAGCCAGTGACCATCGGCGTCGAACGCGGCCGGATCGACGGCCGGGCCCTCGTCCTGCTCGATGGCCGAGAACGGCACGTGGCGCGCGTCCCGAGTCGCGTGCGTCCTCGCGCGGTTGACCAGGATCCTGAAGATCCAGGTGCGGAGCGCGCACCGGCCCTCAAAGCGGTCAAGGCCGCACATCACCGCCAACCACGTCTCTTGGACGACATCGTCGGCCGCCGCGGCGGTGGGCACGAACGTCCGCGCAACGCGTCGCAGCGCCTCGTGATGCCGGTCTACGAGCGCCTCGAACGCCTGCTCGTCACCGCGACGCAGCCGCTCGAGTAGAGCACGGTCGGTTTCCGAGGCGACGCCGGCACTCGCCGGGAATGGCCGTGACGCCGGCTCAGCCGCTCGGTTTCGGTTGCCCACTCGTGCCCCCCGGCTTGGTCGGTTCGCGCGGGCCGCTCGGCTCAGGTCGCGCCGGCTCGTGCGCGGTCGGCAAGGTGCTGATGCATCGGACTTGTGGCGTGCTCATCGACGAGCACTGTCGCAGCCGACACGGATTTGCACATCGGGTAATCACACATTCTCTTGTCGACCTCTTTAGACGCTGCCCGGAACCGCTTTAGACGCCACCCCCGACGTCTTTAGGGAGCTCCTCGTCCGCGACAGCGTCGGATCGGCACGCGAGCTCCGGGTCCAGCGGGCTTCCGCTGGCAGATCCCCAGGCGCACAGCGGCCTGCCCGTCTACACCGACGGCCGGCTCGCGGGCCTCGGTGGTGGACAAGCGCAGTGCCGGCCAAATTGGCCGGCACTGGCGCACGCGTGAGGTCGAGTTGACTCGGTCAGTCAGTCGCGAAGCCCTGGTTGGAATCCCCGTTGTAGTACCAGGTGTCGATCGCCGCCCCGGGCCACGGGCTGTTGCCGTTGACGTCCAGGTAGAGCCCGCTGGACTCGTTGCGGATTGTGCGATCCGAAAGGTCCTGTCCCGTCAACCCCGTCGCCCACAGCTGTATCGGACTTCCGGTGCACTGGAGCTGATACACCTGATCAGCGGCGACGCCGTCAGTGGTCAGGCACTGGCCGCTGTTTTGGTTGACGATCTCGTATACAGGTGTACCGTTGTCCGTTCCATGCTGGCTGAAGGTCCAGCTCTGGTTCGCGCCCCCGTTGCTGTACCAATCGATCACCGGCGCGCCCGGGGCGGTCGACGCCCCCGCGAC
>JAFASQ010000372.1 GCA_019244395.1 Solirubrobacterales bacterium | reverse complement strand
TGAGGTGGCGACCCTCTTCCGGGGGGACTCTCTGCGCGCCTCACGATCACCGCGGCTCGGGACGCGTGCAGCGGTGGGATTGACTCGCTCGTGGCGATCGGCGCCGCGGCGACGTGAGTCGGCCCGGAAGTTTTGACACACAGCCCGCCCCACGACGAAACCAATCCCGACGAGTCCGACCCGGGGTCCGAGCCAGGGGCTCTCACGAAGCGCATGTCGCCGCCGTGGCAGGCAGACTTCTATCAGCGCTCGATTGAGTACGTGAGCTTCGGCGATCCGAACGTCAACCAGGATCACGTGACCCAGATCCCGCCGCCGGGCTGTCGCGCTCGCCGGACGGGTGCCGGTTGGAGTTGGCGATGCTCGAGCGGCGCGGGATGGCCGCCTGGGCACGGGCGCGGCGAACGACCGCACCAGCACCACCGCGACCATCCCGACCGCGCGGAGCTTGCGGGCGTCGAACTCGACGTCGCGCCACGTTCCGGTGGAGAGTGGCACTCAGCGGCCAGGCCGCGGCGGTGGCGGGACTCCGCTCAGGCGGGGCCGTGGCTGCGGTATCAGCGTGTCCATTCCGACCACGGCACGATTCCGCGCTCGGGCCGGGGGTTCTCGTCGAGCATCGCCAGGTACTCGAGTAAGTGCCCGTCCGGGTCGCGCAGGTAGACCGCGGCGGCCGGCATCCAGCCGATGACGCTTGGCTCATCGGTCTCGGTGCCGAAGAACGAGAGCGGCGTCACGCCCCGCGCTCGCAGTTGCTCGCATGCTACCGTGACCGCCTCGAGCGGTGCCTTGAACGCTACGTGGAGGGACAGCCCCCATAGGAGCTGAGCCAAGCGACCACAGGCCGAGCATCGCCTCGCCGGTGCCGCCGATCTACAGGAACGCCGCGCCGCGCTCCGGCACCTCCAGCGCGACGGGCAGTCCGACAACGTCGCGGTAGAACGCTACGGAGCGATCGAGGTCCGCCACGGTGAGGTGGGCCTCGAAAAGACCCGTGACCGGAATCGGCCGCGGGTCGAGGCGGGGCTCACGGGGCAGCCGCGCGCTCGCTGAGCGGCGGCTCTCGGACCGATCTCATGTACCACATGGTACAGTGGGCCGGCGTGACTGGCAAATCGCCAAGGGAGCGCCTGCTCGACGGCGCGATCGACTACGTCGCGCAGCATGGACTCGCCGACGTGAGCTTGCGCAGTCTGGCCGCCGCGCTTGGGACGAGCCACCGGATGCTCATCCACCACTTCGGCTCCAAAGAGCGCCTGTGGGTCGAGATCGTTCGCACCGTCGAGGCTCGTCAACGCGGCCTCCTGGCGCAGATTCTGCCCGATCCCGACCAACCAGTCGGGGAGGCGATGCGGGCCTGGTGGAAGCACATCTCCGATCCTGCCCTGTGGCCCAACGAGCGCCTGTTCTTCGAGATCTACGGACAGGCACTGCAAGGACGGCCGCACACGACGGAGCTGTTGGACGGGATCGTGGACGACTGGCTGGGCCCGGCCACCGAGATCAACGTATCGCTCGGGGTCCCGCCGGAGCTAGCGCGGGCCCACGCGCGGCTCGGTGTCGCGATCACGCGTGGGCTCCTGCTCGACTTGCTGGCTACTCGCGATGTCGCAGCGGTCGACGCCGCTATGGAAGCGTTCATCGACGTATACACGTTGTGGATCGAGCGGGCTGGCGGCTCCCTGCCGCGGTGATCGGCCGCGCGCCACTGACGGCGCCGGCCGGCGCGAGGAGCGGCGACGCCGCCGCGCAGACACACCGCGCGAGTGAGAAACGACACATGAGGCGGCACAAAATCTCAACAAACCCTTAGGCCGGAATTTCTGCTTGCATAGCCGGTCGCTCGTCCGTCTGGATGCCTAGCAATCCTTGCCCGGAAGAGCGGCTCGGTTTGTCTCGATGAGCCGCGTCACCAGGCTCAAGCGTTCAGGATGTGTTCAGGTCACCGTTCACCATGCTCCGCCTTGCCCTCGCTCGACTGAAGCGGCCATGGTTGGGCGTGCCCGTGATCGCCGCGGCGATGCTGCTCAGCGGCTGCGGGTCGGGCTCCGACGCCCCAGCCGCCCACTCGTCGACCATCCGGACCGGCGCGGCCGCAGGGCACGGGCGAGCCGCCCGGGCGCAGGTCCGGCCGGCGCTGACCCCGGAGCGGGTGGCCGACCTGCCGGCGCCAGTCCAGCTTCCGGCGACTGTGGTGCTCGGGAACCGGCTTCTGCTGATGGGCGGACTGGATCAGGCCACCGCTTCGGTGGCGGACATCGTAAGCGCCGGCCGGAGCGGGAGCGAGCGGATCGGCGAGCTTCCCTACGCCGTGCACGACGCCGCGGGTGCCTCGCTGGGCGGGACGGCGTACCTGCTTGGGGGCGGGGAGCCGTCGTACAGCAACGTCCTCGCGGTCGATTCGAGCGGACACGCGACCGTTGCGGGTCATCTTCCCGTGGGCGCTTCGGACGTTGCCGCGGCGGTGATCAGCGGCACCGTGTATGTCGTGGGCGGGTATACCGGGGCGGTGCCGCTCGACACGATCGTCGCGTGGCCGGGCTCCGGCATCGGCCGAGTGGTGGCGCGGCTCCCGCACGCCGTGCGTTACGCCGCGGTGACTACGTCCGGCGGGCGGCTGATCATCGCCGGCGGCACGAGCGGCGATCAGGCCACGCGCGAGATCTACTCGTTCGATCCGGCGAATGGACGCGTGCGGCAGCTCGGGCTCCTACCGCATCCGCTCACGCACGCGGCCGCTGCCGCGCTCGGCGGCCGCGTCTACGTGATCGGCGGCCGCGGCGGAGTCCAGGGAAGCCAGACGGCGGACATCCTGGCCATCGATCCGGCGAGCGGACAGGTGCGTGGGGCCGGGCGGCTCCCGACCTCGCTGTCCGATGTCGGTGCCGCGACGGTGGGCGACGCGATCATGGTTGCCGGAGGGCGCCGGTCAACCGGCGTACTGAGCCGGTCCGTGTACATGCTTACGCCGCGCGGAGGGACGGCGTGAAGCGCCGCGCAGCGAACCGCGCTCTCGGCGTGAAGCGCTGCGCAGCGAGCCGCGCTGTTGCGACTCTAGTCGCGTTGTTGTCCCTGGCGGTGGGCGCGTGCGGCGGTGGCCACCGAGGCGACTCCCCGACGGCTCCTACGGCGCGGACGAGCACGGTTGGGACGAGCACGAGCGTCCTGCCGCAGAAACCGTCTTGGGCCACGGACCCCCGCAACGTGTACGGGGCCGATGGACCGGGAGATTTGTCGCCCGTCGTGCGGGGTGACCGGCCGCTCATCTACGTGCCAAACAGCGAGAGCAACACCGTCGACGAGATCGACCCCCGCACGTACCGCATCGTCCGGCACTTCGCGGTCGGCGCCCTGCCGCAGCACGTGATCCCGTCGTACGACTTGCGGACGTTGTGGGTGGCGAACGACGACGGCAACAGCCTGACCCCGATCAATCCGGTCAACGGCGTCCCGGGGCCGCCGATTCCGGTGGAGGATCCGTACAACATGTACTACACGCCGGATGGGCGGTACGCGGTCGTCGTGGCGGAGCGGCTGCGACGCCTTGACTTCCGGGACGCCCACACGATGAAGCTGCACAATTCGCTCAGCGTGCCGCAGTGCGCGGGCGTCAACCACACGGATTACACCGCCGATGGTCGCTACATGCTGGTGAGCTGCGAGTTCGGCTCGTCGATGATCGTGGTCGACATACCGCACGAGCGCGTCGTGAAGAGCGTGCCGCTTCGACCCGGCGCCTCACCGCAGGACGTGAAACTTTCCCCGGACGGTCGCCTGTTCTACGTTGCGGATCTCAACTACGGCGGCCTGTGGGAGATCTCCCCGCTCAGCTTCAGACTGGTCGGATTCCTCAAGACCGGCGCCGGCGCCCACGGTCTCTACCCGAGCCGGGATGGTCGTTTTCTCTACGCCTCCGACCGTTCGGAGGGCGCTGTCTCGGTCGTCAGCTTCGCGACGCGGCAGGTGGTCAAGACGTGGCCCATCCCCGGCGGGAGCCCGGATATGGGCAACGTATCCGCCTCCGGGAGAGTGCTGTGGCTCTCGGGGCGCTACGACGCGCAGGTCTACGCGATCGATACGCGAACCGGGCGCCTGCTGGCGAGGGTTCCGGTCGGTGACGGACCCCACGGGGTATGCGTCTGGCCGCAACCGGGCCGATACTCGCTCGGGCACACCGGGATCATGCGATAGGCCCCGTCACGCAGGTGGATCTGCTGATGCCCCGGCTCGGGTGTCGGCCGAGCCGGCTCGGGTGTCGGCCGAACCGGTTCGGGCGAGGTTGAGCAGGATCACCGCCACATCGTCGTCGAGCTGCTCGGTGCCGCCGGGAAACATCTGCGCGAGCAGCTCGTCGATCGCCTCGCCGGGCGGTTGGGCGAGCAGCTTGTCCGCTTCGAGATGAGGGGCCAGGTCGTCGAACCTGCGGACGGACGCCGGGGTGACGCGACGCTCCGTCAGCCCGTCGGTGAACAGCATGATCGCTCCCTCATCGGGAAGCGGCAGTCGCTGCAGAGGCCAGTCGTGCGGCTTGCCCAGGCCGAGGGCTGGTCCGTGATCGCCGTTCAAGCCGGTGATCGCACCTGGTGTGATCAACAGCGGAGCGTCGTGGCCGGCGCGGATCAGACGCAGCTCCCGAGCCTCTCCGTCCACCTCGGCGAGGCACGCCGTCGCCATGGTACTGGCGCGATGATCGGCCTGGTTGGTCAGGAGGCGGTGAAGGAGCAGCGGGATCGCCTCGAGCGGAACGTCGCCTTGGGCGGCCCCGAGCCACGCGGCGCGGAGCGTCGCGCCGGTGCCCGCCGCCGCGACGCCGTGTCCTGCCACATCGCCGATCAGGAGCGCGAGTGAGCCGTCAGGGCGCTCGCACGCGCCGATGAAGTCCCCGCCGAGCAGCATCGACCGCACGGCGGGGTGATAGCGCCAGGCCAGCCTCCAGCGAGGGTCGATTTTGATCCGCGGCACGAGCGCCTGCTCGAGCTGGTGAAGCAGCTGCAGGCTGATGTCCCGGATCGCGGCCGAGACCAGGAGCCCGCTCTCGGTGCGCAGCGGGCTCAGGCTGATCTCCACGGCGAACTCGCTGCCGTCCTTGCGCCTGGCGAGCAGGTCCATTCCCACGCCCATTGGGCGCGTGCGAGGATGGGCGACGAAACCCTCGCGGTGTCCGTTGTGCCGCTCCCTGAACCGCGTGGGCAGGAGCAGCTCGACCGGTCGTCCGATCAGCTCCGTCTGCGGATACTTGAACAGCTGCTCCGCCTGAGCGTTGACGAGCTCGATCAGGCCGTCTTGGTTGACGATCACCATCGCGTCGGGGGCGGACTCGATCAGGCGGCGGAAGCGCTCCTCCGCGGCACGAAGCTTCTCCTCCGCCCGCTTCGCTTCGGTGATGTCCGCGTTGAGCTCGATGACCGCCAGAGGCTCGCCCCGGTCGCCGCGGACCAGCGCCTGGCGGGAGGAGACCAGGATTCGGCGACCGTCCGACCGTAAATGCGACAGCTCGCCCTCCCAGCGTCCACCCTCGAGCAGCGCTTGGTCGACCGCCTCCCGGGACGCCGGAAAGCGGGTGGCGAGCAAGTCATGGGTGATCCGCCCCTGCGCCTCCTCGGCGCTGTAGCCGTACATCGCAGTGGCTTCGCGGTTCCAGTAGGCCACGGCGCTCGCGACTGGCTCGCGCACGATGATCGCATCATGCGCGAGGTCCATCAGCCGGCCGCGCTGTTCCAGTTCCTCGACGAGCCGCTTTCGCTCGGTGACCTCGCGCCAGAAACACAAGCCAGCGGAGATTGCGCCCTCCGGATCCCGCAACGGCTCGACGCCGACCACATGCCAGCGGCCATGGCCGACCCACTGGATCTCGACGGAGCTTGACTCGCCCTGGAGCGCGGCCCGGAACAGCGGCTCACATACGCTCCAGTGTGCCGGGGGCAACGTCTCCCAAGCGAACGTCCCCTCGATCTCCGAGGTGCCCAGACCATCGCACGTCGGCACCGATCCGGCCACTGATTCAACCCTGAGCTCGGGGGTGAACACCATCAGCGACACGTCGGGCAGGGCGTGCAGGAACAGCGAGGCGACAGCCTCGCCATCAAGCCCACGAAGATGCGTCATGGCGACCCCCCGGTTCAAACTTCCGCGCAGCGCGGCGAGGCAGTCTAACCGGAGTGCCCGCGGCTGAGCGCACCGCAGCCGCTACGCCGCATAGACCTGGAAAGATTGGGACGTGCCGGTCAGCTTGCGTGGAGTAACCGTCGCGCCATGAGCAGGTTCGAGGGGTTCGGGCCCGAGGTGCAACAGTGGTTCGAGGGTCTCGCGACGAACAACAGCCGGGAGTACTTCACGGCCAGGCGAGACTTCTTCGAAGAGTCCATCCGCGGCCAGATGAACGCACTGCTGAGCGAGCTGAGCGAGCGCTTTGGCGGCGAGGTCAAGCTGTTTCGCCAGAACCGCGACATCCGTTTCTCGGCCGACAAATCGCCCTACAAGACGAACACCTACGGTGTCCTTTACGGCTCCGGGATCGCCGCCCAGGGTTTGTACGCGTCGATCTCCGCGGGCGGTCTCGTCGCTGGCAGCGGCTACCACGTGATGGCCCGCGACCAGCTGGAGCGCTACCGCGCGCACGTGGCCGAGGATGACCATGGGCCGGATATGGCCAAGCTCGTCGCGCAGGCCGAGAAGAAGGGCCTGGAGATCTGGGGCAAGAGCCTCGCCACCGCTCCGCGGGGATACGGAACCGATCACCCACGAATCGATCTGCTGCGCCGAAAGAGTCTCTCGCTTGGCGCCGCGCTGAACTTCGATCCAGACATCAGCCGCGCCGGCGGACTTCGATTCGTTGATACGACGTGGCGGGCAGCAGCGCCCGTGGCCAGCTGGCTCGACGCGCACGTCGGGCCCAGCGTCCTGCCGGGCAACCGGCCA
>JAFASQ010000328.1 GCA_019244395.1 Solirubrobacterales bacterium | reverse complement strand
TATCGCGGAGGGCCGCCCCGTGCCGGACGTGGGTCTCACCCCCGAGCTGGAGCGCTTCGCCGAGGAGTGCGTGCGCGCGGGGCGCTACGGCAGCGTCAGCGAGGTCGCCCGCCTCGGCGGCTATCTTGCGCGCACCCGCGATCCCCCGGCCGGCAACATCGTCATGTGGCGCGGCTGGACACGGCTCGCCGACATCCCGACAGGCTACAGCCTCGCTCGACGATGTGGGTAATCGGAAGTCAGGTCGGACACTCACAAACCATCAACGTCCGATCCCCGCTCGTCGCAGGCTCCGGCGCCAGTCGCTCGCGACCGCGTCCAGCGTGTCCTTTGGAGACTTCTGGCCAAGGAGCGCCTGCGACAAACCACTCCGCAACTGGATTTCCAGCGTGCCCCATGTTGGGTTGGCCGGCGTTGGGTACCCGGTCTCGATCGCGGCCGCCGCAACGGGTGGCCAGCCGATCGCCTTCACCATCTCCGGATCCTCCAGCACCGAGCGGCGCGGCGGGGCGTTGCCGCGGACCATCGAGCGCTTCATCCACTGCTTGCTGCAGGCCAACTGAATGAACTCCAGGGCCCATTCCCTGTTCTTCGTGTATCTCGGCACGCCGAGCGCATGACCGTCAATCCAGGTGCGCCCTTGATCCTTCGATTGTGGGCCCGGCACGGTCGTCCAGCCCCATCTGCCGCCCGTTTTCGACAGTTTTGGATTGTTGATCAGTGTGCCATACGGCGCGAACATCTGCACCATGGCATAGCGGTCGTTTTGCCCGCCTGCAACGATGTCGTCGAACTCCCACGTCATCGATTCCGGCGGAACGACCTTGTATTTCGTCACGAGATCCGCATAAAATTGTAGGGCCTCGACGGCCTTGGCGTCGTTTATGAAGATCTGGCCAGTCCCGAAATCTACGAGGCGCCCGCCATTGGAGTACAGCCACGGGGCAAAGCCGTAAGAAATCCCCGCGCCCTGACGGCCGAATATGCCGAACCCGTAGCGGTCCGGCGGCGTGTTGAGCGCGAGTGCCGCCTTGAGAAACTCGGCCCAGGTGGCAGGCGGCGTCATTCCGGCCGTGTCCAGCAGCGGCTTCTGATAGTGCAGGATACCGGTGGTGATCCGATAAGGAATACCAGCCAGCTTTCCATCGTAGCGCGCCGCCTTCTTGGAGCCGGTGAGGAAGTCGTCCCAATCGAAATCCGGATGCCGCTCGGCGATCTGAGTCAGCAGCTTTTCGTGATCCTCCATGTGCGGCGCGACCCAGCCGGCCATGCCGACCGAGAACTGCACTATGTCGATGCCGCTACTGCCGGCGCCGAGCTCGGTTCGCAGCCGCGCCTGCCAGGGGTCGACCGGCAACAGGGTGAAGTCCACCTTGATACCGGTGGCTTTCTCGAAAGCTGGCGCAACCTCTTCCGTCAAGCACCAATGCCACGGCCCGTTATCGCCGACATAGACCAGCTTCTCCGGCTTGCCCTGCGCGCGAATCTGCGGCGCGGCCAAGGCTCCGCCTGCCGCCGCCACGCCTTGCAACACCTGTCGTCTGTTCAGCGAAGCCATGGTTTTCCTCCTCCGGAATTCACCCCTTCACCGCGCCGGACGAAAGGCCAGCCACCAGATGGCGTTGCGCGGCGAAGGAGAACAGGATTACCGGCAGTATCACCAGGACGCCGGAAGCGGTCATGCCGCCCCAATCCACCCCAGTGTCCCCACCCGAGAAGGCCGCCATGAGAACCGGCAGCGTGCGCGTCGCATTGTTGGTCAGGACGGCTGCGAACAGGAAGTCGTTCCAGGCGAGCTGCAGACACAAGATGCTTGCTGCCACCAGCCCGGGGCGGATCAGCGGCAGCACGACATGGATGAAAGCCACATGGCGGCTTGCCCCGTCCACCCAGGCGCTCTCTTCCAGCTCGCGCGGCAAGTCATGGAAAAAGCCCCGCATGATCCAGACCACAAGCGGCAGGCTGAACGTCGTGTAGGCTAGTATCACCGCGAGCCTCGTTGTGGTCAGGCCGAGCTTGCTGAACAGCACGTACATGGGCACAAGCACGGCGATCGCTGGCAACATGCGCATGACCAGAAGCGAGAAGAACAGGAAGGAGCTGCCACGGAATGGAAACCGGGCGAACGCATAGGCCGCAGGCACACCGATCATCAGCGACAACAGCACTGCCCCGGCAGACACCACCAGGCTATTGACAAAGGCTTGCAGGAAATCAGCGCGAGACAAAACGGCAGCGTAGTTTTCCAGCGTTGGCCACCAAGCGAACAGCGGCGGAGTGGCGAATACCTGCAGGCGTGTCTTCAACGACAATCCTGCGATCCAAAGCAGGGGAAACAGGAACACGCAGGCCAGGGCAGTCAGCGCCGCGTACACCGAAACCGCGAACAGCAGCTTACTGCGACGCGAGCCGATCCGGACCATCGTTGACATCAGCCTATCTCCCGCCGGCGGATCACGACTATGAAGAAGAGGCACAGGAGCAGTGAGATCAGGAGCATCACCCACGATGCGGCAGCGCCAAGGCTCATGTCGAAGCGCACGAACGATGCCTGGTAGGTAAACATTGAGAGCACCATCGTGGCGTTGGCCGGGCCACCGCTGGTCATTACATAGACATTGTCAAATGCGCGGAATTCGAAGATGG
>JAFASQ010000127.1 GCA_019244395.1 Solirubrobacterales bacterium | reverse complement strand
ATCCGGGTCTTTGACCGCTTTCAGCAGGCCCACAAGCCGTGGGCGTTTCCCATGGCCGTGATCAGGAAGTTCGGCAACGACCAGGCCGGCCAGCTGGCGGCGCTGATCTCCTACTACGCGTTCTTCTCGATCTTCCCGCTGCTGCTGGTGTTCACCACGATCCTCGGGTTTGTCCTCCAGGGCAACAACGGCGTCTACGAGGACGTCAAGAACTCGGTCCTCGGCCACTTTCCCGGCATCGATTTGCAAACGCACCCGCTGGCCGGGAACATCACCGCGCTCGTGCTCGGGCTGCTCACCTCGCTGTGGGCCGGCCTCGGCGTGACGACGGCGGCGCAGAACGCCTTCAATCGGGTGTGGGCGGTTCCGTTCAAGGACCGTCCGGACTTCATCCGCGCGCGCCTGCGTGGCCTCCTGCTGCTGATCTCTCTCGGTGTGATCTTCGTGCTCTCCGCCGTCCTCACCGGGCTCGTGACCACGGTGCTCAGCGGTGTGCTGGTCAGGATCGGCGGGTACGCCATCACCCTGGCGGTCAACTTCGGCCTGTACGCGGCCGCCTTCCGCTTCCTCACCGCGGCCGTCGTCTCCACTCGCTCCATGTGGCTCGGCGCCGGACTGGCAGCGCTGTTCCTGACGATCATGCAGTTCGTCGGCTCGATCTACGTCAAGCACGTCGTCAGCCACGCCAGCAACGCCTACGGCACGTTCGCCACCGTGATCGGGCTGCTCGTATGGCTGCATTTGATCGCGCAGATGACCCTGTACGCGGCCGAGGTCAACGTGGTCGCGGTGCGCCGGCTGTGGCCGCGGACCCTCCTCGGACCGCCCGACGTTCCGGCCGACCAGAAGACCCTGGCCGCGCTGGCCAAGGTCGAGGAGCGCCACGAGGAGGAGCAGGTCGAGGTCCGTTTCGACGACCGCAGCCGCAGCTAGTGCCCCTCCCGTCAACGTTCACCGCGTTTGTCGGCTGCAAGCGTTTCCGGTCGCGGCGCTAGAACAGGCGGTCGGCCGCCTCTCGGCGCGTCATCTCGAGCGGCCACGAACACAGCCCACCCTCGGCCGGGCAGCCCTCGCAGACCCCGCGATGGGGCGTGTCGGTGACCGTGAACTCGCGTCGCAGCACCCCGCCGGCGAGCGCGCTCAGCTGCGCCTCGAGCGCCGGCGCCTGGGCTCGTCCGAACATCGCCACCGCCGGGCGCTGGGGAAGCTCGAGGAACGTGTGCACGACCTCCACCTCGGCGGCGCCCGCGCGCAGCGCGGCCAGTGCGTAGACCAACCGCTGGGTCGCGTACGCACGGTCCGCGAGGGCCTGGGGATCCTCGCCCTCGAGCCGGTCGGTCTTGTAGTCGACGACGAGCGTCCGCCCGCCCGGCTCGCGGGCGATCACGTCGAACACTCCGCCGATCAGGATCTCTTCCAGCAAGAATCTGAACCGCTCCTCCCGTCGCACGCTGCCGGCCCGGCCCAGCCGACGGCAAAGATCACCGGCAGCGAAGCGGTCGACCAACTCGATGATCTGCGCCGCGTCCGCGCCGCCCGGCGCCACCGTCAGCCCGACGCGCGCGGCCGCGGCGGCGAGCATCGCCTCGGTGACGACCGCCGGCCGGCGAAAGTCCAGCCGCTCGAGCAGGGCGTGCACCAGCGTCCCGCGCTCGGTGGCGGCGAGCGCCGGCACCGCGGCCTCCCCCGGCGCCTCGCCGGCCGGCCCCTGTCTCGCCAGCGCGGGCAGTCGCAGCACCCGTTCGACGTAGAACCGGTAGCCGCAGCGGCGGTACTCGGCCAGCGAGGAGTAGCTGAGCGCCGTCACGGGGGGCGCCGTCACGGGGGGCGCCGGCGCGGTTGGTTCCGGCGCGATCCGAGCCCCCGGCGCCACCCCATCCCCCGGCGCCACCACATCCCCCGGCGCCACCCGAGCCCCCGGCGCCACCCGAGCCTCCGGCGCCGCCACATCCTCGGGCGCCACGAAGCTCACCGCCACCCCGTCCAGATCGGCCACCGCCGGGCCGATCCAAGCGATCGGGCCACCACCCCCACCGGGTCCCTCGAGCTCGGGCCAGGCGTCGAGCTTGGCCGCGCCGCTCAGGATCAGCCGCTCGCGGGCGCGCGTCATCGCCACGTAGAACAGCCGGCGTTCCTCGCGCGCCTCAGCCGACTGGCGCTCCTCGCCGAGCGTCCGGTACTCGAGCGCCGACTCGCGCTTACCGGTTCCCGGCTCGGCCAGGCGCAGCCCGAACCGGTCGTCGCGCCCGACCCGCATCAACTCGGTCCGCCACCGCGGTCCGCGCCCCAGGTCCGCCACGCACACCACCTCGAATTCGAGTCCCTTGGCCCGGTGGATGGTCATGAGCCGCACCGCGTCAAGCGCTTCGCCCTCGACCGGCGCCTCGCTCTCACGAACCTCCGCGGACCCGGCACCGCCCTGGGCCCGCCGCGCCACCAGGTCGAGGAACCCGTGGACATCGGGGCCGTGAAGAGCCTCGTGCTCGCGCGCCAGGCGCATCAGCTTGCGCACGTTGGCCAGCCGCCGCTGTCCCCCGGGCATGGCGAGCACGCGCAGGTCGTAGCCGGTGCGCTCGATCGCCCGCTCGAGCAGCGTCTCGACGCTCGCGCGCGCGGCCGCCTGCCGCTCGATGGCGAACCAGTCGGCGAACGCGGACAGTCGCTCCGTCTCCACAGAACCCAGCTCGTCGAACGCCCCGGCGGGCTCGCGCACCACCTGCCACGGGTGGCTTTCCCGCCCCCGCGCCACCGCCGCGAGCACCACCAGCGCGTCAGCCGACACGCCAACGAGCGGCGAGACGAGCACCGTGTAGAGGGCCTCCTCGGAGCGCGGGTTCGCCAGCGCCTCCAGGTAGGCGACCATGTCGATCACCTGCGGGTGCGACCAGTAACCGCGCCCGCCGATCACGTAGGTGGCGATGCCCCGCTCCTCGAGCGCGCGTTCGTAGACCCGCAGGTCGGTGGTGGCGCGGGTGAGCAGCACTACGTCGCGCGCCGCGGCGCCGGCGGCCAACAGCCGCTCGACTCGCGCCGCCAGCGCCCGCGCCTCGGCCACCCGCCAGGGCGCACCCAGCCCCTCCATCGCCCAGTCCGCCCCCTTGTCGGCGAGCAGCAGCTCGACCAGGGGCTCGTCGCCGGCGGGCGCCGCCGGCCGCGCCGGCCGCAGCGGGCGGAACTGATCGCCCAGCGCGCGCTCGAACACGCCGTTGATCACCGACAGGATCTGCGGCCTCGAGCGGAAGTTCGTGTCGAGCGTGGCGCGCGCCCCGGCCGCAGCCAGCCGCTCGCCGCGCTGCTCGAACAGCTCCACGTCGGCGTGGCGAAAGCCGTAGATCGACTGCTGGGCGTCGCCTACCGTGAACAGGTTCCCGTTCGCGATCAGCTCGATCAGCTCGAGCTGGACCTGGTTGGTGTCCTGGAGCTCGTCGACCATGATCCGGCTAAACCGCGCGCGGTAGCGCTCACACAGCGCGGCGTCCGAGCGGAGCAGCTCGCGGCATTCGAGCTCGAGGTCCTCGAAGTCCAAACCCGAGGCCTCGTGCTTGGCGCGCGCGTAACGGTCGGCGAACCCGCGCAGCAGCCGGTCCAGCAGATCGTGCACCCGGATCGCACGGCGGTGCTCGCACGCGGCACGAAAGGCGGCCAGCGCGTCCGAATAGCGCTGGCACGCCTCGCTCGAGAGCGCGGCACCGTTGCCGCCCGGCAGCGCAATCGCCCACAGGTCACCCGGCCACGGATCGTCCACCCCAGCCACCTCGGTGCACCGCTCCAGCCGGGTCAGCGCCTCAAGCACGCGAGCGCCCGGCTCGGCGATCGCCCCGAGCTCCGCCGCCGCCGCGCGGGCGGCGTCCGAGAGCGAGCGGCGCGCCGCCTCGAGGTCGGGAGCCGGCGGCAGCGCCGGCAGCCCCGGCCGGCGCTCGCCCCGCGAACGCAGCTCATCGTGCACCTCGAGGATCGCGCTCCGCAGGCCGCCCGAGGTATAGGAGGCGATCAGGTCGATGACCCCCACCCCACTCTCGGCTGGGCGCGCCATGCTCTCGAGGGCGCCCTCGAACGCGGCGTCGGCCAGGCGCTCGGCGTCCGGCGGGTCGAGCACCGCGAACGCCGGGTCGAGCCCCGCCGCCAGGGCGTGTGCGCGCAGGACGCGAGCGCAGAAACCGTGGATGGTCGAGATGAACGCGCCCTCGGTGGCGCGCGCCGCTTCGTCGGCGCCGAGTTCGCGCAGCCGGCGCCGGATCCGATCGCGCATCTCGGCGGCGGCCTTCTCGGTGAAGGTGATGGTGAGAATCGCGCCCACGTCGACGCCGTCCTCGAGGACGAAGCGGACGAACCGCTCCACCAGCACCGACGTCTTGCCGCTCCCGGCGCCGGCGTCGAGCAGCAGGTCACCCTCGCGCCGCTCGATCGCGACCAGCTGCTCTTCGGTGAACCGGTGCCCGGCCACGCCCGCCTCCACGTCCAGCTCAAGCACGGCAGATCCCCGGGTACTTGCAGCCATCGCGCGAGCAGGTGGCCGGGCAAGGCTCGAGCGCACCCGAGCGCAGCCGCGCCGCCAGCTGGGCCGCCCGCGCGCGCGCCTCGTCGAGCAGCTCCCCGAGCTCTTCGGAACTGCGCCCGTCGTTGGCGACCAGGCATTCTCCCGGTGCGGCTCCGGTCTGGTACACGCCGCGCGCGCGCAGGTCGCCGCCGCCGAGCGGCTGGTAGAAGCCGGCCACCGGGTCGAGTCCGAGCAGCTCGCGCACCACGAGCATGTACAGCGCCACTTGGAGCCGGCGATCCGTCTCCCAGCGTGCGCCCTGATACTCCGGCCGGGACGATCCGCTCTTGTAATCGCGCACGATCGCCCGGCCGCGATCGTCGCCGTCCACGCGATCGATGATGCCTCGCAGCCGCACGTCCTCGTCCAGTTGGAGCGCGGGCAGCGAGTCCGCGCCTTCCTCGAACCCGAACCGGAGCTCGAGGCCCCGAATCGGCCAGGTGGACCCATCGCGCGCCTCGTAGGTCAGGTAGCGCCGCAGATCGGCCGCCACCGAGCGCCCCCACCCGGCCCGGATGGCCTCCCCGCGCCCAGCCGCGATGCCGTGCCGCTGCTCGCCCAGCACCGTGTCGAGGAGCTCGAGCGCGCGGGGAAGGGAATCGGGCGTGACCGGCCCACCCAGGCGTCGCAGCACCTCCTCGAGCACGCCGTGCATATAGCTGCCGCGGGCCAACGGGTCGGAGTCGGGCTCAAGGCGCTCGGGCTGGAGCTCGCGCTCGACTAGCCACTTGACCGGGCAGTCGGCATACGACTCGAGCGCGCCCGCGCTCAGGATTTGCGAGTGGCGAACGTGGGCTAGAGCCGCCTCCCCCAGCGAGCCGATCGGCGACGGCACCTCCCCGGCGGCCGGCGCGCTCGCCGCCGCGCGGCTGCGGGCCAGCTCGCGCTCGGTGGGCGCGGCGCCGGCCGGCCACACCACATCGGCGAGCGTCCGCCGGCGCCGGCGCTCGGGCCAGTCCTCGGCCAGCAGCTCCGCCACGTCGGCCAGGAACGGCGAGGGCAGGGCCAGGTTCCCCTCCTCGTCGGAGCTCCGGTAGCCGAGGACAACCCGTTCGGTGGCGCGCGAGACGCTCGTGTAGAACAGGTAGCGCTCGCGGGCCAGGGCGTCCTCGCGCGGACGCAGACGCAGGCCGCTGCACGCGGCCAGCTCGCGGCGCAGCTCATCGGACAGGAATGGCTCAGGCGCGGCGGCGAGCGGGAACTCGTTCTCCTGCAGGCCGCACACGAGCACGGCCCGGAAGCGCCGGGCCCGGATCGAGAGCGGGTCGGCCAGCAGCACCGCTCCGGGCTCGGGCGCCGGCGATCCCGTGGGAACCTCGAGCCGCTCGAGCAGCTCGATCAGCTCCCCTCCGGACGGTCTCTCGTCTAGCTCCGCGAGCTCGCCGAGCGCGCGCTCGAGCGCCCCGACCGCGCGCGCGTCGAGCTCCTCAGCGCTGTCGAGCACGGGCGCCTTGCCGCGGTGCGGGGCGGCCAGCAGGCGCCGCGCCTGGCGCGCCAGCTCCGCGCCGGGATCGTCGGCCGCCCGCACTGCGTCGATGTCGGTGAGCTCGAGGCCGAAGCGCTCACGCGCCCGCAAACGCGCCTGCGCCGCCGTCCGCAGCCCGTTCCGGCGCACCTCCGCCTCCAACCGGTCGATCACCCCACGGTCCTCGAGCAGCCCCGGGGCGCGCAGATACTCGAGCAGGTCAGCCGCCGTCGCGGCATCGGAGCCGATCAGCGCGCAGCGGGCCAGCGCGACCAAGGCCCTTCCCACCGCGGTGGCGCTCAGCGCGGTGCGGCGCTCCACCGCCACCGCGATCCGGTAGCGGCCGAATACGCGCTCGATCAGCGCCGCACTGCGGGCGGGCGTGCGATACACGATCGCGATCTGCTCGCCTGGTACGCCGGCGCGGAGCAGGTCGAGCACTTCCGCGGCGACGAGCTCCGCCTCGGCCAGCTCCCCGCCCGCTTCGAGCAGCGCGATGGCCTCGGCGGGCTCGACCCGCACCGCCGGTCCAGCTTCGAACAGCCCCCGTTCCAGGTGAGGCAGCGCGCCCCGCGATGCCGGCGCGTAATGCTCGCCCAGCGCCGGAAGCTCGATCACCCGCTGAGCCAGTGGCCGGAGCTCCTCGACCGCCTCGGCCCGGGCTGCCAGCGCGGCACGGCCGGCCTCGTAGGTCAGCGACACGGTGACCCCGGTGCCGACCACGCGCGCCAGCGTCTCGATCGCGTCGCGCTCGAGCGGGTGCAGATCGTCGAATCCGTAGAAGAAGACCGGGTCGGGACCCCAGCGGCCCGGCGCGGCGCGCAGGGCATCCAGCGCGCGCCAGGCGTAGAGCTCGGCGTCGACCCGGCCCAGCCGCTCGAGCGTGGCGATATAGGCCTGGTAGATCGAGGCGACGTCGCGGGCATATCCGGCTCGCCGCGAATCCTGCTTCGCCCAGGTTCGCATCGCGGCGGCGAACCGCTGGGGGGTGACGAGCGAGCGCTCGAGCTCGGCGATCAGCTCGCCCGCGGCGGCCGGGAAGCCAGCCGTCTCGGCCGCCGCGCGCAGCGCATCGAAGGCGGTGGCGCTGATCACCCGGTCCAGCACCTTCTCTCGCTGGAGCGGCGTGAGCCGCCGGCCCACGTAGCCGGCGCGCGCGGCGATCTCGAAGGCGAGCCCGCTGAACGTCAGCACCGAGCCGAGCACGGCGCCGCCGGCCGCCAGCTCACGCGAGTAGTGGGCGGCGTCGGTGGCCGTCGGGACGACGAGGATCGCGCCCCGGCTTGACGCCGCCCCGAACGCGCCGAGCACCTCTCCGGCCTTGGCGGAATTGGCGGGACCGAGTACGAGCGTCAACGGCATCGCATCCCCATAGTGCCGCGCGGCCAGGACGGGGTGAATTCCCGCCCTCGGAAGCTCTTAACCCACGTGTCTCCTGATCGCACTGAGAAAACCCGCGGATATCGCGGAAAAGCTCAGTCGCACGGTGGGCTGGATCGCCATCTGGGCGAGTTGGCGGATCGCCAGCATGGAGTCGTCGCGATGTGGCAGCTCCTAACGCTTGGCTTCACGGACGACGCGGTGCTCCGCCGCGCGGCGTGCGGCCGACTGCACCGCCACCACCGGGGCGTCTACTCCGTCGGCCACCGCAAGCTCACGCCCCACGGCCATCGGATGGCGGCCGTCCTCGCTTACGGTCCCGAGGCAGTGCTCAGCCACCAGACGGCGGCCGCGCTCTGGGGCATCGGCCAGCCCTCCTGGAAGATCCACGTGACGACTCCGCACAGCAAGCGCAGCCGCCGAACGGTCCGAGCCCACACGGCCGTCCTCCATCCCGAGGACGCCACGATCCGCGACGGCATCCCAGTCACCAGCGTCGCCCGCACGATCCTCGATCTCGCCGGGCAGCTGGACCACGACCGCCTGACTCGCGTCCTCGAGGACGCCGACCGCGCCGGGCTGGCCGACCTCCGGGCGCTCGAGCGCGCCATGGCACGCCGGCCACGGGCCAGAGGAACCGCGCGGCTCAAAGCCGTCCTCGCCGGCTACCGCGGCCCCGCCGACACGCGTTCGGAGCTCGAGCGGAACTTCCGCAGGCTGATCGCGCGGGCAGGCCTACCCGAGCCACAGTACAACGTGCTCGTCGCCGGTGTGCTCGTGGACGTCTTCTGGCCCGAGTGGCGGCTCGTCGTCGAACTCGACGGCCGCGACTACCACATCCACAACCGCGCCTTCGAGCGCGACCGCGTCCGCGACGCCACCCTTCAGAAGGCAGACATCCGCGTCCTGCGCGTTACCCGAAAGCGCCTTGACAACGAGCCTGCGGCGGTTCTCGCCGACGTCCTCGCCCTCAGACGGACAGTGAACTAAGGGCCCGTATGAAAATAAGCTCGGCACCGGACGCGGCCTGGATGACTTCGCGGATGCGGCACCGGCGCGTGCGCACCGTAGCGCTGCTACTACCGCGCACGCGCCAGCACCGCCCCGCTCGTCCCCAGACCGCCCCAGCACCAATCTTATTTCCCTACGGACCCTAAGCCGCCTCGGCCGCGCCGGCGCGCGCGTCCGCGGCCTCGGCCGCCGCGCCGGCCGAACGGTCGGGCTCCTCGGATTCGGGCGGCTTGGCCCCCGTCCGCGCCCACGGCTCGTCGAACTCCACGCGCCACTTGCCGTCCTCGGTCTGCTGCAACGCCAGCCGGGCCCGGAAGCTCTTACCCGAACGCCCCTTGAAACCTGAAACGGCCTTCTCTGTCCGCCCCGTCTTGATCAGCTCGCGCGCCACCGTCACCGGCAGTTGCTTGCCCGCTTTGGACTTCCAGATCACGAACCCGCAGCCCGGGTCCTCCCGCGACCAGCACGAGTAGCCCTTGCGGTTCTCGACGATGTCGCGGCCGCAGATCGGGCAGGGCCCCAGGTTGGCCCGCGGGATCCGGACGTCCTTGAGATTCCGATCCAGTTCACCGACGGTCTCCTCGGTAAAGCGAACGATGTCGCCCATGAACGCCGCACGCGAGTCCCCGCCGGTCTCGATCAGCGCCAGCCGCCGCTCCCAATCGCCGGTCAGGCTCGGCGAGGTCAACACGTGCTCGCCGAGGAGGCGAACCACGTTCAGACCCTTCTCGCTCACCACCAGAGAGCGACCGTCGCGCTCGACGTAGCCGACCTGGATCAGGCGCTCGATGATCGCCGCCCGGGTGGCCGGCGTGCCGATTCCCGAGTCCTTCATCGCCTCGCGAAGCTCCTCGTCGTCGACCAGCTTGCCGGCGGTCTCCATCGTGCGCACCAGGGTGCCGTCGCTGTAGCGCCGGGGCGGCTTGGTCTCCTTCTCCTCGGAGCCGACTTCGCGGACCGCGGCGTCCTCGCCTTGCTCCAACCGCGGCAGTTGCTGCTCGCGCCCCTCGTCGTCATCAGAAGCCGATCGATCACCGTTG
Source organism: Solirubrobacterales bacterium (assembly GCA_019244395.1). Taxonomy (GTDB): domain Bacteria; phylum Actinomycetota; class Thermoleophilia; order Solirubrobacterales; family Solirubrobacteraceae; genus Palsa-465. The sequence continues at coordinate 351 of JAFASQ010000127.1, read as the reverse complement.
GCCTGCTCCCCATACACGCCCCGCCACCCGGGCACGAGCACGAGCTTGCCCCGCGTACGGAACACGTGCTCCGAGGCCACGGTCGTCTCGACCCGGGTGTTCTCGAACACCGCGTCGGGGTGGAAGATGGCCAGGAACCGCCGGACGACCAGGTCGTAGACCTTCCGGTCGTCGTCCGACATCTTGTCGACGGGATGGCGCTCCGCCCGTGTCGGGATGATCGCGTGGTGGTCGGTGACCTTCTCGTTGTTGACCACCCGGCCCAGCGGCAGCACGTCCAAGCCCAGCACGTACTTCGACGCCTCCGCGTACTCGCGCTGGGATCCGACCAGCCGAGCGATCGGCTTGATG
>JAFASQ010000369.1 GCA_019244395.1 Solirubrobacterales bacterium | reverse complement strand
CGGACGCTGTTCATCGCCGCGGCGCAATGGCGCGGCATGGAGGCGGCGATGAACGAGGGCCCGGGCGTGACGGGCCGGCTCCTCGCCTCGCCCGCGCAGCCCGCGCCCCACGCCGGCCGCCCGTAGCCTGCCTAATGAGGGCTGCTGCGCACCACGTCACTCACCGAGATCAGCGGCTGCGGACGCACCTCCGAGAGCCTAGTGCCGCGAGGGGAAACGTTGCCGTGTTTGGCGAGCGAAAACCGAGCATGGCGAGGACGCAGGAGTCGACGTGTAGCAGCGCTACACGAGACTCCGAGGACATCCGGATGACCGCGGGCGCGGCCCATAGGGCGAGGCCGGATGCCGAGCGGGCCGCAAGCCCACGCAGGCGAAGGTTTGCAGCCGACAAACACGGTGAACGTTGACGGGAGGGGCACTAGGTCGCCGGCTCGAGCTCACGCCGGATGCGTGACATCGACGCGGTGAGCGCGCCGGCCGCCAAGAGCGCTTCCGCCGCCCGCGCGAGCAGTCCCCCGATCAGGCCGCGTCCCGCCACCGACACGCTTGCCCGCATGGCGCTGCCGCCGCCCGCCGGGCGCAGGCGGTAGTCGGCATCGATCGAGATCGGGCCGGTCGCCACCAGGGAGAGACGACCGAGGTGCGCTTGGCGGACCTGCACGTCGAATTCCACCTGGCGTCCCGCCAGCGCGCCACGCACTCGCGCGCGCGTGCCGGCGCGCAGCCGGTCGGTGTCGAGATCGAGCACCTCGAAGGCGATCGGCGCCCACCGCGTGATTGCATCGGGCTCCGTCAGCAACTCGAGCACCTCCTCGGGCATCCCGTGCAGCCATGTCTCCGCCGTGTACGTCCTCATTCCGCTCCTCGTCCGTTGTCCTCGCGGCGATGGTTGCGGGAGGAGGGCGGTGGGACAACCCCGCCTGGGGTGAACCCGTCACACCTCGGGCGGCATCGCGCCGATCAGGCCGACGCTTCGCGCGGCGGCTTGCATCGCGCCTTCGGGTCCGCCGACGAGGTACCCCGCCGCGAGGGCGTCGCCGGCGCCGGTGGTATCGACCACGGCGCTCGCCGGGGCCGGATACAGGCCCTCCGGAAACCTAGCGCCCCGGGCCCCGAGCTTGATCACCCAGGTCGCGTCGAAGCTGGGCACGGCGGCTCGTTCGGCCTCGGTGGCAAACGCGAGATCGGCGCCGAGGGCCGCGAGGCGTGCGGAGAACCGCCGGGCGCCCACGCTCTCGATATCGCGCGCCGAGGCCAGGTCGACGGTCACGCGGCGCGCCAGCCGTGCCGCCTCGATGGCCGCCTCGGCCATCGACTCGCGGAGCAAGCAGTAGCCGGAAACGTGCAGGATGTCGCATGACTGCACCCACGACGGATCGAGCTCGGAACTGTGGAGCAGTGCGGCTACCCCCCGGTCCGAGGCCATTGTCCGCCGGCCGGGGGATTCGCCGATCGACACGACTATCCCGCCCCGGCCTTCCGCCACCGGCCCGCAGATCTCGACGCCGTAGCGCCCGAGCACCGCGGCCGCCAGCTCGCTCGCGACATCGGTTCCGCGCTTGCAGATCAGCCGGCTCGTGGCGCCCAGGGCACCCGCCCATGCGGCCACATTGGCGGCCTGTCCGCCCGCGGAGAAGCGGATTGTCGCGGGCGTATCGGCGTCGGGCGCGAGTGGGCCGTCCGGGAGCACGATCACGTCGAGGATCAGATCGCCGATCGTGCACAGCGACAGCGGTTCGTTCTGCATCCCGACATGATCACGGTGCGCGCGGCCCCGGTTCGCGCGACGGGACGTTCGGTAGGGTGCGTCGGTGAGTTCGCCACGGCAAGGATTCGTTCTCTCCGAGACGGTCGCGGGCGCGCTCAGTGACGGGGATCCGGTCGTCGCGCTCGAATCGACGATCATCACGCACGGTCTCCCGCGCCCGGAGAACCTGCAGGCCGCGTTCGAGTTCGAGCGGACGGTCGCGGAGGGAGGCGCGGTGCCCGCAACCATCGCGATGCTGGACGGGGTCGCCTACGTCGGCCTCGACGCCGACTCGCTCGAGCGGCTTGCCGGCACCGAGAATGCGCTGAAGCTGAGCGCGAGAGACCTGCCCGTGGCCATGGCGCAGGGGACGACCGGCGGTACCACGGTGGCCGCCACGGCGCTGCTGGCCTCGCGGGCCGGCATCCGCGTGTTTGCCACGGGCGGGATCGGCGGCGTGCACCGCGACGCCGCCAGCACCTTCGACGAATCGGCCGACCTGGGCATCCTCGGGCGCTGCCGCATCACCGTCATCTCCGGCGGGGTCAAGTCGATCCTCGACATCGGGGCCACGCTCGAGCGGCTCGAGAGCCTGAGCGTCACCGTGCTCGTCTTCGGCACCAATCGGTTTCCGGCCTTCTGGCTCACCGACAGCGGCCACTCGGTCGACTTCCCGGTCACCACCGCCGACGAAATCGCCCAGGTGATGGCCGCGACCGACATGCTCGGCCTGCCGGGCGGCATCCTGGTCGCCAATCCCTTGCCCGAGGCCGCCCAGCTCGACCCGGCGCTGCACGACCGGCTGCTCGCCGCGGGCCTCGAGGCAGCCAAGGCCGCGTCGATTCGGGGCAAGGAGATCACTCCGTTCCTGCTCGCCTACATCCACGAGCACACGGGTCAGGCAAGCGTGGCCGTCAATCTCGAGATCGTCCGTAGCAACTGCCGGCTCGGGGCCGAGATCGCACGCTCGTGGTCGGCATTGCACGCCGGCTTCGACCGCGCTCAGCCTGCCGCCGGATAGTCGGCCCCGGCCAGTTGCCCCGCAGAGGGGAGTGAAGCGCGCGCTTACACGCGCACGCGGCGCGCGTGCAAGGCGACGTAGATCGGCCGGCACGCCTCCGCGACCGCGGCGTAGCGGTCGGGGAGGATCGTCTCGCGCGGACGCCACGGTTTGAAGGCAGTGGATGACCACACCGCGGCGTACCAATGCGGCGCCCACACGCCGTCGGAGGGCCGCGGGCCGGGGGGCCAGGAGAGCATCCGCTTGGTGAACGGGACGCCCAGCCAGTCACACAACCAGCGCAGGTGCGCCTCCGGCGCACGCAGGAAATCGCTCGCGTCCACGACCGGCACGTCGACGTCGCGCTCGTTCCACAGCTCCAGCAGCCACTTCTGCTGCGGCAGTCCGATGTCATCCGGCTGGCAGGTCTCCCGAGCGCGTACGTAGGAGGCGACCACCTCGGCGGGATCGCGGATGAGCAACACGTTGCGGCAGCGCAGTGTCCAGGTCAGGTCCATGTCGCGCGACACGTGGTGCGCCATGTGCTTGACGTAGTGGACGCGCCGTCCGCGCGGCAGCGGGCCGAACAGGCCGGCCACCGCCGTGGCGAGGTCCGCGGGCTGAGATGCGATGACCGCCTCGCGCGCCGGATGGTCGATCCCGGTACGCGCGAGGTACGCGCCGTACAGCGGCTCATCCACCACGACGGTGTCGGGGCGATTCTCGAACGCGCGCATCATCGCCGTAGAGATGTTTCGCGGACCGGACCACATTGCCACCCGGACCGCATCGCTCATGGTGCGACGCGTACCGCCACGTCGGCGTCCACCAGCTCCCGATAGAGCGCCTGAAGGCGCTCAACGATCGGTCCGCGGCGGCCGTCGCCGATCATGCGAGCGTCCACGGAGCGCACCGGCACCACGCCGGCGAAGGTCCCCGTGACGAACGCCTCGCGCGCGCCGTAGACGTCGGTGAGACTGAACGCGGCCTCGCGCGCCGGAATCCCGTTGGCCCGGCAGATCTCGAGCACGTTGGCGCGCGTAATCCCGGCCAGGCAGTAACGCCCGTCCGAGGTCAGCACCTCCGGCGCCTCCTCGCGGCCCGCCACGATGAAGAAGTGCGTTGAGTTACACGTCGCCACCAATCCATGCGGGTCGAGCATCAGCGCCTCGTCGGCGCCGGCCGAGTAGGCCTGGATGCAGGCGAGGATGTCGTTCAGCTTCGAGTGAGC
>JAFASQ010000351.1 GCA_019244395.1 Solirubrobacterales bacterium | reverse complement strand
CACGGCGGGGTGCTGTCGTCCAGCATGCCGAATGCCTGTGGTGAGCGCGTGAGGTCGCGTAGCTCCCACGCCCGGATGAGCCGGGTGCGTCCTTTGTCATCCTCGAACCTGACGGCCATGCGGTCCCCGTCCTTGAGCACGCGCGCCCTCTTGGTGACGGTGCTCTTGTGATTGTGGGCAAGGGTCTTCAGCAGGCTGCCTCTCGAGAGGAAGTGCAGCTTGTGCATCTGACCGCTTTGGGCGCCGTAGGCCGTGGCCGCGCGCGATGATCGGCATTCGAGGACCGATCGTGCAGCTGCGTCTGGAGTTGGCGGAGAGCCCGGCGCCGGCGGTGGCGTTGTGGGAGCTGGTCGGCGAGGAGCAGCGGCAGACGGCGATGACGCTATTGGCGGCACTGATCGCGCGGACGGTCGCCGTCGAGGGCGACGAAGAGGAGACGGCGGGCCGTGAGTGAGCGCTCGAAGCTGACCTCCTCGCATCTGCGCCGTCAGGCGTTCGTGTATCTGCGCCGAGCTGCTCGAGCGCCGCCTCCGTCACGCGCACGGCATGGGGGGTGCGGTGCCGGCCGGCCGCTTTCAGAATTGCCGCGATTGTCGCGGAACCGTCGCCCAGCATGTCGCGGGCGACGTCGAGGATCTCGGTGAATCTCGAGCCGTGGTGACTGGCGCTTGCTCTTACGAGGCCTCGCGCCCGGGGTGGTCGCCGGGAGTTGTGGAGCGGCGGCCGCTGGCAGCCGCGCCTCGTCGAGTTCAGCCGCGAGGCGACGGATGTCGTGCGGCTTGGCCAGTCGCCGTTCTAGTACGCCGATCTCCGCGTCGACGGCGATCAGGACGTTGCTGTGCGTGTGTGTCTGATTCATGTTTTCTCCTCGTGTGATCGGCCCCCGGTCGCCGGAGCGGCCGGGGATGGTCGTTCGTTGATGCCCGTCAGCCGGCTGGCTGAGGGCTTGGTGGCTGGCAGCCGAGCCCGAGGAGGTGGCGCGTGAACGCAGCCCGGTCGCGGTCGGGGTGAAACGGCTCGTCGCCGTCATGCAGTAGCGGTGCTACGCGCGCGATGTCGTAGAGCAGCGCGAGCTTGCCGGTGTTGTCGTTTATGGAACCAAACCGCTCCAAGGATTCCGGCGCGTCTATCAAGGCGGCTAGCGGGTAGGGGCAGGTGTCAATGCCCGCAACCAACTGAGGAGGCCCTAGTGGCTGAAGCACCCGAGACACCGGCAGAGCCGAACGCGCCCGCCGAGACCGAGGAGGAGGCCCAGGACCAGACGGCAGCGGGGCGCCAGCCCCAGCAGCTGTCCGGCGAAGGACCCCAGGACCGGCGAGAGGCCGAGGCCGACAGCGCCTAGCGCAGTAACGCCGCTGGATCCCCTAAGCGGGGGCTCCCTAGGTGCGATTCGGAGCACAACGGGAGCGCGCGCCGGATGTAAACGACCAGGGCAAGGGGATCGGGTTTCCCATCCCGATCCCTTGCGCCCCTTGAGTTCCTTGCTCCCCCTTGACAGTCCAGAGTTATCATTTGTCAACACCCGCGTCGGCGCGCCGGCCAGGGCCGGCAGGAGCGCGAACTCGTTCTTGGACAGCGCCACCCGCTCGCCGCGCACCCACACCTGCCGGCTCAGCGAGTCCAGCTCGAGCGAGCCCGACTCGAATCCGGCGGGTCGCCGGCCGGTCCGCGCGTCCGCCGCAGCAGGACGCTCGGAGGCTGGCGTAGCTGCGGCTTCAACTTCAGCGACCAGGCGGCCCAGGAACTCGGCATCGACCCGCGCTCATTCGCGCCTCGACCGGGAGTCCGCGGGCATCACCCGCAAGCGGGACCTCGCCGAGCCCGACTACCTCGCCGGTGAGCTCCCGCGGAGCACTACCGGCGATTCGTCGACATGCTCGCCGCTGAGCGGGGCGCGAACGATGCGCGGTCCGCGCAGCTGCGCGCCCGCCTCGACGAGCTCGACGCCGCGATCGGCCGCACTGACCTATACCAAGCCGTACAGCGCATCATGGACCGCGTCCGCCACGTGCTCGCCGACCCACAGCGGATCGAGCAGACGCGCGCGGTTATCCGCAGCATCTGGCCGCAGATCGTCGTGCATACGACGAAGACGGATCCGCCTGGAGACCGGGCCTGTCAGCGACGGGCTCGCGACGGCGCTGTGTTCCACAACTGGATACGCACGCTTCCCCGGCGGGTCATCCCACTCGTCGGAGTCGTAGCGCTCCACTCACGCGGCCAGCGCGGCGAGCGCCTCGACCTGGAGCTGATTCTCCACCAGCCCGACCTGATCGGCAGTCGCCGCGGTAGCGGTCGCGCAGGGCTGCACACGTCGGTCCACAGCTGTTGGAACCACAGCCACTTCTCGCGGGGCAGGAGGGCGCCGTTAGGCGCGAGCGGCCAGCGTGCGGTTTCGAGCTCGCCGCTGTCGTCGAGTTCCTCCGGAGTCGTTCGCGTCTGACCAGCTCATTCTGGGCTCTCGCCCGACTTGGCTAGTGTGTGCCCACACCTCGGCGTATCCCGGCCAGGTGCTTAGCAGCGAGGCGCGCTCTCGTTCCATCGCGAACACGTCGAGCGTGGTCGTGTCCACCAGCAGATACTCGCCCGGACGGGTGGCCACCAGCCGCCCATACGGCGCACCAGGACGGTTCGTGATGCTCCGCTTGGCCTTCGTGCTGCCCGCCAGCGCGTTCGTGCCGCGGACCAACTCGCCCAGCGCCTGCCTCGCCTTCCATCGCTTCGGGATCGCGTCTGGGCCGTGCCGCTCGGCGACCCGCGCATCGACGCGATCGAGCAGCAGCTCCCGCGTGGGTCGGCTCGCGCCAACATGCTCATCCAGCACGGCGCGCAGCCCATCCAGCCAGCGAGGATCGATCCCGCGCAGCGGATCGGTGGCACGCTGGATGGCGGCCGTCGATCAACCCCGCCTCCCCATCGAGCTGAAACGACCGCACCCACCGGCGCAGGGTCCTCACCCCCACCCTGAGCTCCTCCCCTTCGGGGGTAGCGATCCATCATCGCAGTACCCGGCCGATACCCGGCGCGCGGCTCGCCCGCCACCGCGTCATCGGGACTGCCGGAGCGATACCCGGTGAGAACCTCTCGGACATGACCGGCGCGCTCGCACACCGCAGCCAGCTCGAGCTCGGTCAGGTTGGCCAGCAGCGGGCCGACCGCCCCGCCCGGTTGACTGCCCGGCGGATCAAGCAGGCGGCTGCCCGGTGCCGACAACAGGTACGCGATCCGCACTGAGCGGGTCCCTCCTGAGCTCTCCTCGACGGTCACCCGATCGCCGCCCAGTGCAACGACCGTCCACACCGCACCGTCATAGGCAACCCTCGATCCGACCGCGAGGCACGTGACGGTCACGACAGCACCTCCAGTTCGGTCTCGCCGGTCAGCGGCCGTTCCAAGCCTGCTCGCAACCGCCCAGCCCACAGCAGGCCAAGCACGACCGGCCGCGGCTCGACCACGCACACGTCACTGAGCGCGGCCTCCGCGCCGGCGATTGTCAGCACGGGGTTGGTTTGCAAGATCGCGCCGACGACGGTCACCGGCTCAAGCAACTCCTGCCGGCGATAGCCGGCGAGGAAGCGAACGTTCGCCAGCAGCTGTGCGTCCGCGCCGCTCCACACCTCATGCTCCCAGCCCCGCTCAGCAAACACACGCCCCGCCCACCCCAGCGCCTCCGCGACGCGGGCGTCATCAAGACGATCAGCGGGCTTGACGTTGACGATTAGCACCGACTGATCGGCCCGGAACAACAGGAAATCCGGAACGTGGCGGCGCTCCCCGTCGCACATCAGGAACGGCTGCGCCGCGATCCCGACTACGTCGGGATCGAAGTCCGCCAGCAGCAATCGCCCGAGTTCCAGCCGGCTCTCATAGACGACATGCCCGCCCGTCGTCGCCGACCAGTACAGCCCCGGAAGATGTTCCTGCCCGCGATGCGAGCGAATCACTCGCCATGGAACCGCCGACAACACCAACGTCGCCGACAGATCAGCCAGCGGCATCTCGCGCGTGGATCCGTCCGCAAAGCGCACCGATCCATGTACCGGCACCCCAGCAACGGTACGCCGACGGCCGGACAACACCGAATGGGGGTGACATCCTCAACCGTGGCGCCCAGCGCGCGCTGGGCGCCGCTATTCGATCAAGACGACAGCGTCCGCTCAGCCGCGGTTGGTGAGCGCTGTCTACCGGATCTCGACCGCTGTCCGTGCGAGGTTCTGGAGCAGGTTGGCTCGCGCACGCGGAGTTCCGCCTTGTACCACCAGCCATGCTCGCCCCATGCGCCGGGCGGTGATGTCTCCGGAGGAGCCGCCGTCCTCGGTAAACACGCCCGCAGTCGCGGTGGGGTATAGATCGGGAAGTGTGACCCTCGCGAGAGCCAACCCGTGCCACCCAATACGCAAGCACTGTCGCCAGGTGACGGCGATAGAACAGCGCAAACGCCGCACCGTCGCCGCATGCCGCGGCTCCGAGCAGCGCCTCATCTTCGACTTCGTTTGGCACCCGCTACATACCTTGCCGCAAGCCGAACCCTGTGACCACGTTCCTTCGCTGTCCGGTTGGGCTCGGAGCGGCAGCAGGGTCGACTGCTCCTCCTCGATCATTGCAGCACGCTGTTGCGAGGCTCAGGCGTCAGAAGGGGCTGGCCCGTCAGTGGTGGCACGGCGTCGGAGCAAATGCTCTTGTGTGAGTTCGGCGGCTGAGCGTTCCGGGGTGCCCCAGTCAAGCTCTTGCTGCGACTGGCTCTTGCGCAGGTCGCGCATAGTCCCTTCGAGCACGTCGATCGTTGCCAGGCAAGCAGCGCGCGTGCCTCCCATGCTGCCGCCCAATAGTTCCATCGCTTCCTCGGACCATGCGTAATAGCCAGCGACCTCCCCGATGCGCTCTAACTCGGCGTCGGTGATGGTCAGCACGCGCTCGGCCAGATCCGCCTCGCCGTACTGAGGAAGAAAGTGGTGCGCTAGCTGCTCACGAGTAGGTCGCATACCGAGAGAAGACATCGCAAACCGTATCCGCAAAGGTCGAGCTTCGCTGCCGGAATGGGCTATAGCAGTAGCGAACCGCCTCCCCATGAATCGGCTCAGCTGCTGGTACGGGCGAGACAGCCGCTTTTCGGGATCAAACCGGCAGCGGTACCGGTCAGGGTGGACTGGCTACCCCGACTCCCGCGCCACGAGCCCGATCACCAGGATGGCCCCCGCGATTAGCGTGGCGATCCAAGCAGCAATGCCCGTGAGAACGACGATCAGGGCGGCGATTCCAGCGCCGACCGCCGAGAGGGCTACGGAGTTCGCCACCGCCTTCAATCGCCCCTGCTCTCGCCGCCGCGCTGAAACAGATCGCCCCATGGTGAGATTATCCACGGCGCGCAACTCTGTCTCAGCGCAGACACAAACGCGCCGCGCAGCAGCGGGCTCGATCGATTCGAAGCGCGCGTCAGGGCATGAGACTGCCGGTTCTTCGATCCAAGCGGCAGCCCTGGCGCGGGCGGAACTACTGGCCGAGGCCGCTCCCTCTTCGTGTGAGTAGAAGCGAGCTAAACGTCCGGCCCTCGCGCGTGCCGAGCGAGCCCCACTGCGGCTCGGGTCACGTTTTCGTCCACGACGTGACCACTTCGCCGAGGCCTGACGACTGCCTTGCATCCCGAGCGCGCGCGCAGGCGCTGTTTCGGGCCTATCCACATCGGCGCACTGTTCGGCGCTGCCGCTGGCGGCGTCGATCTGCTTTTGTTGGCGATGGAGGACGCATCATGGGATATCTGCCAAAGAGCATCGAACAAAGGGCGGCTGAGACGGCGTGGTTACTCGGACACGACTGGCTGGGCCCCGAGCACCTTCTCCTTGCGCTTGTAGCCAGTCCTTCCATCGTCGGCGACGCGCTGCGGGCGTGCGAACTGGACTACCACCAGCTCCGGCACGAGATCGATATCTTGCCGCCGCACTATCACGGCGACCGCCGAGCGGGCTCAGATAGTGAGCGCT
>JAFASQ010000220.1 GCA_019244395.1 Solirubrobacterales bacterium | reverse complement strand
ATCGAGCAGATCGCGGAACGGGCGGGGCTCGAGCCCGACGAGCTCGAGGCGTACGGCCGCTACAAGGCCAAGGTTTCGCTGTCGGTGCTCGATCGGCTCAAGGACGTGAAGGACGGCAAGCTGGTGGTCGTCACCGGCATGACCCCGACCCGCGCCGGCGAGGGCAAGACCACCACCCTGGTCGGTCTCACCCAGGGCCTCGGCGTGATCGGGAAGAACCCGGTGGCCTGCCTGCGCGAGGCCTCCGTCGGCCCGGTGTTCGGGATCAAGGGTGGCGCCGCCGGTGGCGGTCTCACCCAGGTCGTTCCGATGGAAGACCTGAACCTTCACTTCACGGGCGACATCCACGCCATCGGCGCGGCCAACAACCTGCTGGCGGCGATGATCGACGCCTCGATCCTGCACGCCAACCCGCACCAGATCGACGCGCTACGCATCGGCTGGCGCCGCGCGGTCGACATGAACGACCGCGCGCTGCGCCAGATCGTCGTCGGGCTCGGCGGCCGCCCCAACGGCTACCCGCGCGAGACCGGATTTGACATCACCGCAGCCTCCGAGGTGATGGCGATCATGGCCGTCGCCCGCGATCTGCACGACCTGCGCCGGCGGATCGCGAAGATCACCGCGGCGTACTCGTTCGACGGCGGCAGGCCGATCACCGCCGAGGACCTGCGTGCCGCGGGCGCGATGACCGTGTTGCTCAAGGACGCGCTCAAGCCGAACCTGGTCCAGACGCTCGAGGGCCAGCCGGTGATGATGCATTGCGGTCCGTTCGCCAACATCGCGCACGGCAACAACTCCCTGATCGCCGACCTGATCGCGATGAAGCTGGGCGACTACGTGGTCACCGAGTCGGGCTTCGGCTCGGACATGGGCATGGAGAAGTTCTTCGACATCGTCTGCCGGTTCGGCCGGCTGACACCGTCCGCGGCGGTGCTGGTCACGACGGTCCGCGCGATCAAGCACCACGGCGGGGTGGCCGACGATCCGCGGGTCGAGCGCGCGGCCAGCATGCAGGCGATCGAGGTCGGCATGGCCAACGTGCGCCGGCATCTGGGCGTCATCCAAACCTTCGGCGTGCCGGCGGTGGTGGCGGTCAACCGCCGTCCGGGCGACACCAACGAGGAGGTCGAACTGGTCAAGCGCCTGGCGCTCGAAGCGGGCGCGTTCGCCGCGGAGGCTAACGAGGGCTTCACCAAGGGAGGCGCCGGCGCGGCCGATCTGGCCGAGGCGGTCGTGTCGGCCTGCGAGGAGCCGAACACGTTCCATCAGCTCTACGAGGACGACGCCCCGATCCAGGACAAGATCGAGGCGGTGGCTAGGCGGGTGTACGGCGCCCGCGAGGTCTACTACTACACGGAGGCGGAGGCCAAGCTCAGCCAGTTCACACGTGAGGGCATGGGTCACTTCCCGGTATGCATGGCCAAGACCCACCTGTCGCTCTCGGCCGACGCGACGCTCCTCAACGCGCCGGAGAACTTCACGCTGCCGGTCCGCGACATCCGCGCGTACACGGGCGCCGGCTGGCTCGTGCCGCTGTGCGGTGACATCGTGCAGATGCCGGGACTCGGCAAGGAGCCGGCCGCGGTCAACATCGACATCGACGCCGAGGGACGGACCATCGGCCTTTTCTGAGAGCTCATTCGAGGAGCTGCTGGACGCCGTCGCCGCGCGCATGCCGGCGCCGGGAGGCGGGTCGAGCACGGCCTGCGCGACCGCCCTCGCCGCGTCGCTGGTCGAGATGGCGGCGAGATTTGCCGGGGACTTCGATCTGGCCCACCGCGTCCGCGAGCTGCGCGTGCGCGCGCTCGAGCTGGCGGAGGTCGAGCTGCACGCATACGAGCCGGTGCTCGAGGCGCTGAGGCTGCCACGACATGACCCCGAACGAGTCGTCCGCGTCGAGGCAGCCCGCACCGCAGCGTCGCAGTCTCCACTCGAGGTCGCCGAGGTGGCCGCCGAGGTGGCGGAGATGGCCGCCGACATCACGCGCGCCGGCAATCCCAATCTGGCCGGCGACGCGATCGCCGGCGCGCTCCTCGCCGAGGCGGCGGCCCAGGCCGCGGCCCGCCTGGTGGCGATCAACCTGATCGATGGCCCGATGGTCAACCAGGCGGCCGAGTTCGCCGGCCGGGCTGGGGCCGCGCGGGCTCGAGCTCTCAGCTGAAACCCAGGCGGTCGCCGCAGACGAGCGGCAGCTCGGGATCGGGCTCGACGGCCACCCCGTTCAGCGTGACCCGGTCGCGACCCCCGAGCACCTCGCCGAGCGTCCACGCCCGCATCGACGACCCGTCGACCTGCACCGAAGGCGCCGGCACCCCTAACGCCCGCTCGTAGTCGCCCGGCGAGTTCAGGTTGGTCAACGACTCCGCCGCCGGAAGCTCGGCGCCGGCGAGCCGCCGCACCCGGCAGCGATCGAGTAACGCGCTCATCGCCAGCCGGTCCTCGGCCAAGAGCGCCTCGACCACGCCGCGCACCGACACGCGGTACGCCGCGGCGAGCGGGTGACGGTAGCCCGCCACCTCGGGCACGGCGACATCGACCCCCGGACCCAACGCCTCCACCACCGCCCTCACGAACGCAGGGTGCAAGAGCGGCATGTCGACCGACGACACGTAGGCGACTCCCGCGCGCTCGCCCACCGCGGCTAGGCCCGCAGCGAGACCTTGGAGCGGCCCGCGTCCTTCGCGCGCGTCGAGCACCACCTCGACCGAACCCGGCAGCGCCGGCAGATCCTGTCCGTCCGCGGCCACCACGACGATCGGTCCCGGTGCGATCGACCGCGCGACGATCCCGGTCACGCGCCGCAGCAGCGTGGATCCGTGCCACTCGAGTTTGGCCTTGGGCAAACCCATTCGCGAGGACCGACCGCCGGCCAGGATGATTGCGCAGGCGTTGTGCACCACTTGGCACAATATGTTCAAAGTCTCGTGGGAGGAGGGCACAAGGTGGCCCGCGAAGACGCGGCCCCCCGATGGCGACGTGCAGTAGTGAACAGCGACCCTCGCGCGCCGGATCAGCGTGCCCCGTCGCTGGTCGACAGCGCCGAAGAGGCCTTGCACATCTGGCTGGCCGGCGGCCGCTACCGCCAGGGTGACCGCCTGCCTCCCGAACACGAGGTGGCGACGATGCTCGGCGTCTCGCGCGGCACGCTGCGCAGCGCGCTCCATCGCCTGGAAGAGCGGGGCGAGATCGTGCGTCGGCAGGGCAGTGGCACGTTCGTCGGACGCACGACCGTGCCCGCCGCGCTGGGCGAGCGGCTCGAGCGCCTGGAGCCGTACTCATCGCTGGCCGAGCGCCGCGGCCTCACTTTGTCCTCGGTCGATCTCCACATCGAACGGCGCGCCGTCGGGGCGGAGGTGGGGGAGGCCCTCGGGCTGGCGCCGATCGCGCCGGTTACAACCGTTGCGCGGACGCTTGTTGCGAACGAGGCGGCGGTCGCGGTGATGTTCGATGTCGTGCACCCGAAGGTGTCGCTGCCCGACGGCGACGCCCTGCGCCGCGCGCTCGAGCAGGGCCAAATGGTGCTCGATGTGCTGATCGGGCTGGGCGTCCCGGTGACCTTCGCGCGCACGCGCGTGATCCCGTCGCTGCTCAGCCCGCGCGAGCGCGCGGGCAAGCTGCTGGGCGTCAAACGCACCACCGCGGTCCTCGAACTCGAAGAGCTGATCTACGCCGGCCGCGACGAGCGGGTGGCCTACTCGCGCGACCTGTTCGCGCCCGGCGGCCTCGACGTCACCGTGATGCGCTCGCTCGAGTCGACCCGGCCGACGCCGATCGTGCACGTCCGCAACGCCCGCGCCGCTCGCCGCACTCGGGACAACGGGGCGTGAGCGACCCGATGGTCGGGTCGGTCGCGCGCGCGATCGCGCTGCTCGATGCGGTGGCCGAGAGCGACGCCGGTGCCCGTGTAGGCGAGCTCGCGCGGCGGATCGGGGTCAACCCGAGCACGGCGTCACGCTTGCTCGGCACGCTCGAGGCCGGTGGCCTGGTTGAGCGCGAGCCAGGCGGGCCGTACCGCCTTGGGCTGAAGCTGGTCGCGCTCTCGGATCTCGTGCTGGGCCAGCTCGACGTGCGCGAGCGCGCTCGGCCTTGGCTGACCTGGCTGGTCCAGGAGACGGGGGAGACGGCGACCCTGTCGGTCCCTGGCGGCGGCGAGGCGATCACGGTGGACTTCGTACCCTCGCCGTCGAGCGTGGTCAGCCTGGCCCGGCTGGGGCGCCCGAGCGTCGCGCATGCCACCGCGGTCGGCAAGGTGATGCTGGCGTTCGGATTTGATGTTCTCGGGCTCGATCCGACGGCTGAACTGGCCGCGTTCACCGAGCGGACGATCACTGACCCGAACGCGCTGAACGAGGCGCTCGAGCGGGCGCGGGCGGCCGGCGTGGCCGAGGCGGTGGGCGAGCGCGAGCCCGATCTGAACGCGCTGGCCGCGCCGGTGATCGGCCGCGGAGGTGAGCTGGTGGCGATCCTGGGGCTTCAGGGCCCCGCCGCACGGCTGCCGGCGGCTACCCGGCGGGCGCTCCGCGAGCCCCTGCTCAAAGCGGCGCGCGAGCTTGGCCAGTCGCTCGGCGGCGCGCGAGTTAGCCGGTCGCTCGGCGGGCCTGGTTAGGTTGCGCCGATGCCCTTGCGGGCTCAGCGCGGGGCGTGCTTTGCCGCTGCCGGCGGACAAGGATCCCGGATTTCGTCAACGGAATGTCTGGACCCAGCTCCGCCCATCGCGAGGCATGCTTTCGAGCCCGGGCCGAGGGCGCGCCCACGGCCGGGCGATCGGGCCACAAGGCGGCGAGCGCCGCTTCTGTCAGATATTCGCTACATAAGCGTCTCTGCGGCGCTTATGTAGCGGGGGCGGCGTGGAGAGGAAAGCTTTTGTGCGTTTTGCACCCCGCACGTCGGCCATCGACACGCAAGAGCCCGCGCCGGCGCCGGATCACCCCTCGCATCCCGGGTTTCGCTCGCCCGCCAGGGCAAACCTGGCCGGTGAGGGGGTAGCGCATTCGAACCGCTGCTGTGTCGCCGACACGGATTAGCCTGCGAGCTTTACCTACAAGCAAGTGCGCTCAGGGGAAGCGCCTCTGGGAGGCGGTAACCCCCCGCCGGGCATGGACGCCCGGCGGAACGGCCCCACGGACGCCGCCGAAGGCGGCCCAATTCAGCTCCAGGGATACGGGCTGTGCGACACCGGGTGCAGGTCGCCGGTGGCGAAGCGCTCGAACCGGAACGGATGCAGCAGCGAGGAGTGCTCGCCGCCCAGCACGCGCGCGATCTCGCGCCCGACCGCGATCATCTTGTAGCCGTGGTTGGAGTCGGCGGCCACGAACACGTTGGGGCGCATGTAGTCGAACACTGGGAAGTTGTCGACGGTGAACGCGCCGGCGCCGCCGGAGCGGACCTGCCGGTACTTCGGCCGCGCGCGCTCGAACCGGCCGAGGCAGTGCGAGAGCGCGGCGCACCACATGTCGGGGAAGCCTGGCTCAACGGTGCCGGTCGGGTAGGGGTCCACGTCGATACCGTGGCCGAGGCGGAGCGGCTGAGCCCCGCCCTGGACGCTGTCACGATCGGGCTTGAAGTACACGCCCCACGGCTCACTGGTGATCAGCCGCCCATCGTCGTCGCGCAGGCTCTGATCTGAGTCGACGTGCAGCACGGCTGACGAGTGGCCGTCCTCGGTGACGAAACGCGCCGGGTCGAAGGCGATCTCACCCTCCTGGAGGTACCAGTAGGTCCACATCGGCAGGTCGGTCAGGACCTCGCCGTCGGGCTGGCGGACATCGATCCGCTCCGGCAGATCGAGCATCGCCCACAGGCTCGGGATCCACGGTCCGACTGCGATGACCACCTGCTGGGGGGTGACGTCGCCGGCGCTGGTGTGCACTCTCGTGACCGCTCCCGAGTTGTCGAGCTCGAAGCCCATCACCTCGACGCCGGTCTCGATCCGGGCGCCGGCCTGGCGTGCCTTGGCGGCGAGCCCGAGCATCGATTCCTGGTTGAACGCGTACCCGCCCGCACGCTCGTGTAGGCAGACGGTCAGGCCGCTGGCGCGCCAGTCGCCGTACAGCGAGCGCATGTGCGCCGCGACCTCCTCCTCGCCGAGGAATAGCTCGGACGGGTAACCGATCCGCTGCTGGCGCTCGTATACCGCGATCAGGTCGCTCTCCTGTGCCGGCGGCCCCAGCGCGATATAGCCGCTGCCGTGGTAGTGGAGCGCGGCCGGGTCGGACTCCCACACCTCGACGCAAGCCGCCATCAGCTCCGACATGGCCGGCTGGAAGTAGTTGTTGCGGATAACGCCGCACGCGATTCCGGATGCGCCGGCGCCGATCCCGGTCTTGTCGAGCAGCAGAGGTTCCTCGCCGGCGTGGGCGAGGTGCCAGGCGGTGGACAGGCCGTGGACACCGGCGCCGATCACCAGAATGGGGACAGAAGTTGGCAGGCGGTCCGGCATGGTGGCTCCTCGGTCGGTCTGTTGCGTATCACGCAACGGCATTGCGTGACTCGCAGATGCAGGATAATGCGGCGCGGTCTCCGCCGGCAAGGCCGGCGCCCTACGGTCCGCTCTACGCCACCACCAGCACGTCGCACCTGGCGTTCTGAACGACGCGTTGCGCGACCGACCCAAGCAGGGTCCGCGTGACGAAGTCGCTGCCCCGCCGGCCCACGATCAGCAGGTCGGCGTCGACTTCACGCGCCACCCTGATGAGCACCGCGGCAGGATCACCGGCCTCCATGCGCCGTTCGACCGTCGTGCCGTCGGTATGACCCAGTAGCTCCGCCGCCTCCGCCAGCAAGCGCTCGGCGTCGAAGTCGCGGCCGACCAGCGGTTCGCTGCCGATCGCCCCTGACGGCAGTTCCGGGGTCACCGAGACGACGACCACGCTGGCGGCGTCAGCCACCAGCCCTCGGACGCGGGAGAGGCCCCGGCGGGCGGCATCCGAGCCGTCGTAGCCGAGAACGATGGTGTGCGTCTCGGTTGACTCAGCCACGTCACCTCATTTTCCTCCCCGGCGCGCGATGGACCAAATCCGGATCGGCCCGGTCGTCGCCGCGCCGGCCGGCGCCGCTCCGGAGAGCGGGCCGGCCAGCGTGACGAGCCAGCGCTATGCGGTGGTGACGACCACCAGCGTGTGCAGCCCGTCGCCGTGAACCGGCACGGTGACCTCGACGCCTCGGTTCGTGGTCCGAACCGTGGCGTCGTGGACCGACTGCCCGTTCACGAGCACGGTGGCGGGCGTCGTCCCACGCGGGAGCGTGTGCCCGATCTGGAGCGAGCGCAGGTGCAGCCCGTGGACCAGGAGCCTCGTCTCGTACCTCGTCTCGTACCGGTTGGCGGCATGGGCGGCGTACACGTCAATAGAGCCGTCGCCCAGACGGATGTTCTGACCGGCCACGCTCGGCTGATCCGGCGGCACCTGCGGGACGACCTGCAACGCCCCGTCACCCAGGAACGGTCGAACGCCGAGCTGCTGGGCCACCACCGACCAGGCCGTGCCGTAGTTGCCCCAGGCCTGCATGAACATCGAGCGGCAGGTCCAGCAGCGGTCGATGTTGGGCGGAATGCCCTTGCTCGGGTCGAAGGCGGGGGTAGACGGGAAGATCTCCGGCATCGCGCCCGGCTGCTCGTCGGGAGTGTTGCCGGTGATCGGCTCGGAGAACATCGTCTCCGCGCTGGCGTCGGTGTACCGCTGCTGCTGATCCGGGCCGAGGCGCCCGTAGTTCCCCTCACCCACGGCCTGAATCCCTGTGCCGAGCGAGAAGATCTCGAAATCGCCGCCGGACGCGCCGCCCACGCCTGTGTGGAAAAGGCCCAGGTTCCCCGGGCGCACGCCGCTGAAGTCCTGCGTCTCGCGCCCGGCCAGGGCGGGGAATCCATGGTCATAAGTCGCGACTCCCGGCGTGACCTGATCGCCCTGGGTCAGCTGCGCCTCCATCGGTGTCACTCCGATCCAGTACTTCTGATACAGCTGGGTGTCCGCCGGCGGCTGGAGCGAGTCGGCGTACTGCCCAGCCGTCGAGTCCCACCAGGCGGCCTCGAACTGCGCGCGCAGCTTGTCGGCCAGAGTGGTGGCCCAGGTCGCGGTGTCGGTGTCGCCCTTCGAACTGGCCATGTCGGCCAGGTCGTACAGCCCGCGCATGAAGTACACGGCGTTATCGAGCTTCTCGGATCCCATCCCCGGCCGCTCCACGTTGCCCGATCCCGTCGGCCATCCGTTCGGGCCGAGGAGGTTGTGGGCGACGACCTCCATGTTGCGCTTGGCGAAGTCATACATCTCGTCGCGGAACCGGTTGTCACCGGTCCACCGCCACACCAGCGCCACCGCGCTCGGGAACTTCACCGTCTCGTCGGTGTTGAAATCGTTGGTCTTTGAACCGTCGGCGTTGGTCGTCTGGCTGTCGTGGCCGAAATACACCGAGCCGTCAGACACGGTCTCGTGCACGACGATGCCCGAGCGGTTATTGAGGATGTCGGAGATGTCGCGCAAGGCGCGGAGGTGGTCCTCGATCGTCGTGAACTGCCCCACCGCCACGGCGGCGAAGGCGGTGTACTCGGCATCGGTGGCGAAGATCCACGGGTAGTCCGGGAAGCCGGCGCCGAACCAGCGGACGAACGGAACCGTCCCGAGCGGCGGCGGGAACTGCTTGCCCTGATTGGTCCAGCGGATCTGGAGGTCTGATGCGGTTTGGGTCAGATCGGCGAGGTTCTGCTTGCCCCATTCGATCGCGCCGGCGAGCAGGGGATCGCCCGGGAGCGAAACCTGAGTGTTCGTCGCCAGGGCCCGCCGGGAGGCGATCTTCGCGACGAGCTCGCCCGCCGGGTCACTCAACGCGCCGGCGAGCTCGGAGCGGGCCGCGCCGAGGCCCCGATCGGAGCCGGCCACGGCGATCCACAGAGTCCTCGAGCCGTGGGCGGGGATCCTGATCCGGTAGCGCAGCTGACCGCCGGTCCCTTTGCCGAATGGGCCGTCGTCACAGGCGCTCGGGAGGGAAGTACTGTCGGTAGCCGCGCACACCGTCCCGGGCTGCGGCCCGCGGAAGTTGCCGCCGGTCGCGGCGGCCGTGCCGGAGGCGGGCGTCCGGTTGGAAGCCACCAGCGCCGCGTAGTGGTGAAAGGGCGCGCCGCCGCCGATCGAGCCGTTGTCGGTGAAGACGAGCTCCCGGCCGTTGAAGCGGCCGTGATCGGGCAGGTTGGCGCTCGCGCTGGGAGTGGTCGACGCCCACGGATATGCGCCCATCAGCTCGGAGTGGGCATCGACGCGAACCGTCACCGTGCGGGTCGCCCCGGGATTGGTCATGGTCAGAGCGAACAGCACGGCACGATGAGCATCGGGTGCGAAGTCAATGCGGGTGAGCCTCAGCCCGGCCGTTCCCGGCAACTGATAGCGGGTGTAGCCCCACCCGCTGAAAAACCTGGTTGCCTGGCCGATCCAGGTATTGCCGATCCCGAACCACACGCCGTCCACGAGCTTCAGCGGCGGCGCCCACACTCCGCCCATCTCGCCGGTGATGTGCCAGCCGTTGGCGTAGAAGCGGCCGTCGGCAAAAGCCTCCGCGTACGATCGCTGCCCGGCGGCGATCACGCGGCGGTCCTGAAGACGGTTAGTCGTCGATAGCTCAGGCGTGGCCGCCTGTGCCTGCGCACAGACCAGCAGCGCCACCGCGGTCCCCAATATCACGGCACGGTTCAGGCGCACGAAAGCCTCCCTCCACTGAAGCGCTTCACTCTGTTCCTAGCGAGCTACCCACCGCCGTGGCTGGCAAATCGCGAAATATATGGGCCGTCAAGGGGTGAGACGGCCGTCCCAGCGGTGCTCGAGCGCGAAGCGCGCTCCGATCGTCCACGCCTGCACCCGGTTGGCGATCGGGATCCGCTCCGGGCCATCGGACGACACCGCGTAGAGCTCGGGCGCGTCCCCCAGGCGCTCCAGCGCGGCCAGCACGCCGGCGCGGACGCGTTCGGCCTCGGCGGTGCGCCCGGCGCCGCGCAGACCACCCCATCCGAGCCAGGAGTCAAACGGCCAGACGGCGCCGCGGTGATAGGCGCCGGGTGAGAACTGCGGATGCGCGGACGACAGCGTCCGCAGGCCAAAGTCGGTCAGGACATCGGGCCGGCAGAGCCGCTCAGCATAGGCGGCGCGCTCTGCCGGCGCCGTCGCGTCGGCCCACAGCAGCCAGCCGAGCTGTGACCCTGCGCCCGGAACCGGGCGCTCCGCGCCGTCCACGGCCATCGTGTCGGGCGTAAATGCGGCGGCGATGCGCGCGCTGGTCTGCTCGGCCAGGGACAGCCAGCGCGGCTCTCCGGACAGCCGGGCGACGGCCCGGAGCGCCGCCACGGTCACCGCTTGGGTATCGGCATCCGCGAGCGGTGGCTCGGGCACGCGCCCGGCGGCGTCGAGGATCCCGCCGCCGTAGGCCCGTAGCGGATCCGTGGTATCGCGCCAGCCCTGCTGGACGAGCCCGCCGCTGGCCTGCCGGGGGCCATGGCGAACCAGGCCGCGCCCGCGCTCGAGGGCCAGCTCGATCCAGCCGCTCGCCGCCCGCCAGCACGCGGAAAGCTCATGCTCGAGGGCGCGGTCCCCGAGCGCCGCCAGCACCACGAGGAACCAGGCGGTGCTGTCGGCCGAACCGTAGTAGCGGAGCTCGCCATCGCGCACCGGCCAGCCCATCTCTTCGAAGCGCGGTTCGGCGCGTGGACGGTACTCGTGCACGATCTTCCCCGGCTCCTCGTCGGTCTCCGGGTCCACGCGCTGACCCTGGAGCCCGGCCAGCACACGAAGGGTCGCTCGGGCAACGTCAGGCCGGGCCGGGAGCACTTGGAGCGAGAAGATCAGCGAGTCGCGGCCGAACAGGGCGTGAAAGCGGCCCGGGTCCTGCGCGTCGATGGGCGACGAGGAGGCGTACGGCCAACCGTCGTCGGACAGGACGGCGGCGGTCAGGGCCTGGTCGAGGGTCACCCCTGCATGCTGGCAGCCGGTGCGCGTCGGACGTACCCGACGCGACCTTGGCGCGCTTGCCAGCGTCCACTGCAACTGGTATAACCGCCCTGTACGAATTTGTACAACGGTCGTCGGTGCGCCGGCGGTCGGGTGGGAGCGTACAGGCGTCCGTCCATTGCGCCGGCGAGGGTGCAAGAGAGGAGTGGAGATGGCGGTAGCAGTCGACGGCGGTGACCCGAGCGCTACGGCGGTACCGCTGGGTGGAACCATCGAGACGGTCATCGCCAGCCCGCGGATCGCGCCGGCACCGTCGACGCTCGAGGAGGCGCGTCACGCTCCCGGCCGGCGCGAGCGGATCGAGCAGATCCAGCAGCGGATCGAGTCGCAGGGCATCAAGTACGTGTTCTTCCAGCAGGTGTCGGTCACCGGCCGGGTGATGGGCAAGGGCGTGGTCTCGACGTTCTTCCCCCAGGTCGCGGAGAAGGGCTATCAGCTGGTGTACGGCGCTACCGCCAACCTGTTCACGGACCGCCACGGCAACTACATCGGCTTCGGCCCCGAGGAGTCCGAGCTGGCCGCGGTGGCCGACCTC
>JAFASQ010000147.1 GCA_019244395.1 Solirubrobacterales bacterium | reverse complement strand
GGATCCTGCTCGTCGAGCGCAACTACACCGCGGCGAACCCGATCGTGCCGGCGATGATGCTCGGACAGATCGACTATCACCTGGTCAAACCGTGGTTCCCCGACCACCGGCTGTATCACCCGGTGAGTGAGTTCCTGACCGCTTGGGCCCGCGCCCAATCCGACGAAGCCAAGATGTTCAGAATCGTGGCTCCCGAGAACGACGCGCGCGCACACGCGATACGCGATCTCCTCACGCGCTTCAGCATCCCGTTCGCCTTCCTCGCCAGCGACACCGATGAAGGCCGCGCCCTTCTGAGCGAGATCGGTCAGCCGGTCTCACCACACCCCGTGGTGATTCGAAATGACGGTCGGCGGTTCATCGATCCAACGGACGGCGACCTCGTGGAAGCGGTGGGCGGAGGGACACAGCTCGGCCGGGAGCTGTACGACCTGGCGATCGTCGGCGCCGGGCCCGCCGGGCTGTCCGCCGCCGTCTACGCCGCCTCGGAGGGCCTGTCGACGATCGTTCTCGAACGCCAGGTCTCGGGCGGTCAGGCCGGGTCGAGCTCTCGCATCCGCAATGTCCCGGGATTCACGTGGGGGATCGGGGGTGACGAGCTGGCCTACCGGGCGTGCGAGCAGGCGTGGCTGTTCGGGGCAAACCTGGTCTTCGTGCAGGAGGTGACCTCGCTTCAGGTGAGTCACAGCGGGCACGTTCTGGAGGTTGCGGACGGTCAGGCAGTGATGGCAAGGTCCGTCGTGCTGGCCACCGGCGCTTCCTGGCGGCGGCTTGACATTCCCCGACTCGAAGCGCTGATCGGCGCTGGCGTCTTCTACGGCGCCGCGGTCAGCGAGGCGCAGGCGATGCGCGGCCGGCACGTGTGCGTGGTCGGAGCCGGAAACGCGGCCGGGCAGGCGACGCTCCATCTGGCCAAGTACGCGGCGGAGGTCACGCTCCTCGTGCGAGGCGACTCGCTCGACGTCCACATGTCGGACTACCTGATCACCGAGCTGGGCGCGACCGCGAACGTTCGCATCAGGTTGGGAACCGAGTTGATCGACGGTGAAGGAGATGGACGACTGGAGGCGGTGCTCGTCCGCGAGCGCTCGAGCGGAGCATGCGAACGCATTGCTGCGGCGGGCTTGTTCGTGATGATCGGCGCCGTGCCCAGGACCGAGTGGCTGGACGGAACGATCGCCCGCGACAGCGAGGGCTTCGTCCTCACCGGCTCAGACGTGACCTCAGACGATCGCCAGGCCAGCGCGTGGCCGCTCGAGCGCAGCCCGATGCTGCTCGAAACGAACGCGCCGGGAGTGTTCGCCGCAGGCGACGTTCGCCATGGATCGATCAAGCGCGTCACGACGGCGATGGGCGAGGGCGCCACAGTCGTGCATCTCGTTCACCGGTTCCTCGAAGAACTCGAGGAGCTCGCTATCGAGAGGCACTCGCCAGCACGTCGGGCAGCTGGCGCCGCGAGGTAACGTCGAGCTTGCGGAACGCACGTCCGAGGTGCGTCTCCACGGTCTTCTCGGTGACGAAGAGCGTCTGGGCAATCTCACGGTTGGTCTGCCCGGCGGCTGCGAGCTCGGCCACCCGCCGTTCGCTCGGCGTGAGCGAATCCGTTCCGGAGCGTTCGGCCGTCCTGGGCCGCACGCCGATCGCCGCCAGCTCGGCGCGCGCCCGTCGCTCGAGGCGCCTGGCTCCACACCGCGTGGCCATGGCCAGACCCTCGAGGAGCGGCTCCCGGGCCGCCGTGCGTTGGCGGGCGGCGCGCAGCGTGGCCCCCAGGTCGACGAGCACACGTGCATGCGCGAGACGATCCGGCGAAGCTTCCAACACCTCAAGCGCAGCCTGGAGCGCCGGTGCGCGCCGTGACGCAGGACCCACCAGCGCGTCGACCCGCAGCGCGATGCCGATCGCGCGCCGGGTCCCGAACGACCGCGAGCGGCGCAGCTCATCCGCGGCCAGGCCGCGAGCCTCCTCGAAGCGGCCGAGCTCGGCCAGTGACAGTGCCGCTGCCGACCGCCAGGCCAGCACGGCCGGGTTCTCGACGCCCAGCGCCGGATGGTCGAGCTCGCATGCCCGCAGCTCCTCGACGGCGGCCTCGTGGTTCCCGGCCGCGGCGCGCACGGCGGCCGACGCATAACGCAGCTGCGAGCTCGGCGAGAACTCGGTGTCGTAACGGATCCCCACCCGGTCGATGAGGCGGCGCAGCGACTCGGGGGTCTCGTCTCGCTCGAGCCCGGCCAGTACCGCCGCGGTCACCCCGAGCAGGACGAACTCGGTGCCGAGAAGGTCCTGGGCGAGCTCGATGGCGGCGTAGGCGTCCGTTTGGGCGCTCGTCAGATCGCCGCGCCACACCCCAAAGAAGGCGCGGAGGGCTAGGAGCGTGGTCACCGATACCGCCCCGCCTCGCTCCCGGGCCCGGGCCAGGATCTCGTCTATGCCCCGAATCGCGGCATCGACCTCGTCGGTAGCGGCCAGCACGGCCAGGGCGACGACTCCCCAGCCCTCGCCGCGGTATGGGTCGAACGGAAGCCCCGCCGCGAGCGCGCGCTGCGCGTAGTCCCTCGCTTTTGCGGCCGAACGCAGGTACATGAGCTCGTCCATGCCGAGGGTGGCGAGCGTGGTCGCCTCGAGCACGCTCCGCGCCGGACCGCCGGGATCACGCAGCGCAGCGATCGTCGAATCGGCCTCGCGCCGCGCCGACGCCGACATGTAGCTGGCGCCGAGGAGCGCCACCTCCAGACGCTCACGGCCTGCGGCGCCGGGCGGTAGGCGCTCCTGCGCCCGGCGTAGGATCGACACTGCCTCGCCGGCGCGCCCAGCGAAGAACAGCATGCCGCTGAGCTCGATGGCGGCGGTGACGATCGCCTGAGCGTCTTCGGCGTGGGTCACGATCTCGGTCAGCGGCCCGATGGCCTCGGGTGCTCCCGCTCGAGCGCGAGCCAGTCCGAGCTCGAGCACGAGCGCCCGTCGCTCATCCGCGCCAGGGGGCTCGTCGAGGGCCCGAGCCAGGAATCTCGCTGCGCCGCCCGCGTCACCGAGGGCGAGCGCGTCGTGGGCGGCCTCGCGCAGGAGCTTCACGGCCTCCGGGTCGGCCCCTGGCTCGGTCTGCATGATGTGAGCCGCCACCTGTCCGGCCGGCGCCCCTCGTGCACCCAGGATCTTCGAAGCCGAGCAGTGCAGGCGCTCCCGCTCAGCCGGCGAGAGGTCGCCATAGATGGCCGCGCGCAGGATCGGGTGCGTGAACCGAGCCGTCCCTCCGGGCTGAATGACACCTGCCGTGATCAGCGACGTCATCGCCGCCTCTAACTCGAGGCCGTCGAGCCCGGAGAGGCGGACGGCGTCGGTAACCTGCGCGCCGTCCCCGAGCACGCTGAGCGTGCGGGCGAGTGCCGCCGCGGGCGTAGCCAGACGCGCTAAGCGCAACAGCACGGTGTTGGCGACACCCCGGGGAACCAGCGACTCCACGTCGGCCGCGGCGCCCACGGTGGGTTCGAAGCCCCGAGCCGAGGCCTCGTCGAGCAGCTCCCCGAGCAGGAACGGGTTGCCGCCCGTCACCTCGAGGCAGGCCCTGACGAACGCCGCGTCGGGCTCGGCCGCCAGCCTACGGGCTACGACCACCGCCACCGCCCCCCGCGTCAACGGCGCGGGTCGGAGCAGCTCAACGGTGGGGTCGGCGGTGAGCGAGGCGGCATCCGGCATCAACCCGGGGTCGAGCGGTCGAGTCGCGAGGAGCAGCGCGATGGCCTGACCGCCGAGGCGTCGGGCGATGAACGCGATGGCACGCGCCGACGGCGCATCGCACCACTGGAAGTCGTCCACCGCGAGCACCAGCGGCGAGTCCGCCGAGAGATTGGAGGCGAGCCAGTAAAGACCGTGCTGCCACGCGTAGCTGGGATCGTCCGCCGCCGGGCCGGGAACCGGCGCCGGCGGCATGCTGGTCGGGATCCCGGTCACCACGTCAGCCGCCAATCCGGCGGCGCCCGACAGCCAGCGGTCGCGCTCGGCCCCGTCCGCCTCGCCGATCAGACGCTCGAACAGCTGGCGAACCGCTCCGAACGGGAAGCCCTGCTCGAGCTCGGTCCCGCGCGCGCTGAGCACACGAAAGCCGAGGTCCGCGCCCCTGGCCCGGGCGATCTCGAGCAACCGTGACTTGCCGATGCCGGCTGCTCCCTCGATGACGATGACGACACCCTCGCGTCGCCCCACCGCACGCAGCGCTCCGCGGACCCGTTCGACCTCGGCCTCGCGCTCGAGCAGGGCGTCCGGCTCGACGAGAACGGACTCAGGCATGAGCACCCCGATCGTAAGGAAACAGCCTACCGAACGCAAACGCGCCGGCGATGTTCGGGGGTTGACGTCAGGGGGTGTGCCCGATGTGCGGCGCCTCGATCGACCGGACCATGAGCCTCCACCACGTTTCAGCAAGAGGAGGTCGGATGCCACTCATTCAGATTAAGGTCGTCGCCGGGGTATTTACCGCCGAGCAGAAGCGCGAGATCGTCGAGCGCCTCACCGACGCAATGGTGGCGATCGAGGGCGAGGGGATGCGCCGGCTCACTTGGTGCCTAGTCGAGGAGATCGCCAGCGGGGCGTGGGGCATCGGCGGCGAGACCGTGACATCTGACGACGTCAGGGCGATGGCCCGCGCGGAAGAGGTGCGGCCATGAATACCGGCGAACGCCCGCTCCGTCCGAACGTCAGCGCGAAGGCGAAGGACCGATGAACGGCGAGCTGAATTATCTGACCGTGAAGGCGCACATCGCCGACCTGATCCGCGCCGCCGAGCGCGCGCGCCTGGCCACCGGGGCCGGTTCAATTCCGTCGAGACGGCGGCGTTGGGGGTCGATCAGGGTCGCGGCCCGCGCGAGGTCCCGTCGAGCAATAGGATCCGCACGACCCTAACCACGATGAGCGTCCAGCCAATCAGCCCCGGGTCGGTCGTCTCCCGGATCTGGTCGATCTACCTCGACGAGTCGTGGGTGCTGATCGGAACAGCGCTCGTCCTCTACGCGCTTCAGTTCGTGGTGTACCTGCTCCTCCCGAGTGCGGCGGGCTTCGTCCTCGCGATCCTGTTCTGGGCCCTGAGCGTCCTCTACCAGGGAATGGTGGTGAAACTGGTCCAGGACGTACAGGACGGTCGGCGCGAGCACTCCATCGGCGGTTTGATCCGCAGCGTCGAGCCAGTCTTCTGGCCCTTGGTGGCCGTGTCGATCCTGTTCGGCCTGGGCGTCGGGATCGGGTTCGTCCTCCTGATCATCCCTGGCTTGATTCTCATGACCATCTGGTCGGTGGTCGCTCCGGTGACCGTCCTCGAGCGTCCCGGGGTGTTCGACGCGTTTGGGCGCAGCCGGGAGCTGGTGCGTGGCAACGGCTGGAACGTATTCGCGGTGATCGTGCTGGTGTTCCTCGCCGTCGCGGTGATCAGCGTCGCCGCCGGGCTACTCGCCGCTTCGCTCGGCTCGCTGGGACGGGCGTTGGTGCAGTGGGCGGTGAATGCCGCGCTCGCGCCCGTGACCGCGCTCAGCGCCGCCGTCCTGTATTTCGAGCTGCGCCGGCAGCGCGGTGAAGGCGCAGGGTCGCCCGATGTCGGCTGAGGCCGCGGCGCACAGCAACCAACGCGGCCAACCTCGCGGGCGACAGCCAGCGGAAGCATCCCGGGCGCGAGCCAGCCGAGGCATCCCGGCTGGCCGCCGGCGATCGATACCCCGAGGCGAGCCAGCCGCGTCTCTGGGCCGCGACGGGATCACGCTTTGTATAGCCTCGGGTTGGAAAGCGAGCGTACGCGAGCGGTGAAGCGAGGTGGAGCGATGCTGTTCGGCCAGGAGCACGTCAGGCGCTATCAACAGACCGACGGCGCCGAGGGACACGACTGGCAGGGCACCACGGTGCTGATCCTGACCACGACAGGCCGGCGCTCGGGCGAGCCGCGGAGCACGCCGCTGATCTACGGCAAGCGGGGCGAGGACCACGTGGTGGTCGCCTCCAAGGGGGGCGCCGAGGAGCATCCCGCGTGGTATCTGAACCTGGCCGAGCAGCCGGACGTGACCGTGCAGGTGCGCGGGGATCGCTTCGCGGCGCGCGCCCGAACCGCGACCGCCGAGGAGAAGCCGGGCCTGTGGCGGATGATGACCGAGCGCTGGCCGGCTTACGAGGAGTACCAGCACAAGACCTCACGGGAGATCCCGGTGGTGGTGCTCGAACGCGAGGGGTGAGCGTCGCGGTAGTGATGCTCGGGCGCGAGCGGTGAGCGGGCCCGGCGGAAGCGCTCGGGGCCCGGAAGGGAGCTCGAGCCCGCGCGCGGACCCGGAAGTGGGCGCGAGCCCGGCCCGCGCAAACCAGGAAGTGAGCGCGACCCCGCGCGCGACCCCGG
This sequence comes from Solirubrobacterales bacterium, assembly GCA_019244395.1. Taxonomy (GTDB): domain Bacteria; phylum Actinomycetota; class Thermoleophilia; order Solirubrobacterales; family Solirubrobacteraceae; genus Palsa-465. The sequence continues at coordinate 22,504 of JAFASQ010000147.1, read as the reverse complement.
AAGTGGGCGCGAGCCCGGCCCGCGCGGACTGGTCCTCCCGCAAGCTCCACTTCGTCGGCATCGGCGGCGCCGGGATGAGTGGGCTGGCCCTCATCGCCCGCGAGCTGGGTGCTTCCGTCACCGGCTCGGACCGGGCCGAGTCCAGTTACAGCGCGCTGGTGCGCGAGCACGGGATCGAGCCGGCGATCGGGCACCGTGCCAAGAACGTGCCCGCCGGCGCTGAGGTGGTGTTCTCGACCGCCGTGCCTCGGGACAACCCCGAGCGGCGGGCCGCCGACGGCCGCGAGCTGCATCGCTCGGAGCTGCTGGCCCAGATCGCCGCGCTGCGCCGCTGCCTGGCGGTCACCGGCACCCACGGCAAGACGACCACGGCGGGGATGATCGTGCACGTCCTTCGGGCCAGTGGGCTCGATCCCGCCTACGTCGTCGGGGGTGAGTTGCGCGATACCGGCGCCAACGCGGGCTGGGGCGATGGCGAGTGGATCGTGGTCGAGGCGGACGAGTCGGACCGCTCGCTCCTGCGCCTTGACCCAGAGATCGGGCTGCTGACCAACGCCGAGCTCGATCACCATGCCACCTACGGCTCGCGGCTCGACCTCGAGGCCACACTGCGCGAGTTCATGGGCCGCGCCAGGCTGGGCGCGGTGGTGTGGGATCGGCCGGAGCTGCGCGCGCTCTGCCCGCCTAACACGGTCGCCTATGACGCCCCCGACGCCGTGTTGTCGGTACACGGCTCGCAGTTTCACTGGCGGGGGATCGAGGTGTCACTGTCGGTGCCTGGTCACCACAACGCGGTCAACGCCGCCGGGGCGCTGACCGCTTCGGCGCTGGCCGGCGCCGATCCGGCGCGGGCCGCCTCGGCCCTGGCCGGTTTCCGGGGAGCTCGACGCCGCTTCGAGTTGCTGGGGAGCACCGAAAGCGCGGTCCCGATCTATGACGACTACGCCCACCACCCGACCGAGGTGGCCGCGACCATCGCCGCGGCCCGCACGCTGGCGCCGGCGCGGCTCGTCGCGGTGTTCCAGCCGCACCTCTACTCGCGCACGCGTGCGCTGGCGGGCGAGTTCGGCCGTGCGCTGGCGCGGGCTGACGTGGCGGTGGTGCTCGCGGTCTACCCGGCGCGCGAGCGGGCTGAGGACTTCCCGGAAGTCGACGGGCACCTGGTGGCGGCGGCCACTGCGGATGCGGCCGGCGGCCGGAGGGTGGCCTGGCTGCCGTCCTTCGATGACGCCCGCGCCTTCCTGGCGGCAACCCTCAAAGCCGGCGATCTCTGCCTGCTGATGGGGGCTGGTGACGTCGATGCCCTGGGGCGCTCGCTAGTGGATGGAACGTTGGGGTGAGAGCCACTTGTGGCCTGAGCCAGCCGGGGCGGTATCTACCCTGCTCGGAATGCCCCATCTGCCCGAAGGCGTCCAGCGCGCCTACCCGCTGGCGCGGCTGACCACCATCCGCACGGGCGGGCCCGCCGAGCTGTTCGCGCGGCCCGGCACGCTCGAGGAGCTCGAGCGGCTGGTGGGGTGGGCCGCCTCGGAGGGACTGGAGGTAGGTGTCGTCGGATCGGGGTCGAACCTCCTGGTGGCGGACGTCGGCGTCCGCGGACTGGTCCTCAAGTTGGACAAGGAGCTGAGCACGATCGAACTCGAGGGTACGACCGTTCGCTGCGGCGGCGGCGCGCGCCTGCCTGCGGTCTCAGCCCGGGCCGCGCAGGCCGGGTTGACCGGCATCGAGTTCGGGGTCAACATACCCGGGACGGTCGGGGGCGCCGTCCGAATGAACGCCAACGCGTACGGCGGCGAGCTCGCCGCGGTGCTCGCTTGGGTGGACGTGACCGGCGCGGGCGGCACGGAGCGCAGGAGCCCCGCCGAGCTCGGCTTCGCCTACCGCCGCTCAGGCCTGGCGCCCGACGAGGTGGTCGCGCGGGCCTCCTTCACCCTGCACGAGGCGGCCAGCGAAGAGGTCAAGGCGACCCTGGCCGATATGCGCGCACGACGCAAGGCCGCCCAGCCCTCCGGCATCAAGACATTCGGGTCGACGTTCAAGAACCCCGACGACCCGCGCGCGGAGAGCCGCACGGCAGGCCAGCTGCTCGACGCCGCGGGGTGCCGCGGCCTGCGCATCGGCGGCGCCGGATTCTCGGCCAAGCACGCGAACTTCGTGGAGAACCACGGCGATGCCACCACCGCCGACGTCATTGCGGTGATGGCCGAGGGACGCCGTCGGGTGCTGGGGCAATTCGGCATCGCGCTCGAGCCTGAGGTGCAGGCCCTCGGGCCGGTCGAGCTGCCGGCTGACTGGATCCGGGAATGATGGTCAAGCGGCGGCGTCGCGTCCGGCTTCGACTGGTGGTGGCGGTGGCGGGCGTCCTGGCCCTGCTGGCCGGCGGTTGGCTCTGGCTGCGCGACTCACCGCTGGTTGCGGTGCGCAAGGTCGATATCACCGGAGTGTCCGGACCCGATGCAGACCAGATCCGCGCAGCGCTCACGGTAGCCGCACGTAACATGACCACGCTCGACGTCCGCGTCGGGCAGCTCCGCACGGCCGTAGCGCCCTATCCGGTGGTCAGGGATGTGCGGGTCGGCACCCGTTTTCCCCACGGGATGCGGATCCAGGTCGTCGAGCATCTCGCGGTCGGTGCCTTGGCCGCCGGGGGCCGGACGATCGCGGCCAGCGGTGATGGCACGGTGTTGCACGACGTCCCGACCGGTGGCCTGCCGGTGATCCCGGTGACCGTGCTGCCGGCCGGCGTTCAGGTCGTCGACGGCCCCGCGCGGCAAGCCCTCGCGCTGCTCGCGGCCACGCCCCGGCGCCTGCTGTCCCGGGTCGCCCAGGTTACGACCAGCCCGCCGCACGGGCTCGTCGTCCAGGTTCGCTCGGGGCCTGAGATCTACTTCGGCGACAGCTCTGACCTTGCCGCCAAATGGGGCGCGGCCGCCGCCGTACTCGCCGACCCGAGCTCGGCGGGGGCGTCGTACATCGACGTGACCGACCCGGCTCGACCCGCGGCCGGCGTGAGCCAGCAGGCGGTGGTGGCAGCGGGGCTGGGGACGGGCGGATCGCCATCGACGACCACCGGTTCGACCGGGCCAACCTCCTCCACACCGGGAGGCTAACCCTCAAGTAGAGCTTGAGGCAGAACTTTCGGCAACTCTCTGGCGTCAATCGAGAGTTCCGGGATCTGCAACGCGGCTTGCGATTGGGCTGGGTTCGTTGACTTCCTGCAACTCCAAGCCATAACGTGCGAAACTCCCCCTGGGAGCGACTCTTCACGAAACATTCAAGGCTAACTCAAGGGTCGAACGGTCACACATGGAAAGCGGCAGTTATCTCGCAGTCATCAAAGTCGTCGGCGTCGGTGGCGGCGGCACCAACGCGGTGAACCGGATGGTCGACGCCGGTCTGCGGGGGGTCGAGTTCATCGCGTGCAACACCGACGCCCAGGCGCTCGCCATGTGCGACGCCGACATCAAGCTCAACATCGGCCACGAGCTGACCAAGGGGCTCGGCGCCGGCGCGAACCCGGAGATCGGTCAGGGCGCCGCGGCTGAGTCGCGCGACGAGATCAAAGAGGCGCTGAAGGGCGCCGACATGGTGTTCGTTACCGCTGGCGAAGGCGGCGGCACCGGCACCGGCGCCGCGCCGGTGATTGCGGAGATCGCCAAGAACGAGATCGGCGCCCTCACGGTCGGCTGCGTGACACGGCCATTTGCCTTCGAGGGCACCCAACGCGCGCGGCAGGCCCAGGAGGGGATTCAGAAGCTGCGCGAGCACGTGGACACGTTGATCGTGATCCCCAACGAGAAGCTGCTCGCGATCGTGGAGCGACGAACCACGATCCTCGACGCGTTCCGCGAGGCTGACAACGTCCTGCGCCAAGGTGTCCAGGGCATCACCGACCTGATCACGATCCCGGGCCTGATCAACCTCGACTTCGCCGACGTGCGCACGATCATGCATGACGCCGGCACGGCGTTGATGGGAATCGGAAGCGCCGGCGGTGAGAACCGGGCCGCGGAGGCCGCCAAGATGGCCATCTCCTCGCCGCTGCTCGAGGAGTCCGTCGAGGGCGCCACTGGGATCCTGCTCAACATCACCGGCGGCCACGACCTGGGATTGTTCGAGGTCAACGAGGCAGCGGAGATCGTCCAGAGCGCAGCGGACCAGAATTCGAACATCATTTTCGGCGCGGTGATCGACGATGCCATGGCCGACGATGTGCGCGTGACGGTGATCGCCACCGGATTCGACCATCGGTATTCGCGGCCCAGCACCGCACGCGAGTCCACGCGCCGGGCTCGGCGCGATCGCGACGTGACAATGGACGACGACCAGCGTTCCTCTCTGGAGATCCGCGACGACGAGATCGATATCCCGTCTTTCCTCAGGGATCGCTGAGCCACTGCCGCCGCAACCCTGCCGAAGTTGAGTTGTTGTAGGGCCGTCAAACCCCACGGCCGACAATCGATCCAGGTTCGAGTGCTGCGCTCCGCGCGCGCGAGGTTGTTCGTCCTCGTCGCCCAGGCGCTCGTGCTCGCCGCCGCGGCACTCCCCGCCGCCGCAGCGCTCGCTGGCCCGGCCGCGGCCCAGCCCGCACCCTCGCCGCCCGCCGTGGTCGACGGCCCGAGCGGGGCAATCGTCAGCCTGAACGGCTTGTCGGTGGCTCGGGACGGCACCGGCGGTGTGATCTACGTCAAGGCGGTCGCCGGCGTGCCCCGTGTATTCGTCTCGGCATTGGTCGGAGGGCAGCTCCAGGCGCCCGTGCAGATCGACGCGGGGCTCGGGGCGGCCTCCTCGCAGCCCGTGATCGCGGCCGGCAACGGGGGCGTGCTGTTGGTCGCTTTCATCAACGGCGGGACGCTCTACGTCGTCCAGCGGGCGAGCGCCACCGCTCGCTACGGCGCGCCGGCTCCGGTCGCCGCCGGCGCGGCGAACCCGTCGCTCGAGATGAGCAACCTGGGCAAGGCGTACCTGGCCTTCGCCGTCGCTGACGGCAGCGGCCACGACGTTCGGGCGGCGTACTGGGCGAATGGAAGCTGGGCGCTCGAGGCCGCGCCGCTAAACGTCCTCGCCGCGGCGGATGACGCCGGGACGGGCGCCGGCGCTCCCCAGGTGGCCACCGCCGGTGATGGCGTGGCAATCGTCGCGTGGGGCGAGGGCGGCCATGTGTACTCGCGCCGGGTTTGGGGCACCGCCCCGAGCGTGGTCGACGAGCAGGCCGACGTGCCGTCGCTCTCGGGCTGTGGCGAGGTGTCGGCGGGCAACCCTGCCGTGGCCGCCGGCGGCGACTCCTCCTACGCCGATGTAGCCTTTCAGGAGGTGGTTTCGTGCGGCGCCGCGCACCAGGCGCGCGTCCTGATCAACCGGCTGCACGGCTCGCAATACGACGGCGCGGCGGCCGCCGACGGGCTGTCGACCCCGGGCGCCGAGGGCGCCGGCGACCCCAAAGTCGCGATGGCTGAGTACGGGCAGGGCTTCGCCACTGCCCAGACGCAGACCTCGAACAAACTTCTCGCCATGGAGCTCGGCGACAACGGCACGAGCGGCGGCGTGCTCCAAATCAACAGCCTGCCGGGAACCTCGCCGCCGTACCCCGTCCCCGCGATCTCGGGCTTGTTCGGCGCCCTGGTCGCCTGGCAGCAAGATCCTGGGAGCACCGGCTCTGCCGAGATCCGCGTCCGCTACCAGTCGCGGGCTCCGGCACTCGGGCCCGAACAGGTGGTCTCCGCTCCCGGGCAGGGTCCGACCGACGCGACCCGCGGGCTGTTTGCCGACGGGGACGTGAGTGGAGACGCAGCGATCGCCTGGGTGCAGGGAACCGGCGCCTCGACGCAGATCGTCGTCGAGCGGCTCTATCAGCCGCCGGGCGACGCGGCGCCGCCGAAGGCGCTGGCCTACGTCCGGACGGCGGAGCCGGTGCTCCGCTGGTCGGCCTCGGGCGCACGGTGGGGCCCGATCACCTACACGGTGACCGTGGACGGCGTGCCGGTAGGCCAGGCCTCGGGCGCGGCGCTCCTCCTGACTACGCCGCTGCGTGATGGCCCGCACACCTGGTGGGTGACGGCGAGCAATCCGGCCGGCTTGACGAGCGTGTCGCGCACGGCGCGCGTGTTCGTGGACACGGTGGCGCCGAGGCTGGCCGCGGCGCCCGCGGGTGCCCGGCGGGCCGGCGCGATCCTGACCCTGCGACTCTCCTATTACGACGTTGCCCCCGGCTCTGGCGTGGCGAACCTGACGGTGCGGTGGGGCGACCGAGCGCTCACGCGTCTCAACCCCGGTGCCCATCGCGCCACCCACACCTATCGCCGGGCAGGGTCGTACAGGATCACCATCGTCATCGCCGACAAGGCGGGCAACCAGACCACGATCGTCCGGCGCGTCAAGATCGTCAAGCCGGGGTCCCCGAGGAAGGCGAAGCCGCGCGCGGGCGGAAAGCGGCCGTGAGGCGGGCCTTCATCCTGGCGATCGTGCTCGCCCTTGGGTGCAGCGGCGCGGCGCAAGCCCAGGGTCTCACCGACCCGCCCACCGCTGGAGCCTGGTATCGCGACGGGCAGAGCGGCCGCTACCTACTCGGGGGTACGTGGCTCTATCGCGCCGACACCGGGGACGTCGGCGTGGCCCAGGGATGGTGGCAGGACGTCGCCTCGACCGCCGGCTTCTCGCCGGTGAGCATTCCTAATGCCTACAACGCCGGCGACGCGTCGCAGGCCGGCATGAATGGCTACGTCGGCTGGTATCGCCGCGACTTCACCGTTCCCGCTGGGGCATTCGCCACGTACGTGGCCAAGGCCGACCGGAAGTGGATCATCCGATTCGAGTCGGTCAACTACCGCGCCACCGTGTGGCTGAACGGCCGTCTGCTGGGCAGCCACGCCGGCGGGTACGAGCCGTTCGAGCTCGATCTGCGCGATCTGCGCCAGGGCGTCAACCGGCTGATTGTGCGCGTTGACAACCGCCGGACGCCGGCCGACCTGCCGCCCGGGCCCGGCGGGCAGTGGTGGAACTACGGGGGGATCCTGCGCGAGGTGTACCTCCGCGCGGTCCAGGGCGCCGACCTCGCCCAGGTGCAGATCCGGACCGACCATCCCTGCCCGACGTGCCAGGCCACCATCCACGAGCAGGTCCGGGTGCGCAACGTGACCGGCGCGCGGGAGAAGGTCCAGCTGCGGGGGTTCTATGGACGGGTCTCGCTGGATTTCGGCGCGGCGACGATCGCGCGGGGTGCGACGTGGGTGGCGCGCGCCACGGGGCGCGTGCCGCATCCCAGCCTGTGGGCGCCCGGGCATCCGAAGCTTTACGCCGCCACGTTGACGCTGTCCGATTCGAGCGGCCGCCGGCTCGGCGGCTACTTCACCTGGAGCGGGGTCCGCACGATCAAGGTCACCCCGGACGGCCGGCTCGAGCTGAATGGGCGGCTGCTGAACCTGCGGGGGGTGAACCTGCACGAGCAGACCCTTCAGAGCGGGGCGGCGATGACGCCGGCCCAGATCGCGCAGATGGTGGGCTGGGTCCAGCAGCTCGGAGCCACCGTGATCCGGGCGCACTATCCGGTGGGGCCCGAGATGGAGGAGATGGCCGACCGCGACGGGATCCTCATCTGGTCGGAGGTGCCCGTCTACCAGGTCTCCGCTCAGTACCTCGACCAGCCGAGCTGGCTGGCCCAAGCCCACGCGATGCTCCAGGAGAACATCCTGGACAATGAGAACCACCCGTCGATCCTGGTCTGGAGCATCGGCAACGAATTGCCCTCGCCGGTCCCGTCGGTCGAGGCGCGCTACATCGCCGGCGCGACGGCTCTGGCGCACAGGCTCGACCCGACTCGCCCGGTCGGCATGGCGGTCAGCAACTGGCCGGGCCTGGGCTGCCAGAGCGCCTGGAATCTGCTCGACGTGATCGGCGACAACGAGTACTTCGGGTGGTTCGACGCCGGCGGTGGCGGCGACGACGACCGCGACGCACTCGGTCCGTTCCTCGACACCGTCCGCGCCTGCTACCCGAGTAAGGCGATCATGGTGACCGAGTTCGGGTTCGACGGCAGCCGCGACGGGCCGATCGAGGAGCGGGGCACCTATGCCTTCCAGGCCGACTCGGTGGCTTTCCATCTGAACGCGTTTGCCACCAAGCCGTGGCTGGCCGGCGCGATGTACTTCGCCCTGCAGAACTACGTCGCGTTCCCGCAGTACTCGGGCGGCGACCCGCGGCCCGATCCGCCGTTCAACCAGAAGGGGCTGGTCGACTTCGCCGGCAACCCGAAGCCGGCGTTCGCCGCGGTCTCGCAGATCTACCACGCCACGCCCCAGATCGCGCCTTGACATTTGGGCCTCGCTCCGCTCGGCGTCCGTGGGACCGGGCGGGCCCGTCCGGTAAGGACTCGAGGCCCGCGCTATCCGTGCCGCAGGTGCAGAACGCGCGAAGGTCCCACCGCCTCTCATCACGTCCTGCACATAAGCGCCTCTCGGGCGCTTATGTGCGGGCACGGCGGCCGACCCCGGTAGATAAGCGCCTCCCGGGCGCTTATGTGCAGGCAGGCCGAGGCGAGCAGGGTGGTTTTGCGAGTTGTGCACTCTGGTGCGGACCTTGGGGCTCGCGGGCAGCCGGGTGGACGGCTGCGGTGGCAAGATGGCACCGGCAGCCCCGGCTCCGGTTGTACTAGCCTGCAATCCCGGTGTCGTCGACCGCCGAACTGCGTCGCACTCCCCTCTACGACCGGCACGAGGCCGCGGGTGCGAAGCTTGTCCCGTTCGCGGGCTGGGAGATGCCGGTCCAGTACGCCGGGATCCGCGAGGAGCACATCGCGGTCCGCACGGGCGCCGGCGTCTTTGACGTCTCGCACATGGGTCAGGTGCTGACGCGTGGGCCGGAGGCGCTGGCCTTCCTGCAGCGGATGCTGTCCAACGATGTGCGGCGCATCCCGCAGGGCGGGGCGCAGTACAGCGTGATGTGTCGTGAGGACGGGGGCGTGCTCGACGACCTGTTCACCTACCGCCTGGCCGAGTGCGAGTTCCTGACCGTGACCAATGCGGCCAACCACGAGAAGGACCTCGGCTGGCTGCAGTCCCACGCCGGCGAGTTCGACGTCGACGTGCTCGACCGGGCCGGGGATTTCGCGATGCTGGCCCTCCAGGGGCCGAACGCCTGCTCGCTTCTGCAAGGCGTGACCGAGGGGTCGCTGCCGGCGCGCTTCCACGTGGTGCTGCGTGCGGTGGCGGGCGTGCCGATGCTGGTGTGCGGAACCGGCTACACCGGGGAGGGCGGGGTCGAATTGCTGCTCGACCCCGAACATGCCGAGGACGTTTGGGACGCCCTCGTCGCCGCCGGCGCCGCCCCGGCGGGGCTCGGCGCCCGCGACACCTTGCGTCTCGAGGTGTGCTTCCACCTGTACGGCAACGACCTGAGCGAGCAGCGAAACCCGATCGAGGCGGGACTCGGCTGGTGCTGCAAGGAGCAGACCGGCTTCATCGGCTCGGAGGCCGTGAGCGCCGCCCGCCGCGAGGGGACCACCGAGAAGCTCGTCCCCTTCGTGATCGAGGGGCAAGGCATCGCCCGCCAGGGCAACCCGGTGCTCGGCGGTGGCGAGGTAACCAGCGGTACGTTCTCGCCCTGCCTGGAGCGCGGCATCGGGATGGCGTACGTTTCCAGCGCGCGAGCCGAGCCGGGCGAGCACATCGAGATTGATGTGCGCCGCCGGACCCGGCCGGCGCGGATCGAGCGGAGGCCTCTCTACCAGCGAAAGGGAGCATGACCATGGCGGACCCGAGCTATCCCGACGACCTCAAGTACCACGCCGAGCACGACTGGGCCCGGATCGAAGGAGACAGCGCCACCTTCGGGATCACCTGGTATGCCCAGGACGCGTTGGGAGAGGTCGTGTTCTTCGATCCGCCCGAGGTAGGAGCGGAGGTCTCGAAGGACCAGGCGTACACCGAGGTCGAGTCGGTGAAGGCGGTCTCCGACGTGTTCGCGCCGCTGTCGGGGGAGATCACCGCGGTCAACGATGCCCTGGGCGACAAGCCCGAGACGATCAACGAGGATCCCTACGGCGAGGGATGGCTGGTCAAGGTGAAACTCTCCGATCCCTCCGAGGTCGACTCGCTGATGGACGCGAGCGAGTATCAGGCGAGCCTGGACTAGGAGGGCGCCCGCCCAGTGACCCGCTACACCTCAGTCACCGACGCCGACCGCAGCGAGATGCTCGCCACGATCGGGGTGAGCTCGATCGAAGAGCTTTTCGCCGACATCCCCGCCGGCGTCCGGCTGAGCCGGCCGCTCTCACTCGGCCAGGGGTCCTCCGAACAAGAGGTGTTCGAGGAGTTCCGCGCCTTGGCGGCCCGCAACACGTCGGCCGAGGACGAGGTGTCGTTCCTGGGCGGCGGCATGTACGACCACTACGTCCCGGCGCTGGTCGACTCGATCATTCTGCGCTCGGAATTTCTCACCCCGTACACGCCCTACCAACCCGAGATCTCCCAGGGCGGGCTGCAGGCGATGTTCGAGTACCAGACCGCGATCTCCGAGCTGACGGGGCTTCCGGTCTCCAACGCCTCCGTGTACGAGGGTCCGAGCGCGGTCGCCGCGGCCGGCTACGTCGCGAAGCACACCAATCGCCGGAAACGATTCGTGGTCTCGCGGGGAGTGCATCCGCACGCGCGCGAGTGCCTGCGCACCATGGCCGGTGCGTGGGACATGGAGGTCGTCGAGGCGCCGCTGAACCAGGGGACCACCGAGCTGCCCGAGCTGACCGACGACGTCAGCGCGGTCATCGTCCAGCAGCCGAACTTCCTCGGCGCGGTCGAGGACCTGGAGACGATCGCGAAGGCGGCGCACGAGGCCGGAGGATTAGCCGTCGCCGCCTGCGACCCGCTGCCGCTTGCCCTACTCAAGACCCCGGGCGAGTCAGGCATCGACGTGGCGGTGGGCGAGGGGCAGTCGCTCGGCAACCGCCTCGATTTCGGCGGCCCCTCGTTCGGGTTCTTCGCCGCCACCGAAGCACTGATGCGGCGGATGCCCGGACGCATCGCCGGCGAGACCAAGGACGTCGACGGCAAGCGCGGGTTCGTGCTCACCCTGCAGACCCGTGAGCAGCACATTCGGCGCGAGAAGGCCACCTCGAACATCTGCACGGCCCAGGCCCTGAACGCGCTGGCCGGGGTCATTTACCTGAGCTGGCTGGGCCGGCGCGGGGTCGTCGAGCTGGTCGAGCTGATGCTGCAGCGGACGGCCTACGCACGCGAGCGGCTCACCGCGCTCGATGGGGTCTTCGGCCTGCACGACCGCCCGGTGGTGCGGGAGTTCGCGCTCGAGCTCGACGCGCCGGTACAGCGGGTCATCGCCCGCTGCCGAGAGCACGGGGTGAACCCTGGCTACCCCCTCGGCCGCGACTACCCGGAGCACGAGAACGGGCTGCTGGTGGCGATCACCGAGCGCCGCACGCGCGCCGACATCGATCGCCTGGTGGACGCGCTGAGCGCTGCTGTGGCGGCGGAGAAGCCCGTCGTGGGGGTGACGCGATGATCCGGGAGGCCGACGACACCCTGACGATCTTCGAGCGCTCGAAGCCGGGCCGGCGGGCCTTCAGTCCCCCCGAGCTCGACGTGCCAGAGCGCCCGCTCGACGAGCTCCTGTCGCCGGAGCTCAGGCGCGCCGAGGCGCCGCGCCTGCCCGAGGTGTCCGAGCCCGAGATCGTCCGCCACTACAACCGGCTCTCCAAGCGCAACTTCGACCTCGACACTGGCTTCTATCCGCTCGGCTCGTGCACGATGAAGCACAACCCCAAGCTCCACGAGCGGATCGCGGCGCTTCCCGGCCACGCGCGGCTGCACCCGCTCCAGGACCCGCACCAGGCTCAGGGGGCGCTCGAGCTGATGTGGCGTCTGCAGGAGGCGCTGGGGGAGATCGCCGGTCTGCCGCACGTGTCGCTGCAGCCCTCGGCCGGGTCGCAGGGAGAGCTCGCCGGCGTGCTGCTTACGCGCGCCTACCAAGAGGACCGCGGCGAGCGCCGCACCAAAGTGCTGACCCCGGACACGGCACACGGGACCAACCCCGCGACGGTGACGATGGGCGGCTACGAGGTGGTCAAGGTCCGCAGCGATACCGAGGGCAACGTGGATCTCGACGACCTGCGCGCCAAGGCCGACGAGGACGTGGCCTGCCTGATGCTCACGAACCCCTCGACGCTCGGCCTGTTCGAGACCGGGATCGAGGAGATCGAGCGGATCGTGCACGGGGTGGGCGCCACGCTCTACTACGACGGCGCAAACCTCAACGCGATCATGGGGATCTGCCGCCCGGGCGACATGGGCTTCGACATCGTGCACTTCAACCTGCACAAGTCGTTCACCCAGCCGCACGGCGGCGGCGGCCCCGGAGCCGGCCCGATCGCCGTGTCGGAGCGGATCGAGCCCTACCTGCCGCGGCCGCAGGTGGTCCGCCGCGAGGCGAGCACCAACGGCGCCGAGCCGTTCTACGAACTCGATCACGACCGGCCCAAGTCGATCGGGCGCCTGCGCGGGTTCCAGGGCAACTACGGGGTGTTCGTGCGCTCCTACGCCTACATTTGCTCGCTTGGCGCGCCCGGGTTGAGGGAGGCCTCGGAAACCGCGGTGCTGAACGCCAACTACCTGCTCGCGCGCCTGCGTCGCGAGGGGGTGATGGAGTACGTGCCGGTCGCGTACGAGCGGCTGTGCATGCACGAGTTCGTGCTCTCGGGCGAGCCGATGCGGCGCGAACTGCACATCAAGACGCTCGACCTGGCCAAGCGCCTGCTCGATCACGGGGTCCACCCGCCGACCGTGTACTTCCCGCTGATCGTGGAGGAGGCACTGATGGTCGAGCCGACCGAGACCGAGACCAAGGAGACGCTCGATCGGTTCGCCGAGGTGGTGGCGGAGATCCTCAAAGAGGCGCGCGAGGATCCCGAGGTGGCGCGCCACGCGCCTTACACGACGCCGGCGCGGCGCCTGGACGAGGCCGGCGCGGCCCGGCGCCCCATCGTGCGCCAGGCCATGTAGTCGTGGACGACCACTGACGTGCGGTTCGTGGTTTTAGGCGCGGGCGCGGTCGGCGGCGTGGTCGGCGCGAGCCTCCATCAATCCGGTCAGGAAGTGGCGCTGATCGCGCGCGGGGAGCACTACCGGGCGATCCGCGAGGGCGGGTTGACGTTCGAGCGGCCCGGCCGGAGCGTCACGCTCGAGATCCCGGTGGCGAACGCGCCCGCGGCGCTCGAATGGACCGGAGACGAGGTCGTGCTGCTGGCGGCCAAAAGCCAGGACACCGCAGCGGCCCTGATCGACTTGCGCGCCGCCGCCCCAACCACGACGCCGGTGGTGTGCCTGCAGAACGGTGTCGAGAACGAGCGGATCGCCCTGCGGCTGCTGCCCAACGTCTACGGCGCCGTGGTGATGGCGCCGACCGCCCACCTCGAGCCGGGCGTGGTCCAGGCCTACGGAACCCGCGGCGTCGGCGTGATCGACTTGGGCCGCTACCCGGCCGGTGTCGATCACCTGTGCGAGAACATGGCGAGCGCCCTAACCGAGGCCGGGATCAGCTCGCGGCCGCGGCCCGACATCATGCGCTTCAAGTACGCCAAGCTGATCAACAACCTCCTGAATGCGGTGGACGCGATCGTCGAGCCGGGGCCGCAGGGCGACGAGCTCACCCGGCTCGCTCAGGAGGAGGGCCGGGCGGCCCTCAGCGCGGCCGGTATCGAATTCGTGGCCGAGGAGGTCAACGACGTGATCGGCCGTTGGCGGCGCCTCGACGTGCAACCGATCGAGGGCCGTCCGCGCGCCGGCTCCTCGACGCGCCAGAGCCTCGCGCGCGGTGCCCCCACGCTGGAGACCGACTATCTGAACGGCGAGATCTCGCTGATCGGGCGGCTCCACGGCGTGCCTACCCCGGTGAACGACGCCCTGGGCGAGCTCTCCGAGCGCCACCTGCGCGAACGGCGCCCGCCGCAGAGCGTGCCTGCCGAGGAGGTGCTGGCCCGCGCCCGAGCGGGACACTACGCCGATGGACCAGTTCGTCGCTGACAGCGCCGCGGAGATCGCCTCCCGGGCGCAGCGGGAGCTCGAGGCGCTCGTCGCGGTGTCCTCGCCCTCCGGTGATATCGACGGGGCGGAGGAGGCGATCGCGCTGTGCGCGGCGTTTCTCCCCCCGGAGGCCGCGATCGAACGTGCCGAATCCTCGACCCCAGGGAGCGCCCCCGACCTGATCGCGCGCCTCACCGGCCACGGCTCGCGCCGTCTGCTCCTGCTCGGTCACGTCGACACGGTGATCGGCCACGAATCGCACGTGCCGCTCAGGCACGACGGCGACCGGCTCTACGGTCCGGGAGCCGTCGACATGAAGGGCGGCGACGTCCTGGCCCTCGGGGTGGCGCGGGCGCTGGCCACGCACACCGAGGCGTTCGCCGAGGTGGCGGTGCTGCTGGTCACCGACGAGGAGTGGCGAATCGAGCCGTTCCGCCATGTGGAGCGGTTCGCCGGCTACGACGCTTGCCTGTGCTTCGAGGGAGGCCAGATGACGGGCGACGGCGACGAGGGCGTGGTCGTGCAGCGCAAGGCGGCCGGGACCATGCGGGTGGGCGCGGTCGGCCGGGCCGCCCATTCGGGAAGCGCGCCCGACCAGGGACGAAACGCCCTGCTCGCGCTGGCAGCCACAGCGATCGAGGTCTCCAAGCACCACAACCCGTCAGGGCCCGAGCGGCTCAGCGTGGTCCCGACCGTGGTTCGCTCGGGGGAGGCCTTCAACGTTGTCCCCGCCGACGGGGAGCTGCTGTTCGACATGCGGGCCGACCGCAGCGGTTCCTTCGAGACCGTGTGTGCCGCAGTTCCGGCCGAATTGGACGGCGTCGCGCTCGAGGCCAAGCTCCAGCGCGTGTGGCCGGGGATGGATTCGCGGGAGGCCACGCGGGACCTCCTCGAGCGGGCCGGCGCGCGGCTCGGACGACCGATCGTCGGCGTGCCGCGGGGCGGCGCCAGCGACGCTAGCCATTTCGCTCCGACGATTCCGTTGACCGTGGATGGGCTGGGCCCTCGGGGCGGCGGCGCCCACACCCCGGAGGAGTTCGTGCTCGCGCCCACGCTGCGCGGCCGCGCCGAGGTGGCCTTGGCCCTGGCCGCCGAGGTGCTGGCAATCGACGATTCTTAGCCCGAGCTTCAGGTCGGGGATCCCTCACCTGCGATCCTTACGCGCGTGAGCGTGACGACGCCACCCGGGGCTCGGCCGCCGGGCCGCCGCGGCCGGAGCCAGCTCGAGGGCCTGCTCGTCCTGGGCGTGATCGTCGCGATCATGTGGGCGCTCGAGGCGATCAATGCGCTGGCCTCTAACCAGCTCAGCGTCAGCGACGGCATCTACGCCCGCAACGTCGACCACGTGTGGGCGATCTTCACCGCGCCGTTCCTGCACTTCAGCTGGCAGCACCTTGTCGCCAACACGATTCCGTTCGCGTTCATGGGATTGATCATCGCGTTGCAGGGCGCCAGGCGGCTGCTGCTGGTGACCCTGATCGTGATCGTCGTTGCGGGCCTTGGCACCTGGCTGATCGCGCCGTCCGGCACGGACACCGCCGGGGCGAGCGGAGTCGTCTTCGGGTACGCCACCTATCTGTTCGCGCGCGGTTTCTTCAACCGCAGCGCGCTCGAGCTCCTCACGGGGTTAGTCGTCGGGGTGGTGTGGGGCGGAGCCCTGCTCTCGAGCATCGTCCCGCACTACGGGGTGTCCTGGCAGGCCCACGCGTGCGGCGCGATCGGAGGGGTGGTGGCCGCCTATCTCCTTCGGCGCGACCGGCCGCGGCAGATGGGTCCGGGCGCGATGTCCCCGCTGGATCGCGCGCTGGCCTCATAGAAAAGCTAGCCTCCTCCCGAGTGCGGATCTTCTCGGGCATCCAGCCGACGGGGCGCAAGCACCTCGGCAACTACATCGGCGCACTCGTGCAGTGGGTCGCGCTCCAGGAGCGCGGCGAGGCGATCTACTGCCTGGTCGACCTGCACGCCATGAGCGTGCCGTACGAGCCAGCGGGTCTGCGCGAGGCCGTGTACGACACCGCGGCCACGCTGCTCGCCGCCGGCCTCAACGCGGAGCGCTGCATCTTCTTCCGCCAGGGCGACGTGCACGAGCACACCGAGCTGACGTGGATGCTCTCGAGTGTCACCGCCTACGGCGACCTGACCCGCATGCACCAATTCAAGGAAAAGTCGGCCTCCCAGCGCGAGCTGACCTCGGCGGCGCTCCTCTACTACCCGGTGCTGATGGCTGCTGATGTGCTCGTGTACCGGGCCAACGCGGTTCCGGTCGGGGACGACCAGCGCCAGCACATCGAGCTCATGCGCGACGTCGCCCAGCGCTTCAACGCGCGCTTCAGCGAGAGGCTGGTGGTCCCGGAAGGGCTCTACCCCGAGGTAGGGGCGCGGATCATGGACCTCCAGTTTCCCGACCGGAAGATGTCTACCACCGGCGGCAGCCCCCAGGGGACGGTGTACATCCTGGATGACCCGAAGACCGTGACGAAAAAGTTCCGGTCGGCCGTCACCGACTCGGGAACCGATGTCGTCCGCGCGCCGGACAAGCCCGGGATCACCAACCTGATCGAGATCCTGGCGGCCGTCCAAGGGATCGCGCCCGACGAGGTCGAGGCGTCGTTCAACGGGTCCGGCTACGGCGCGTTCAAGCAGGCGGTGGCCGACGCGGTGGTCGAGTACCTGGCCCCGGTCCGGGAGCGGTACGAGCAGCTCCGCGCGGACGAGACGGAGCTCGAGCGGATCCTCGAGGCGGGCGCTGAGAAGGCGCGGGCGATCGCCTCCGACACCATGCGCGACGTTCGCGAAGCGATGGGGGTCGGACCGGTCCGGTCCCGGCAGTAGCCTCCCTGGCGATGCGGATCGCCGACCTCGAGCTCGACCTCGATGTGTTCGCGGGCCCATTCGACCTGCTGCTGACGCTCGTACTGCGTGAGGAGATCGACCTGCTCGAGGTCGATCTGGCCGAGGTGGTGATCGCCTACATTGACCACCTCGAGGAGCGGGGAGAGCTCGAGCTCGAGGCCGCCACCGAGTTCCTGGTCCTGATCGCGGCGCTGCTCGAGCTCAAGTCGCGGCTGCTGCTGCCGGGCGAGGAGGTGGAGGAGCTGATCGAGCTTGATCCGGGCGAGGCGGCCGAGGAGCTGCTGGCCCGGCTGCTCGACGCGCATCGCTACCGTGCCGCCGCCACCGACCTGCGCGAGCGCCTCGCCGCCCAGGAGGGTCACCGCTTCCGCTCGGCGCCGCTGCCGCCCTCGCTCCGGCGCGCCTCGCTGGCGCAGGCGGGCGCGGTGTACGACCCGGCGCTGCTGGGCCGGGCGCTCGGCGGGCTCCTGCAGATCCCCGAGCCGGTCGACGTCCGGCACATGGTGGGGTCGCGCGTCACCGTGGCCGAGCGCCTCGCCTACCTGCGGGCGCTGCTGCGCCGGGGCAGCTTCTCGTTCGACGAGGCGGTCACGCGGGCCGACCGGGTGACGGTCGCGGTGACCCTTTACGCGCTGCTCGAGCTCTACAAGCAGGGCGAGCTGGATTGGAGCCAGGACGAGCCGTTCGGCGAGATCACCATCGAGCCCGGCCGGCGCATCGGGGTGCTGAGCCCGGCCGGGACGAGCGAGAGGCTCACGGCGTGAATCTCGAAAGCACGCTCGAGGCCCTCCTGTTCCTCAGCTCCGAGCCGCTTGGAGCCGAGGCGCTGGCCGACGCCACCGGCGCCGAGCTGCACGAAGTGGTTTCTTCGCTCGAGCGCCTGCGAGAGCACTACGAGTTCGAGCGGCGCGGCCTGGTGCTGCGCGAGCTGGCCGGCGGCTGGGTCCTGTCGACGCACCCGGACGCCGAGCCCGCGGCCCGGCGCCTGCTGGCCCGTCCGCGCACGCCGGCGCTAACGCCGGCGCAGGCCGAGACCCTGGCCATCGTCGCCTATCTGCAGCCGGTGTCCCGGCCCGAAATCGCGCGCATCAGGGGAGTCAACGCGGAGTCGGCCGCGGCCACGCTGCTCGAGCGCGGGCTGATCGAGGAGGCGGGCCGGTCGCAGTTCGGGGCGGTCCTCTACCGGACCACCGAGCTGTTTTTGAAGCTGTTCGGCCTGAACTCCCTCGAGGAGCTGCCCGAGCCGAGCGAGTTCGACCCGGCGCCGGAGCTCGAGGCCGAGTTGCGCGAGCGGCTGCTCCAGGCCGGCGAGGCCCGCGCCGGGGCATGAGGCCTGGCGGCCGTTGGCCGCCTTTGGGGCCGGCGTTTCATTGCTTGACGGATCAACGACTCGGGCGTATGTTTCCGCCGTTCGGGTCCGGTTACCTGGGTCGGGACCTCGTGGTTGGTCGCTGGAAACCGAACGCCAATAGAACGTCCAATGGGGAGGCTCCCATGCCTGACGGGTCGTCAGACGGTTCGTGTCGGCGTTACTTTCTGCGGACCGGACGGCTCGTCCGCGGCTTCGCGCCTCGCGGAGGGTGGCGTCCGCCTGTCCTCCTGGTGTTCGCGGCAGGGGTGCTGTTGCTCCAGGCCGCGCCCGCTGGCGCCGTTGCGGTTCCCGGGCGGGCCGGACCGGCGTTGCGGTCCGGTACTCAGCTCACTATGGCCAGCCCCATCGCGGGAACCGGCCAGAACGTCAGCGGGTTCTCCGCCAACGACGCCAACGGCTTCCAGCCAATTACTTGTACCCCAGCCGGCAGCACCAACTGCACGTCGAATTATCCCTCGGGCAACCCGACGCCCGTCGGATCGGCGCCGGCTGCCTGGACTGCCCACAACACGATCTTCGCCGGCCTCCTCCGGGCCCATCCGGTCCCCAACCCCGACAGCGTCACTCTCACCCTGTACTGCATAGACATCCACACGGCGACGCGGGCCGGCATCAATTACGAGCTGGGCAGCTGGGAAGCGTCCGGGATGCCGAACGTGGGGTACGTGGCGCGCATCCTCAATTTTTACTACCCGAACGTGCCGAGTCAACCCAGCGGGACGGGTATTGACAACAACAATCAGAGGGCCGCCGCCGTACAGGCGGCCATCTGGTTCTTCACCGACAGGTTCGTCCTGAACACCAACCAGGGCAGCATCCGCACTGCCACAATGAGCATCGTGGACACCGTCTTACGCGAAGGGCCGCTAACCACACCGGCCCCGCCGAGCCTTGCGATCACGCCTACGAGCGCCAGCGGCCACGTTGACGTGCTTGGGCCCTTCAGAATCACGAGCAATCACCCGCCCGTCACCGTCACGGTCACGGGCGGGACGATGCACTCAAGCGCGACGAGCACGACGGCGCTTCCTAGTCCAGACACGGTGAACTCCAACGATTTTGAGCGCTGGCTGCGACCCACCGCGGGGAATACCACCAGGATCGTCACGCTCCAGGCCACCTCGACCGCCCACGTCCCCAGCGGGAACGTCTACCTGTTCAACGAAACCTGCACAACGCCAACGTGCCCATCCGACGCGCAGAGGCTCATCCTGGCCGCGCCGGCCACGTTGACCACCACCGTCCGGGCCACCGGAGAGTTCAAGCCCTTCGGCAAACTGATCGTGAAGAAGACGATCCAAGGTCCCGCGGCGCATGAACGGGGGGAGGTCCGCATCCACGTGAGGTGCAACGACGGCGTGACCAGGCCCGACTTCGTCATTCCCCCCGGGTCGTCGGTGCGTGAGCACACCTACCACAACATCCCGGCGGGCACGGAGTGCACCGTGACCCAGACATCCGGCGGCGCGGTGGTCGGCACTGTCGTCGTGGATGTAACGGGAGGAAACGGCCAGGAGGTGACGATCCCCGCCGGCGGGGAGAAGACGGTGCACGTCACGGATACATACCGCTTCGTCCCTGGCAAGCTGATCGTGCGGAAGATCAT
Source organism: Solirubrobacterales bacterium (assembly GCA_019244395.1). Taxonomy (GTDB): domain Bacteria; phylum Actinomycetota; class Thermoleophilia; order Solirubrobacterales; family Solirubrobacteraceae; genus Palsa-465. The sequence continues at coordinate 2,652 of JAFASQ010000147.1, read as the reverse complement.
CGGCGGTGTGGCTGCGGGCCGGCAGGGACAGATCGTCATCCGCACGGAGTGCAACGGCCACTTCTTGACCCCGGACTTCGTGATCCCCGCCGCGGCTGCCGCGGGTGTGCACACGATATCCACGCCATACACCATCGAGCCGACTCCGGCCACCTGCACGGTCACCCAGACCGTGGACGGGCGCACCACCACAGTCGCACCGCCCGTCACCGTGGGGAGCGGGCAGAAGGTGGACATCGGGCACGGTCAAAGCAAGGAAGCGGTCATAACCGACGACTACGGGAACGCCCCCGGCTCATTGGAGGTTACGAAGTTCATCACGGGGCCGCAGGCTGGCCAGCAGGGAGAGATCGTTATCCACACGGTGTGTAACGGCACGCCCTTGGTTCCGGACTTCGTCATCCCGGCGAACACGCCCGGCCCCGTCGTCACGCACACATACACGGGCATTGCCACGCCGGCGTCGTGCACGGTCACAGAGACGGTGAACGGGTCTACCAGCACAATCTTGGTCAGCGTCACGGGCAGCGGAGCGACCGCCCACATCCCGCCAGGTGGGTCTGGCGCTGCCGAGATCACCGACGACGTCGGACTCCGTCCAGGGGAGCTGGAGGTGACCAAGCTCATTACGGGGCCGGAGGCTGGGCACCAGGGCGAGATCGTCATCCAGGCGGTATGTAACGGCGTTCACCAGGTGCCGGACTTCGTCATCCCGGCCGACACGGTCGGCCCGATCGTGACTCACGTCTTCGCGAATATCCCCACGCCGGCCACCTGTGTGGTAACAGAGATCTCAGACGGGTCTACGAGCACGATCTCGGTCGACGTGAGCGGCAGCCCGACCACCGTCGAGGTTGCACCGGGCGGGTCGGGCGCTGCGCAGATCACCGACGACGTGGGGCTCGCCCCAGGCGAGCTGGAGGTGAACAAGCTCATCACGGGTCCGGAGGCCGGGCGGCAGGGAGAGATCGTTATCCAGGCGGTGTGTAACGGCATCCATCAGGAGCCGGAGTTCGTCATCCCGGCTGGGACGGTCGGGCCCGTCGAGTCGCACATCTTCCGGAACATCCCCACTCCGGCCACGTGCGTGGTCACAGAGACGGTAGACGGGCACACCAGCACCGTCTCCGTGGAGGTCATGGGCAGCCCGAGTACGGTCGAGATCCTACCGGGCGGGTCTGGAGCTGCCACGATCACCGACACCTATGGGGCAACCCCGGGCTCGCTGCTCGTGACCAAGACCATCGCCGGTCCGCTCGCGGGACACCAGGGACCGGTAACTATCCACGTGGTGTGCGACGGCCTCGCGCTGTCGCCCGACTTCGTGATCCCCGCGCACACCCACGGGACCGTGTCGCACAGCTTCGACAGCATTCCCGCCGGCTCGACGTGCACGGTCACCGAGACCGCGAACGGCGCTACCGCCACGGTCATCGTGCAAGTGTTGGGCAATAACCAGACTGTGTCGATTCCTGCGGGCGCGGTGACAGCGGTGAGCTTGACGAACGTATACGACGACGGGTCCCCCGACCTGGAGGTACCCGAGGCGCCAGGGTCGCCCGCCGTGGACGCGACCGGCATCCTGACGGTAACTAAGCGCATCACTGGGCCGGCCGCCCGCCAACACGGCCTTATCGCGATTCTCGTGGCCTGCGGCGGAACACTGGAGAATTTCACCTTCATTATCCCTGCCCATACTGGTCCCGGCTTGTTCACCCATCATTTTGGCGAGATCCCGTCCGGACTCCGCTGTACCGTCAGGGAGACTGCGACGGGCGGCACGAGCAGGGCGAGCGTGGCTGCGGCCGGAACCAGCCACACAGTGACCATTCCTGCCGCCGGAACGGTCACTGTTCATATAACTGACAGGTTCACGATCAGGACTGCTCCGGCGCCTCGCCCGACGGTCACCGGGTAACCGGCTGGGCTGGCCAGGCCGCCACCCGCCCCGTTCAGCCGGCGCGGGTGGCGGGCGACCAGCCGGCCGCGGTCACGCCCGCGCCGCCAGCTGACCGCATGCGGCGTCGATCTCGCGCCCGCGGGTGAGGCGAACAGTGGCGCTCAGGCCGCGACGCTCGAGTTCGTCCTTGAACGCCGCGATCGCCTTGGGGCTCGACCCGGTGAACCCCGAGTCGGTCGGGTTGTATGGGATCAGGTTCACCTTGAACATGCGCGGGTCGAGGACGTCGGCGAGCTGTGCCGCCTGCGCGAATGAATCGTTGACGCCGGCGAGCATCACGTATTCGACGAACACCTTGCAGCGCTTGCGCGCGTAATACGCCTCGCACGCGGCGATCACGTCGGGGAGGGGGTAGCGCTCGTTGACGGGCATGAGCTCGGAGCGCAGCGCGGGATCGGCGGCGTGGAGCGACAGCGCCAGCCGGATCGGTATCGGGCTCGCGGTCAGCTGTTCGATTCCCGGGATCCATCCGATAGTGGAGATCGCCGTGCGCCGATGGGTGATCCCGAGGTCGGGCAGGCGCGCACAGGCGGCGAGCACGTTATCGAGGTTCATCATCGGCTCGCCCATGCCCATGAACACGGCGTGGTCGGCCGGGCCACGGCGGCGGAAGTGAAGGGCCTGATCGAGGATCTCCGGCGCGGTCAGGTTGCGCCCGAAGCGCATCTGCCCGGTGGCGCAGAACGTGCAGG
>JAFASQ010000118.1 GCA_019244395.1 Solirubrobacterales bacterium | reverse complement strand
CGGTCGGCTCGGCCATCTATCAGCTCGACGTCAACCCAGACGGGCGGTACGTCGCCGATGGTGACGGACCACAGGAAGTCAACGGGTTCTTCCAGGTGCACACCGCGACGGGTGATGCGCCAAATCCCCTTTGGCAGTTCGACGGCGCCGTCGATCTGTTAACCCCAACATCGCCTCAGTGAGGGCGAATCGCTGCGCGCTGAACGCCGAGGTCACGATCCACGCAGCGGGGCGAGCTTCGGAGGGCCGAGCACCCGCTCAAGCTCGCTGAGCAAAGCGGGACACGCCACGATGACGAACCGGTCATCGATGAAGGCCCGTCCTACGACGTCAGGCGCCGCCCCTGGAGCACCGATCCGGGCCGACACAAAGAGCCGCACCTACAACGAGGCGGGTCACACGGATCCGCGCCTCGAAAGTTTGCGCGAGGCAATGGAGACCGGGCGGTGAGGGGTAAAGATGCCACTCCGGCGAGAATGCGACGAAAGCCGGCATCGGCTTATACGTTGGCAGCGGCGGCGGTATGTAAGGCGCAGCCCAACGGCGTGATCCTGCCACCACGGCACCTCTAGCACCCCCGACGCGCAGCCGAACCAGGGTGGGCGGTGCCGGCCGGCGCAGCGCATGATTATCGGCGCGCGGGCGATCCTATGGGTACATGCAGTAGGTGGTGAGCGAGTTCCCGCCCGGGCTGGAGAGCGCGTACTTCCACTCGTAGCGCGGGTGTGCGTACCAATAGACAAGCTCGAAGGCGGCGAGGGCGAAGATGTGCTGGCCAGGATTGGCATAAATCGGCGCCCAAGTCCATTGGTTGGTTGCACCTGCGGGGGTTTTCCACTGCGCCACGCCAGTCGGTGTCGCGGTCCAGCGGTACCACCTGCTTGTGTTCATGCCGGTCGGCCCGAGCCACCGCCAGCCATTCGCGGGGGTGTACCACGCGAACCATGGGCGCACGTCTATCACCGTGGGCGGCGTGCTGGTGAAGTTCGGGGCGACGAGATATGGCTCGTATGCGCCGTACAGACTGCAGACGAGTCCGCCGTCGCTCCAGTCCCCCGGCTCGAGCGCATTCGTCTGCAGCCTCACCGACAGCCTCGAGCTCCGGCCGCCTTCGAGCACTGTTGCGGTCGCGTCCGTCGCGCCGAGCGACGCGAGGCGCCGCGCATCGGTTGGGCGGAGCGACAAATGGGGATCCGCACGGTGATCGCGGCAGAGGTACGTCGCGCGGGCAATCACATCTGTTCGGATTGTCGAGGCAGAGACGCTTATGCGGCCACCAGTGCGACAGGTGATCGCCAAATCGAAACGACGCCCGCTCAGGCGCACGATTCCATTCAGCAGACCGGGTCCGGAAACGCGCCTGGGAAGTTTCGCCGGGGGACCCGCCGGGGCGGGGGGGATGTTCGCATCCGGTGGCGACGGCAAGGAGGATCCCGCTCCCGGAGGTGGACCAGGGAGACCCGGCGGAGCACCGGCAAACGGCGCCACGGTGCCGAGCGGAACGCGCGCCGCCGCCTGCACTCCGGTCCCTAGGTAAAGCCCGAGGATCAGAGCGCCCGGAATGATGACGTGCTGCACCCTGGCCAGCCAGCGAAATCGTCTTGGATCAGGGATACGCACAGTAGGTCGTAAGCGTGTGTGGCCCGTCGCCCGCGCGCGCGTAGCTCCACACATATTGAGGATGGCCGTACCAGTAGATCGCCTCGAACACCGCGACCAGATAGACGCCCTGACCCGGAGCGACGGTAATCGGTGACCATGTCCACGGTGTCACCTCTCCAGTGGGCGTCTGCCACTCTGCGACCCCGGTGGTGGTTGCCGTCCAGCGATACCACCGGCTCGCGCTCACGCCAGCCGTCCCCAGCCACCGCCACCCCGTGGCAGCGGTGTACCAGGCCAGCCACGGGCGCACGTCGATCGTAGTGCTCAACGTATCGCTGAAATTTGGCGCGAGGACGGTGGCGCGATAGCTCGAGGGGTCGCAGCGCAGCCCAAAGTCGCTCGTCCAGTAGCTCGGAGCCTGCGGGCGCGCCGCGACGGTCACAGACAAGCGCTCGCTCGCGCCTCCCTCCCTGAACCTCAGCGCCGCGAGGACCTGCTGGTGACGTGCGATCCGCCGCGCGTCGAAGGTGTCCAAGGACAGACGAATCGAGGCACGCCTTCGCGAACAACGGTATCGCGCATGGGCGAGCGCACCCCCACCGAGCGACGGCACGCTCAGGTCGACGTTCCCGCCCGTGCTGCAGGCAATCAGCAGCGTGACCGCGTTGCCGTAAAGCGTCACGGTGCCTGTCAGCAGGCCGGGGCCCGAGACATTTACGGGAATGCTCGCCGGCGCTCCGCCCGCCTCGCTACCGGGAGCAGCACCCGGGGGTGGAGGAAGAGGAAACCCCGAGCCGGCAGCCGGCGGCGGTCCAGGAAGACCCGGCGGAAGCGCCGCGGCGGCAGCGGCCGAGGCGGTGCCGAAAGCCATCCCAAACGCCGCGTATAGGAGCGCGAGGCATGCACCACCGATCGACGCCCCTCGTCGACACGAAAAGGTCACGAGGCTCCGGGCCACGCGTGAGCCCCCGAGTCCACAGCGTTCCGCGCCCTGCGCTCGCATCCCAATCACCAACTCGTCACACCTAGCCGACTACGCACTCCGCACCGCTGAGACACAGGAGCTTCACGCACCCCGGGAACGTCCCAGTTTGCATGAGCTGCCCGACGATGCGCGGACTGTGACGCGAGGCCGGTCTACGATGAATAGTCCGGCTGTTCGATTCGGGTTCACGCCGTGAACGAACCCACGCGCGCGTCGCAACACCCCCTGTACCGGCCAGATCCTCCCGAGCCTCCCGGGATGCGCCTGCGGCGTGCAGTTTGCTTCGGCTGATCTCGGGTCCGGCGCCTGAGCGGACTCATACGGCGGCGAGGGGATTTTGCAGATCGCCTGATACGTGCCGCCCGCAAGCACCCCGGCGCTCCCGCTCGTGAGCGAGCCGGCGCTGGAGCGCGCGCGGATCCCGTCCCGATTCGACGACATGCGATCGTCTCCAATCTCGTTGCCGTCAGATCAGAGCGCCGCCTCGTGTAGCTGAGCGATAGCGCGTGCTGACCGAGGTCGAGCGCGTCAGCAAACGCCGGCGCGCTCATCTCCGAAGGTTCTGTTGGCGGACCGTTAGGGAGCGGTTGTGCCCGCGGCTCTGGCGAAACTCCAGATCGCTGTTCCGGTTATGGCTGGGGCGGACAGCTGCAGGTGCTTCGGCTCAGGGCCGAGATCTCGTGGCCCGCCAGAACGGGAGTAGGTTCGCTGGATGCGGGTCTGGCCGATGCGGTTCAGGCCCAGGGAGTCGAAAATGACGGAGTCGGTGCTCACGAGCGTTGCGCGGCGACGCGACCGCGCGCGTGCCGTCGGACCGTCGCCGGGCGTCGGGCCGGCGCCGCGGACGCTGATCGACGTGTTTGCCGCGACGGTCGCGCGCTGTCCCGAGCAGGTCGCGATCGACGGGAGTCACGAGCAGCTCACCTACGTCCAGCTCGCGGCGCGGGCAAGAGCGCTCGCCGAGCAGCTGCGGGCGCTCGGCGTCGGCCGCGGGGACCGGGTGGGGATCCGCGTCCCGAGCGGCACCGCGGAGCTGTACGTGGCGATTATCGGGGTGCTGCACGCGGGCGCCGCCTATGTCGCGGTCGACGCGGACGACCCGCCGGCGCGGGCAGCGGCGATCTGGGAGTCCTCGGGCGCGTGCGCGGTGATCGAAGCCGGGCTCGGCGTCGTCGTTCGCCGCCCGCCGAGCGGCGAGGCCGGGGGCCCGACGGTCAACTCCGACGCGTGGGTGATCTTCACGTCTGGCTCGAGCGGTCAACCGAAGGGCGTGGCCGTCACGCACCGCGCGGCGGCGGCGTTCGTCGATGCCGAGACGCTGCTCTGGAACGTCGTTCCCGAAGACCGCGTGCTCGCGGGTCTGTCAGTCGCGTTCGACGCCAGCTGCGAGGAGATTTGGCTTGCCTGGCGCAACGGCGCGGCGCTGGTGCCCGCGCCCAGGCAGCTGGTCAGAGGCGGTGCCGAGCTCGGTCCGTGGCTCGCCGAGCGCGCGATCAGCGTGATCTCGACCGTGCCGACGATCGCGGCGATGTGGGACGACGCCGACCTCGCCGGCGTGCGGCTTTTGATCCTCGGCGGCGAGGCATGCCCGGAGGCACTGGCGTGGAGGCTCGCGCCTGGACGCGAGCTGTGGAACACCTACGGTCCGACCGAGGCGACGGTCGTCAGCACCGCGGCGCCGCTACGCGCCGGCGAACCGGTCACGATCGGCTGGCCGCTGTGCGGCTGGGAGGTGGCGATCGTCGATGAGCGGGGCGGGCCGGTCGTGCTCGGGGAGCCTGGAGAGCTCGTGATTGCCGGCGTGGGCCTCGGCCGCTACCTCGATCCGGCGCTCGACACCGAGCGCTATACGCCGCTGCCGGCGCTCGGCTGGGAGCGCGCCTACCGCACCGGCGACATCGTCAGCGAGACGGTCGCCGGGCTGCGCTTCATCGGGCGGCGCGACGACCAGGTCAAGCTCGGCGGACGGCGGATCGAGCTGGGCGAGGTCGAGGCGCAGCTGAATGCGGTGCCCGGGGTGAGGGCGGCGGCGGCCGCCGTACAGCGGACAGGGGCGGGCAATCCGGTGCTGGTCGGCTATGTGGTAGCGGACCTCGACCCGGCGCAGGTCAGGCGTGCCGTGTCCGCAACGCTCCCCGAGGGAGTCATGCCGTTGGTGTTGGCGGTCGAGTCGCTGCCGCTCAGCGGCGCGGGCAAGGTCGATCGCAAGGCGCTGCCGTGGCCGCCGACCGCGGAGGCAGGGGAGCTGACGTGCACGGTGGCATGGCTGGCTGAGCGCTGGGCCGAACAGCTCGGACCGCTGCCGTTCGGCATCGACAGCGACTTCTTCGAGCTTGGCGGCAGCTCGCTCGCTGCCGCAAAGCTCGCCTCGGTGGTGCGCGAGCGCTATCCCGCGTTCGCGGTCGCGGACATCTACGAGCATCGCCGGCTCGGCGAGTTGGCGGCGCGACTGGAGGCTTTCGCCAGCCGGACACCGGAGATCGGCGAGACGCCCGCCGTCGGCTGGCGGCGGTGGGGCGCACTTCAGCTGGCGGGCGTGCTGCTGCTGCTTGCCCTGACCTCGCCGCCCTGGCTGGCCGGGATTTTCGCGCTCGATCGAATCGGCGGCGCGCGCGTTGGACCCCAGGTCGGCTGGGCCTGGTTGATCTCCATCTGGCTCGTGTTCGGCACCACCGCTGGCAGGGTCGCGATCGTGGTGCTCTGCCGGCGCCTGCTGCTCGGGCGCCTGAAGCCGGGCCGCTATCCGAGGCGAGGCTGGCTGATGTGGCGGCTCTGGTTCCTCGATCGGCTCGCCGAAGCGTTCCGCTCCGAGGCGCTCGCCGGCACCCCGTTCGCGGCGCGGTACGCGCGGCTCTGCGGTCATCGGGTGGGTGAGAGCGCGCGTCTTGGGACGCTCCCTCCCGCGACCGCCCTAATCTCGATCGGCGCGGGCGCGACGCTCGAATCCGACGTGGACGCCCACGGGTGGTGGTTGGAGGGCGAGGAGCTCATCGTGGGCGAGGTGCGGATCGGGGCCGGTGCTCGGATCGGCGCGCGCGCGCTGCTGGGTCCTGGTGCCAGGGTCGGCCGGGGTGCGGAGATCGAGCCCGGCAGCGTCGTCATTGGGGGCGTGCCGGCGAGCGAGCGATGGTCCGGCTCGCCGGCGCAGCGCGTCGGCACCGCCGGCGAGGGCTGGCCGAAGGATCCACCCCCTGGCCCCCGAGCGCGGCGGTTGTGGAAGCTGATGTACCTCGGCGGGATCGGGCTCGAGAACCTCCTGCCGCTGATCGCAGCCGCTCCACTCGTCGCGCTGCTGGTGCTCACCGGCGGACTGAGCAGCGACCACGGAACCGCGGTCCGGCTGATCGTCGAGGCGCCGCTGTTCGGCGGTGGCTTTCTGCTCGACTACGGATTGCTGGTGGCACTGGCCGTGCGCGCGAGCGGACGGATGGTGCGGCCGGGCTTTCACCCGGACTGGGGGGCGACCGGATGGGCGCTGTGGTTCGGCGAGTCGTTGATGGACGGCGCCCGTGGTGTGCTGTTCTCGCTCTACTCGAGCCTCTACATCCGGCCATGGCTGCGCCTCGCGGGCATCGAGATCGGCAGGGGCAGCGAGATCTCGACGGTCGTCGGGATGAACCGCCTCACACGCTTCGCCAAGCAGAGCTTCGCCGCCGACGACGTGGCGCTTGCCGGCGCGCGGGGACGTGGCGGATGGCTTCATGTCGCTCCTATCGAGATCGGCAGCCGCACGTTCCTTGGCAACGGCGCGATCCTCCAGCCGGACACCGAGCTCGGTGCTGATTGCCTGATCGGTGTCCTGACCACCGCACCGCACCGGGCGGCCGACGGCACCTCGTGGTTCGGCGTGCCGGCGCTCGAACTGCCGCGGGTGCCCGACTGCGTCGATCCGTCGCGGACCGTGTCGCCGTCGCGGCGGATGATGGTCGCGCGGCTGGCGATGGAGCTGGTCCGGATCCTTCTGCCGGCGTCGCTGTCGGTGGCGCTTGGCTCGCTGATCTTCTGGGGGGTGGAGGAGGTTGGCAAGACGGCTGGAGTCGCGGCGATGGCGCTCGCCGCGGTGCCGCTGCTCCTCGCCGCCGGAATCTGCGCGGTTGTGCTTACCGTCGCGGCTAAATGGCTGGTCATGGGGCGCTACCAAGCGGGTGAGCACCCGCTGTGGTCCTTCTTCGTGTGGCGCGACGAGATCTTGAACTCGCTCCAGGATCAGTTCGCCGGCACCTGGTTGCTGGGGCTTGCCCTCGGCACGCCGCTGATGTCTGTTTACCTGCGCGCGATGGGCGCCAGGGTTGGGAAGGATGTCTGGTGCGACACGCTGACGATTACCGAGTTCGACGTCGTCGAGCTCGGCGACCGGTGCGTGATCAACCGCTTTGCGTGTATTGAGACGCATCTGTTCCACGACCGCCTGATGCGGATCGGGCCAACCAGGCTCGGCCCCGGATCGACGCTTGGGCCATCGAGCGCGGCACTGCCCGACACCGTTATCGGCGCCGGCGCGCGGCTCGGCGGGCGCTCGGTGCTGATGCGAGGCGAGGAACTGCCCGCCGGCACCAGCTGGCACGGCGCGCCGGTCCGGAGCGTGTGATCGCACCGGCCGCGACCGCGCTCGAAACGGAGCCCGGGGCACCCGATGTGTGGATGCTAGACGCGAGAGCGACGGGCCTCGACGAGCTGGGTCTGAGGAGCTGGGCGCGGCAGCTGCCACAGGCCGTACGCGCGGCGTACAGCTCACGCTCCTACCGTCACCCGTACGCGCTCGTCGCCTGCGGCAGCGAGCCGCTTGGAGTAGACCTCGAGCGGGTCGAGCCGTTCGATCAGGTGTTTCTTCAGTCGATCTGCACCGCCGAGGAGCGCAAGCGTCGGCTTAGCTGCGACGGCAGCGCCATCGCCTCGCTGTGGTGCAGCAAGGAGGCGCTGTCGAAGGCGCTCGGCGACGCGCTCGCGTACGACCCCCGTCGCCTCGGCTCGCCGATCTTCTGGCCGGACGGCACCTCGGGGCCGTGGCGGGCGGTGTCGCTACCGGTCCCGGGCGGGTACGTGGGCTGGCTGTGCTGGCGCTCGGCGCGCAACCAGAACTGAGCGGGCGATGCCGCTCAAAGCCAGCATTGGCGTGCTTCACGACAGGTGAACCGGCGCTGCCGCTGTGGCCGCCGCCGTAGCCTGTCGCCCGCGATGGAGCGGCGCCGGTCGTAGTGGCTGCTGCCGGTGGTGGCCCGCGTGCTGGTGATCGCACCAAGCGCGGCGTCCCGTGACTGCCCAGTCCTTCCCGCTCCTACGGGCTGAGGGACGGCCGGCGGCTTCTGCGACATCCTGCGCGCAGGTGAGGCGGGCAGCGAGAGCGCGTCCACTGCGAGAGGGGCGCGCCACCGCCGCGGGCACTTAGTCGATCGCACGAGCACAAGCGCCGCCCGCTTGTTTGTCACGCCAGCTCAGGCGACTGCAAGCAGTTGAGCCACACCATTACGCTGGTAGAGCAGGGTTGCCGGTGCCGGCGACCGCGACGCTGCTGGTCTTGCTCAAGCGCGATAGCCGTCGGGTCCGCTGCCGGGTTGATCGCGGAGCGCCAGCACGGAGGAGGTGGCCGCTCTAGGCGTCGAGACCTAGTCCCTGGCGCTGAGTCCACGGTCGACGCTCTCTCGTGCTTCGCGATGACGCGCCTCTGACGAGCGAGCGCCGCTGCTCGTCTCTTGCGCATGTCAAATGGCAATCTGCCTTCCGTCCGCCCGCGGCACCCCATCTCGCCACCGGCGTCGATGTAGTCACCGGCCGTAGCCACGAACCGCCCACCAGCGAGGGTTCGAGCGTGGTCAGGTGAGCGGCTTCATGCTCGTCCCGGCGGTCGCTGGCCCGAGTCGGTGGCTCAGGTCACGCGAAAGACTCGGTACTGCACGTCACCGCCGGGGTAGATCCGGCCTTGAGCGACGAACAGTGTTTGATTGAGCCAGGCGTAGCGAGCGTCGCCGGTCTCGAGGCGAGGCGCGGTGCGAAAGTAGTGTTCTTCATAGTCAGTCCCGCCGCCGGTTTCGGTCGCGCGCCGAACGGCGTCGTTCCGCTCAAGGACCCCGAAGTAGGACATAAAGATGAAAGCGTTGTCCGCTGTCTGAATCTGCGCGCGAACGTCCAGCCGACCCCAGCCATCTGGACCAATGAGGATCCAATCCCCGCCCCCGGAGAGAACACGCCCTGAAATGCGCTCGCCGGTCACCTCGCCCCCAACGGCTTCATAGAACCTTCTCGTGCCGTACGGGCACGGCCCGATCTCCACCGGTGGCTTGAGCATCGCGTGGTACTCGAACTCGAACTCGAGCCCCACATCGACAGCTGATTTAGTTGCGCCCACAAGTCCTCCTCTCGGCGGCAAATCTGCCGCGCCCTCGTTGTAGCGGAACTCCAAACGTGCCGTCAAGCACAAGCCGTAAGCGTGCGAATTCGGGTCGGCCGCGGCGCTGCCGGCTGATCAGGAAGCAGCGGCGAGGGCGTCGTGACTCCTCCAGGCGTGAGCAGCGCGCGTGACTAGAGCTGATCGGCCAGCCCCGCATCCGTAGTCGCTCGGGCATTCTGGAGCTGGCGCCGGCAGTGTCGGTACGCGCGGCAAGGGACACCCGGGCGCACGCGCCGGCCGGGTCGGCGCCGCTGCCGGTCGCGCCGCGAATGCATACGTGCTGAGCACACACATGGGCCTTCTCTGTGAACGCCCTCCTTCAAAGACACGAGAGGGGTCGGTCAGGGCGATCGGAGTAGGGCACGCACGGCGAGTTCGAAGAGAAACGCGGCGATGTCGTCTGCGGCGAGTCCTTGCCCGGTGAAGAGTTGATCGAACGCTTCGAAACTGCTCAGAAGCCACAGCGTCTGGATCGCTGTCTGGATCGAGCAGCCGGGTCGTAGGCGGCGCTGGGCGCGCAGCCTCTCGGCCAGTCGCGTGACCAGCGCGAGGCGATTCCGGTCGCGTTGCACGACGAGCCGGCGGATCTCTGGATCGGCTGCAGCGAGCCCGATGAGCTTGCGGACAAGGATGTGCTCTGCGGCCCAGAAGCGGCTTCCTTCCTCGAAGGCGCGCCTGGTGGCCTCGATGGCGTCAGCGAGCGCAACGGCGGTCAGAACGCGCTGCTGCCCGCCCCGGCGCTCGACGTCGTCCAGGACCGCCTCGATGAGTCCCAGCCTCGAGTCGAACTGGTAGTAGACCGTGGCGCGCGCAACATCTGCTCGCCGCGCGACCGCCTCTACCGGCGCGCGGTGGAACCCGTCCTGGGCAAATACCGCCCGAGCGGCCTCGACGATGCGTGTCCTCGTTTCGGCCACTCCGGCCGCCCGTTTCCCAAGTTGATAGTCGCGCGGGCTCATGCTTGACGTCTCCGATAAAATCATACAGACTGTCTGATGAATTATCCCATTGGGGGAGGAGCGACTCGTGACGCGAAAACCGAGTTCTCCGTGTACGTGCTGGACGTCTCAGATGCGCGCCTTACGCTCACGCGCGGGGATCTGTCTCGCCTCGGGTCGAGTACGACGTGCGTCGCGCCGATCCGCGGTAGCGCCATCCGTGCCTCCTGTCCGTGCTTGGCCACGGCCTCGTTGTGCGGCTGCTCGCGAGCCCACCGAGGCGCTGCTAGCGGCCGGTGGGGTCCGAAGCTCTCCGAACCGTCTGGCACACCAGCCAGAGCCCCCACCGCCGCACGACACCAACAACATCAACACGCGGCGGATAACCCCGTTCGCACGCATCGCGGTCGCGATCGAGTCCCAACGCCTCGAGGCGCCGCGAAGGAAGAGGTGATCTGAGTGTCGCAAAGAACCCTCTACGACTACGCCCGAGCCGGGCTGTGGGCACTGCCCGTGTACGGCTTGGCAAACCTGGTGGGAACGCTTTCAAGCCAGCCCGACTACAACAAGGACTTTCCCGCGTACGCGCGGTACGTCCGCACCACGAGCTTCCTCGCAAGCCACCTCACGGCGAGCCTGCTCGGCACCGGCATCGGACTGCTCGGATTCACCGCGCTGCTCGTGTACCTGGCCAGCGGCCGCAGCCCCGGCATCCCCGTCACCGCGTTCGTGGCGACGGTCCTCGGAAACATCCCGCTTGTGGCCCTCTTCGGCGTGGCAGCCTTCGCGCAGCCCGCCATCGGGAAGGCCTTCCTCGCCGGTCACCACGACGTGATCGCCCTGAATTCATCCGTCTACGGCACCGCGCTAACCGTCACCTCAGCCGTCGGGCTCGTGCTGTTCGTCGCTGGAGCGATCCTGTTCGCAATCGCCATCTCACGATCACGGTCGCTGCCCCGAAACGCCGGGATCCTGTTCGCCGCGTCGGTCCCGATCTTCGCGATCGGCAGCATCATGGGCAACGCCCTGTCGACAATCGGCGCCCTCGGCGAGGTCGGAAGCGCGATCTGGATCGCACGCAGCGCCTCCCGGATGCACTCGGACCCTCAAGCACAAGCCGCGCCGAGCGATCAAGAGCCACCAGTGCTAGCAGCACACGCGTAGCACGCGGCTGAAGCCGACGACCTCTCCCGACGCGCTCCGCCCACGCGGGTCGCATCGACGCGCGCAATGCGGCCGCGCAACGTGCCCGCACAGTCGGTACCGACGCGCGGAATGTCACTATCCGTATCTCCAAGGTTCGGCCTCAAGACACACCGTGGCTTAGTTAGCAGGTATGTCGATCAGGACGACTTCGGTCGTCCTCCTCGCCCCTCGCGCATCGCCGCGCCGTCGACCCATCGGTCGACCGGACCGTCGCCCCGAAGACCCGCCTGCCGGCGGCGGCACGGCTTCCAGGTGCTCGTCCCGCCCGATTCGATGGTCCGCCAAGGCGCCCGCCCAGGCTGGGAGGGCGGGATGTACTCCTTCATGCGCCGCGTACTCGCGACCGACCTCGGCCGCGAGCTGTACATCAAACGACGACGCAGCATCGAGCCGGTGTTCGGGCAGATCAAGCACAACCGCGGGATGACTCGGTTCCGACGAAGAGGCAGGGCTGCCGCTCGGTCCGAGTGGCGGCTGATCGCAGCCACCCACAACCTGATGAAGCTCCACAACCACTGGATCGCCGCCACGGGCTACCAACCCGGGCCGCGCGTTCACGCGGAAACGCGCTCCCGCGGAAACGCGTTCACCAGTCACAGGTTTGTCCGACAGCCTCGTCCGATTGCGGCAGCGCGAGGTGGCCGCGAGCCACCTGTAATCGTGGCTGCTTCCAATGGCAGAGCCATCACGTCGGATCGATCGCCAGCGTCGCTTGCTTAACCGGGCGAAGCAGGCGTCCGGGGCGGTCGGGGGCGCACAGGAGCGACTCGTCCTGAGGAGAACCCACTCAGACCCGGGTGGACGTCTCTGCCTCGGTGGCTCTGGTCGCTTGCTCGGCGACGGTGGATGGTTAGCACGGGGGCATCGGGCGCATCCGCAACGTCGACAGACGCACGGCGACTCGTCTCGTCGAATGTCGAGGAAGACGAGTCTGTCTCGTTTGTCTATCTCGTTTCGGAATGATCGAAACCGGTGATTGGCTACGAGCTGGGTGCTTGGGATGTGCGTCGCGGTGTGCCGGCTGAGTCGGTGTTGGTCAGCCGTGGGATGGTGATGAGTCTGTCCGCGTCGGGCACGTTAATGGCTGCGTCAGACGTAGACCGCTTTCCCCGGTGCACGCCGAGCTTCGGGCTTGACCGACGCGTGGAGCGACGAGATACTCCGCTTCATGTGGGATATCACCGGTCGGCGGGCGGCGGCGTTGTTGTCGCTCTTTGCTGGGCTGTTGATCGCCGCGATCGCCGCATTCGGGTTTAAATGGATTCTGGTGGTCGCCGTGGCTGGCTATGTGCTTCAAGCAATTCGGAACGTCAGCACCGGGGTTACTTCCGGGTCCACCCGAGCGTCGGGGCGTACGTTGGCGGCGACGGCGTTTGCGTGCGTCACTCTGGTGTTGGCGCTTCTCGTGATCAATATGCCGTGGTATGTAGCCGTTCTGGTGCTTATCGCCGTCGTGTGGCCCGCGATGTCGGTTGCAAATTATCTGCATCGTCGGGACCTATCGGCTGCGGCCTGGCAACGCAATCGCGACGCTACGAGAATCGGGGAGGGGGTGCGTCGCGGCGCTGCAACTACGCCCTACACGCTGTACTTGCGCCCGTTCGCATCGACCGGCCGTCTCTCGATGCAGTCAGTGGAGTCGCAGGATCCAGGCGAGCCGCCGACGCATCTTGATCTCGAGACGCTAATAGTGACCGCTCTGGGCAGAGAATATCCGCCGATTGCGTTGGGACGACCCGAGGACATGCCCGCTGGAGTAGGGCGGTTGCAGATCCCAGAGCCTGAATGGCAGGAAGTCATTGAGCAGCTCGCGAGGAGCGCAAGCCTTCTCGTCCTGGTGCCATCAAGTGACACTGGGACTCTGTGGGAGATCGACTTACTTCAGCGACGGCAGTACTTCGCCAAGACCCTTTTTGTCATGCCGCCCTCACCGATTGGTCGGCCGAACGGTGTTATATCACCTGCCCGTGCGCACAACCAGATCTTCGCCGTTGGACGACACTTGTACGACCCCCAGGCGCACGCCGGAGACTACATGTCCCTGTGGGAATCGGCTCAGGAGCCCGCAAAAGGCTTCGGTCTTGATTTGCCTCGCTATTGGCCGACAGGCGCGCTTATTCGTATTGATGGAGGGACTGGCGCGATGTTAGACATTGTGCCGCTGATGCCAACGTTTCTCGTTCGGCGCGAACAATTCGTGCGTGACGTTCTATTTCGCTTTGGACTTCTGCCGGCACCCGAGGGTGTCAATCGAAGCCTTACGGACATCTACACCTCGGCACTCCCACGCCAGAGACGTACGCGGGAATGGGTACTCACCTCGGCCGCGGAGGCGTACCTCGTTTGGGACCGCCAAGAGGCCGCATCGGAGCTTCTGAGCAAGGCCGTACAAATCACGCGCAGGAACTCGCCATTCGTAATTCCATTCTTAGAAACAATCGCTCAAGATCCTGAGCGTTATGCGGCCGAAGTTGGCCTCAAGAGCCCGATGTTTGCCGACATGACGGCCAAGTCTCTCCTCGCATCAGCGGGGCGGCCAGCTGTGGAGCATTACGCCCGACAGCGGGGCTGACTGTATCAACCGGACCTGAACGACGATGAAAGCAGTTTCTCAGCTGGACCGGGCGGCGGGGTCCCTCCTCGTGCCGAGGCTGCCCTCGGGCCGGTGGATGAGGTGACTCGGTGCACGAGCCGTTCCGCCGACCAGGTCGTGCGCTAGTCCCGATCGTTCAGGACCGTGTGAATTGGGCTGGCGGTGGGTTTTGGGCTGGCGAGATTGGGATGGTTGGTGTCGATCGGTTCTTGCTGGCGTTGGATTGGTCGATTGACGCTCAGGGCCCAGCTCGAGTCGATCGAGCAACGCCTGGCTCTGGGAACGCCCGGGATCGGACGAGCAAGGGCAGTGCGGACAGAAGGTGTCGGATCCTGGCAATGCGGAAGCGCACCCGCTGGCCGGCGCAGGTCGGCTCCGGTCGATCCGCCGACACTTACCGATCGCCGAGCAAAGGGGTCGCGTGGTCGGCGCGACCGCTGTGAGCTTGAAGCGACTGCGTCCGATTAGTCGCCATGTACGGCGACGCACCGAGTTCAACCGAGACCTGCCCTACGAACCCGACGAGCATCTCAAGCGTGACGCCGAGCTCCCTCGTAGGCGCGGACTGCGGGGCAGCCGGCGCCTTCTGATCGGACCCACGCCGAACCCTCCGGGATGTGTTGTGCTGGCGAGAAGCAAGTCGGCGACCCCCGCGGGCGCGACACCCGCTTTCCGGATGACACGCATCGCTTGGCCGCTTGCGCATGCTTGGCTCGTTCTAGGGAGGGCTCGCGGCTCGGGCGCGCTGCTCGTCAGTTGGTCTCGATTGGCTGTGCGGGTTGCACGAGGCCGTGCTCGTAAGCGAATACGACTGCTTGGACGCGGTCGCGCAGGTCGAGCTTCATCAGGATGCGGGCCACGTGCGTTTTCACGGTCCCCTCGGTGATGTACAGGGCGCCGGCAATTTCGGCGTTGGATAGGCCGCGCGCGATCTGCCGCAGCACGTCAAGCTCGCGGGCGGTGAGCTCGGTCAGCGCGGCTGGCGGCGGGGCGTTCGGCGGCGCGGCTTGGAGGAAGCGGTCGATCAGCCGGCGGGTGATCTCGGGGGCGAGCAGCGCTTCGCCGGCTGCGATCAGCCGCACGGCCTGGACGAGCCGCTCGGGTGATTCCGTCTTCACGAAGAAGCCGGCTGCGCCCGCCTTCAACGACTCGTAGACGTACTCGTCCAGCGCGTAGGTAGTGAGCACGAGGACGCGGGTGCGGGTGCCGGTTTCGGCGAGTCGCCTGGTTGCCTCGATTCCGTCAAGCACTGGCATACGGATGTCCATTAGCACGACGTCGGGCTGAAGCGAGGCGACCATCGTGATGGCCTCCGAGCCATCGGCGGCCTCGCCAACGACCTCGAGGTCGGCCTGCGCCTCGAGGATCATTCGCAGCCCGCCGCGGACCACGGCCTGGTCGTCGGCCACCAGCACGCGGATCATCGGTTCAGTGGCAGCGCGGCGCGAATGTGCCAGCCGCCCTCCGGCCGGGGACCCGCTTCAAACCGGCCGCCGAACACGGCGACGCGCTCGCCGATGCCGGCCAGCCCGCGGCGGGTGCCGGACCCGTTCACCGATCCGGAGCCGTCATCGAGCACCTCGACCTCGAGCTGCTGCGGGTGGTAGCGGACGATCACCCGCGCGCGTGCCTTGCCGGCGTGCTTGAGCGCGTTCGTCAGCCCTTCTTGCACGATCCGGTAGGCCGACAGCGCGAGCGGTGCCGGCAGGTCGCACGGGTCTCCCTCGACCTCGAGCGCGACCGTCAGCCCCGCCTCGCGAGTTCTCGCCAGGAGCTGATCGAGATCTGCCAGCGACGGCTGCGGCTGACGAGATGATTCGGCCTCGCTCCGCACCAGCGACAACAGCGTTCCCATCTCGGCGATCGCCTCCTGGCCGGTGGCGCGGATCGACCGCATCACCTCCCGCGCCCGCTGCGGATCGCGTTCGAGCACCTGCTCGGCCGCGCCGGCCTGCAGTACCACCACCCCAAGGCTGTGGGAGATGATGTCGTGCAGCTCGCGGGCGATCCGCCGCCGCTCGTCTTCCACCGCCAGCTCGGCGACCGTGTCGCGCTCCCGCTCCACCTCGGCCGTGCGCGCCTGCCGGGCGCGCATCCCCAGGCCGAACAGGAACACCAGCCCGAGCACCGCGAACAGGTACACCGCGTCCCCGAACGACGTGACCTGGCGCTCGCGCAGGACATGCACCGCCGCCAGCACCGCCAGCAGCACCGCGGCAACCCACGGGCTGGCCGCGTACGCCCCTGCTGAATACGCGACCACGATCAGCAAGAAAAACCCGGTCGGCGAATCCGAGGAACCGAACGCCAATGCCAACCCAGAGAAAACGGCAAGCGTGAACGCCAGCACCGCCAACGGCAGACGCCGCCGCCACCACAAAGAGGCGGCCACCGCCGCGACGCACACAGCGTTCAGTGCTACAGGTCCGCGCCACCCCGAGCCCACGAACACGCCAACCTCAGCGACCACTCCGAGGACCAGGGCGACGGCCGCATCGACCACCCTGGCGTCAGCAAAACCAGGTGCGCGGGCAACCATGCGCTAACGCTACTGCCACCGCACGGTCGAGACATCCCCCGCCAGGCAGATGTTCAAATCTGCCTTCAGGCAGATCCAAGATCCGACCCAAGCCAGGCGACAGCGCGAGCGTCCGGACGTAGCTTTGCCGGGTCATCAGACCCGCTCTCGAAAGGAGCCGATGTGTACTCGAAACTGTCAAGAACGATCATGGTCGCCGCCACTCTCGCGCTGGCCGCGATCGCGCTCCTCGCCACGCTCGCGGGCGCGGCGCAAGGGAGACGCACCCGCGCGGAGCGCATCACACTGAGCGGGGCGACCGTCCACGGCGTCGATACGCCAATCCGTGTCACCGCAACCGGGCCGATCAACGGCCACGGCACCGCCAAGGACGACGACAACCCCAACGGCAAGGGCGTTCTGACCCTCTACCTCCCGAACGGCAAGGTGTCAATCACAAACAAGACAACCTCGCTCAAGGCGAAGATGAACGCCAGCCAATGCACCGCCACGCTCACCGAGCGCGGCACGTTCGAAATCGTTGGAGGCACCGGCCGCTACGAGCACGCCACCGGCAACGGCGCCTACACCAACCGCCGCAAGCTGATCGGCTCTCGCACCCCCAACGGCACCTGCGCCGGACGCAACGCGCCGCCACAAGCCGCCTACGACACCGTCGTCCTTACCGGCGAGGCCGCGCGCTAGGACAACACTCCACATGGGGCGGGGCCCTCAAACCACACGTCCCGCCCCACAGCCAAGCGGCGATCCCGCGCCTCAGCGCGCTCCTGCTCCGCCCGCACCACGCGCAGTACTTGCCACTGGCGAACAACCTTCCAAAGCGCGGAACGCGAGGATCACCTGCCTCGTGCCGGTGGCTTTTGCCCGCCATCGTCTGCTTACACGCGTCGGTCTCTCGCCGGTGCCGGCTGGCAGGCTTGAGCGACCGTCGCCGCGCTGGCCTCGCCTTCAGGCTGCGCGCGCCGACGGTCGCTTACTCGTCGAGCCCGTCGCGCTTGGATTGGGCTCTGACTCCGAGTCGGCTAGTGCTCAGCGCCTAACCGGCGGCGGTGCGTCCGCGTAGCGTCGATCGCGACCCAGGAGTCGACCCAGGGCGCGCAGGATCGGGAATACCACGACGCGGACGGGTGCCGGGATATCGCCTTGTGCGATCTCCGTCCGGTAGCGGCCAAGCAGGTAAGCCGCGTCGAACGGATTGGGGCGGCCGCCGCCGCGCCGCATCGACTCGAATACCTGGGTGAGGACGTACTCGAGGTTGGCTGGAGGACTGACCCTCCCCGAGCAGCGCAGCACTCCGCTGCCGGCGTTCCAGAAGCGATGCATCTGACCGGGAGCGAAGGTGACCGTGTCTCCCGGTCCGGCGAAGCAGTCCGGCCCATCGGCGCGGCGATAGCCCATGCGGCCCTGCTGCACGGTCAGGCTTTCTTGCTGGAGGTAGTGCACGTGCATCGGCGGGCCGGCGCCCGGCTGCACCTGGTTTTCGACCTCGAGCACCTGGCGACCGTCGGGGTCGGTGCGCACGCCGAGGAACGTCAGCAGCTCGCCGGCGCCGTTCTCGATCGTGCGCGGGTAGTCCCCGCTGACGACGGTTCTGTTCGTCCTGGTCTCTGTGCTGGTGATAGTGGATGACATGGTGCTTCCTTCGGGTAGATGCAGCTTCCGTTTATTAGAAGTATATTCTATGCAGAGCAATGCTATTCTGTCAAGCCTGTCTGGAGTACGCATCGATCGCCGCGAACGGATGGCCCAGCAGACCCGCGGGGACATCCTCCGCGCGGCCCGCCGCCTGTTCGCCGAGCGTGGTTACGCAGCAACCTCCATCAACGACATCGCCGAGGAGGCCGGTGTCGCGATCCAGACGATCTACGCCAGGCTCGGGTCAAAGCGCGGGATGCTGCTCGCGCTCATCGACCTGATCGACGAGGAAGCAGGCGTCGGGCCACTGGCCCAAGACGTGATTAGTGCCGCCACACCGCTCGCCGCGCTGCGAGCCGCCGTACGTCTCACCAGAAGCTTCCAAGAGCGCTGCGGGGACATCATCGAAGCGCTCTTCACCGCCGCCGGCGCCGAGCCCGACCTCGCCGACGCGGTCGCCGAAGGCCAGCGACGCCACCGAGAAGGCGCCCGCATCACCATCGACCGGATCCAAGCACTCCATGGCCTGCGAAACGACACAGCACCCGAGCAAGCGCAGGCGCTGTTCGCGCTCAGCACCAACCACGAAGCCTGGCGGGAGCTCATCACCGGCTACCAGTTCGACTGGGAACAAGCCGAAGACTGGCTCCTCGACGCGCTATCCCGGGCGCTACTCGCCCCTCAGCGCAAGAAGAGCGGCACGGCGACCTAGGCCGTGCCCGATGCCCTCCCAGCAACAGGACGTCAGTGACCTCGGCGTCCGTCGACTCAGCCACGCCAGGTCCAGACCCGCTCTATCGCCGCACCCGCCTCTGGACCGATGCCGACGCCCCACCCGCTTCGCGCGGCCAGCAGGGCCCGCTATCAACCAAGGTCCAGTGCTTCCGCTCAGCCGGAAGGTAGCGCTGACTGAAGCGCCACTAGCTCAACGAAGTCGCTCACCACAAGGCGATCCGCCTATAGGCTCGGCACGAGAGCCTCGGCCGACTCGGGGCTCACGGACCTAAAGAGAGGAGAGAATCATGAGCACCAAGCCCGACATCGTGCTCGTCCATGGTTTCTGGGGTGGCGCGGCCCATTGGGCCAAGGTGATTGTCGAGCTCAACCGGCGCGGCTATGACGCGCTGCACGCGGTGGAGAATCCGCTCACGTCGGTTGCCGATGACGCTACGCGCACGCAGACGATGGTCAGGCAGCTCGATGGGCCGGTGCTGCTCGTCGGTCACTCGTATGGTGGCGCGGTGATCACGGAGGCGGGGGGCCTCGAGAACGTCGTCGGCTTGGTCTATGTGGCCGCCTTCGCTCCTGACGCCGGCGAGAGCTTGGGTCAGATCACCGAGCAGATGCCTCCCGCGGCGGCGGCCAACATCGCGCCGGACTCGGATGGGTATGTGTGGATCGCCCAGGACAAGTTCCGGGAGAGCTTCTGCCAGGACCTTCCGGCTGATGAGGCGCTTGTGATGGCGGTAACGCAGAAGGCGCCGGTCGGCTCGACGTTCGGTAACTCGATCAGCGACCCGGCGTGGAAGAAGAAGCCCTGCTGGTATCAGGTCTCGACGGCGGACCGCATGATCCATCCTGACAACGAGCGGAAGATGGCGGAGCGGATGGGCCCGCGGAAGACGATTGAGCTCGACGCGAGCCACGCGTCGCTCGCCTCGCAGCCCGTCGCGATCGTCGACCTGATCGAAGAGGCCGCCACAGCGGTGGCCGGCGCGTAGCCTCCGGTCCGGGCGCAAGCGACGGCCGTCGCGACGGCTGCCCGCGAGGATGACCGGTATCCCCGCGGGCAGCCTTGGGACGACGCGGGCGCATCAACCCGAGCCTCTGGTCCTCGTCCGACGACCCGAAGCGCAGCGACTGGAGCGGCGAAGAGACCGAGGGTCGAGACCACCCTTTGACCTCCCCGTGGTATCTCGAGGCCGCTCCCCTCCGAGTCCCGTTAAGCGCGGGCCCAAGAGCGCGCGATAGGTACCGGCCAGCTCGTCCCTCGGGTACCGGCGGCTCGATTCGAATAGCGGCGTCATCAACCTATCCCGCCAAGGGAGGATTCATGGAATCCGTGTTGCTGGACGTCGCCGGCCACCGGCGCTCATCCGCGACCATGCCCGGCTATCACCGAGGCCGTCCACCACGTAACAAGGGCTTATGCCGACGTCGGCATGAACCGGCAGCCCCGTTCGTCACCGGGCGGGTGCGCCCTCGATCAACGCACACGCTGGTGGAGAGAACGCGAGTACCGTGGGACCGAGTCGTGCGTTGGTGCTGTCACGGTTGTGGCCGGTTGAGATCGCGCGGGCTGTTCGTGTCCGGTCGCGGCAGCTGAATGCTGGCGGACATGGAACGGTGGCTGCTTTCCTACCTCGGCGCCGGCGTTGTTGCGCAGCTGGTGGCTCTTCCAGCCGTGGTCGAAGTAGCTGGGTCGCGTGGTGTCGGCTGTCGCGTGTCGCGGTCGCGCGCTCGGTGGCGGGGACGGGCGTTCCCGGCATCCCATCATTATGAGGTTGGGTTGGCCGGTAGGTTCATGGTCTGCCTGGCTTGGCCAGGCCGTGGTCGAAGGCGAAGATCACGGCCTCGGCGCGGTTGCGTATCCCAAGCTTGAGGAAGATGTGGTTGACGTGGGTCTTGATGGTGCCGGCGCCGAGCACGAGCCGCTCTGCGATCTCGTCGTTCGTCAGCCCGGTGGCGATCAGCTCGAGCACCTCACGCTCGCGCGCGGTCAAGCTCGCCAGCGCCGGGTCGCCGCTGCCGGCACGGGCCGCGGCACGGGCGCCGGGAGCGTCGCGGTAGATCGTAAGGACCCGGCCGGTGACGGAAGGATCGAGCCAGGCATCGCCGCCGGCGACCGCGCGGACCGCCCGCTGGAGGTCCTCGGCCGGCAAGCCCTTGAGCACGAACCCGGCGGCTCCGGCCCGCAGCATGCCTGCCAGCACCTCATCGTCCTCGAACGTCGTCAGCGCCAGCACGGGCGGGGCGCTGTGGTCCTCGCGCAGCCGCCTGGTCGCCTCGATGCCGTCGAGCACCGGCATCCGCATGTCCATCAGAACGACGTCCGGGCGCAGCGCGCTGACCGCGCCGGCGACCTCGCCCCCGTGGCTGCACTCGCCGACGATGTGAAAGCCGAAGCTCGGGCGCAGAATCCCCCGCAGACCGGCGCGGATCAGCTCCTGATCGTCGACCAGCAGGACGCGGATCGCCAGACCGTCCGTTGCGCTCATGGTCCGCCCCTCACGGGAACCGACGCGCGCACCCGCCATCCGGTCCCTGCGGGACCCGCCTGCAAGGTCCCGCCGATCGCCTCCGCGCGCTCCCGCATCGTCTCGAGGCCCATGCCCTGCCCATGCCCGGGGCTCCCGCCGCTGTCCACCGTGAGCTCCACGCGCCCGGGCGCCGCGTCGACGCGAGCCGACACGGGACTGCCGGGAGCGTGTTTGGCGGCGTTCGTGAACGCCTCCTGGGCGATCCGGTACAGCGTCGTGCTGGCCGTCGCCGAGAGCGACGCGACGTCGCCGCAGCGCTCGAGCGCGACCTGCGCGCCAGCGCTGCGAAAGCGCTGCACGAGCTCGTCGAGGGCCTCGAGTCCCTGCGCCGGCGCGAGCCGGGAGCCGTCATCGCCTGCCCCCGAGCGCATCAGCCCGACGATGCTGCGGACCTCGTCCAGGCTCTCGCGCCCGAGCCGCTCGGCCTCCGCGAGGGCTCGCGTGGCCTCAGCCGGGTCCTCGGATACCGCCAGCCGGGCGCTGGAGATGTGCAGCAGCGAAACCGTCAGGCTGTGGGCGATCACGTCGTGGAGGTCTCGGGCGATCCGGTTGCGCTCCTGCGCCCGCGAACGCTCCGCCAGCCCCGCCTGCGCCGCGCGCAGTTGACCCACGAGCTGCTGCTGACGCGCGATCAGCGCCGCCCCGCCGGCCGAGACGGCGACGCCTGCGATCCACGGCGCCCAGCCGACGCTGGACTGCCCGGTGAGCAGCTGGGTGACGAGCAGCGCCTCGGCGATGAGCACGAACAGCAGGCCGAGCTTCGGACCGGCGACGATCACCACCCAAAACGCAAGCACGCAGAGCCCGAACCAGGCCAGGGACTCGTCGTGGCTTCCAGCGACCAGCCCGACGCCGGCGCCGGCGAGGATGGCGAGGGCCACCGCCGTCCGCGCGCCGCGCACGCAGAGCAGGCTGGCGGCGCTGACCGCCACCACACCGCCGATGACGCAGAGCCCAGGCTCAGGCGGATCGCGCATCAGCGCGCCCGCAAATACGAATGCGGTCAACACGCCGACCGCAGGCCAGCGGATCTCACGGCCGAGCGGTCGGTCCTCAGTCACGATCCCATCGGCGGCCCGGCCAGGCTCGCCTCGGCGGACTCGGCCACCGACGCCCGGGAGATCGCCGGCCCGTCCTCGCGGAGCCCGATCCGATTGTGCAGCCTGCGCAGCACCGGGGGCGACCACCAGTTCCACTCCCCGAGCATGGCCATCAGCGCGGGCACGAGCGTCGAGCGTACGACGAACGCGTCAATCAGCACCGCGACCAGCGCGCCGAGGCCGATCTCCTTGAGGAAGATGATCCGGGAGGTGGCGAACGCACCGATCGCCACCGCCAGCAGCACCGCCGATGCGCTGACGACCCGTCCGGTGTGCTCGAGCCCCACCGCGATCGCCTCCCGGTTCTCGCGACCGCCGTCGCGCGCCTCCTTGATCCGCGCCATCAGCAGCACGCCGTAATCGGTCGACAACGCGAACACGATCGCCATGAGCACAAGGAAGTCGGTCTGCTCGATCCCTCCTTGTCCGGTGTAGTCGAACACGCTCTGCAGCCGTCCGTCCTGGAATACGAACACGAGCAGGCCGGCGGCGGTCGCCACCGTGAGCGCGTTCATCAACAGCGCCTTGACCGGCAGCACAACCGACCCGGTCATCAGCCACAGGATCGAGATGGTCAGCACCGCCAGCACGCTCAGAGCGAGCGGCAGCGTGCTGGCGATCGACGCCTGCTGATCCACGAACGAGGCGGCGCTTCCGCCGACCAGCACCGGGACCGGGGCAGGGAGCGCGCGGATCCGCGCGATCGTGCGCTGGGACGGCGAGGAAATCGGATCGCCGGCGGCGCCGAGCCGGATCTCCCACCTGTCGCTGCCCACGTAGCGCGGCGCCTGCACGCCGGTCACGCCCGGCACCGCCCGCAGCGCCCGCGTGTAGGAGTCGAGCCGGGGCGCGGCCGAGGCCGGCGCGCTCGCGGCGATGGCGATCGGGTTGAGCTCCTGGGCGGCGAACTGGTGACCCAGCGCGTCAGAGACCACCCGCGCGCTCTCCCCGGCCGGCAGGTCGGTCGCGTCGACGCCCGCCCACTGGACGCGCAGCATCGGCGAGGCGATGACGAGCAGCACGAGCGTCGTGCCCGCAGCCACCAGCGCCGGCCGGCGCATCACGGCATGAGCCAGCCGATACCACCGGCCCGTTCCCTCCGGCGCCGGCTTCACGCGCCCGATTCGCCCGGCCAGAAGCACTAACAACGCCGGGACCACGAGCAGCGCAGCCGCGCACGAGACCAGCGCGGTGGCCGCGCCGCCGATCCCCATCGAGATCAAAAAGCGCTGCGGGAACAGCGTCAACGTCAGCATTGCCGCCGCGACCGTGGCGGCGCTGAAGCTGATCGTCCGGCCGGCGGTCCGCAGCGTAGTCGCAAGCGCGCTCGGGACATCAGCGCCTGCGCTCAACTCCTCCCTAAAGCGCCACACCAGCAGCAGGCTGTAGTCGACGGCCAGCCCCAAGCCCAGCCCGATCACCAGGTTCAAGGCGAAGCTCGACAGCGACAGCGGCGTATTGATCAGCCGCAGGATCACAAACGATCCCAACACGCTGATACCGCCGACCGCGACCGGGAGCAGAGCCGCGACGCCGCGGAAGATCAACCAGGCGATAATCGCCAGCAGCGGAAACGCAATCAGTTCGGCGAACCCGAGGTCCTTGGTCGCCTGCGCGCTGATTTCCTTGCCGGCGACATCCGATCCCCCGAGCAGCACGCCGCGACGTCCATGCAGCGCGGCCGTGATCGCCGAGACCACCGCATTGGGGTCAGGCGCCGAGCGCAGCGTGACGGCGATCAGCGACGAGCGCCCGTCGCGCGATACCAGCGGCGAGCGCTGGCTCGCCGGGCCACCGGGCGGGGGCGTCACCGCCGCGACGCCCGGCACTGCCGCGATCGTCCGGGCGACCGCGGCGACCGCCAGGCTCGAGGGCGGTGCGCTGACGAGCGCCAGCACGCCGGACCCGTCCTCGGCGCCGGTCGCTCGCTTGATCGCCTGCTGCTCGCGCGCGGACGGCGAGGACGGAGCGACGAAGCTGTTGCGCGCGTTCAGCAGGCCCGCCGCAGGGCCGCCGTACACCCCGGCGGCGATGAAGAACACGAGCGCGGTGAGCGCCATCCGGCGCGGATGGCGCAGAGCGAGATTGGTCAACGAGGTGAACACCGAGCAGCCCTTCCGATCCGGAGTTGACAGAGTACGGCTCCGATCCTCCCGCGGCGCCCTCGATCACACATCGGCGCGACGGTAGAACTTGCCTCTAACCCAGGGTGGAGATCGCCACCGAAGACACGACCCCCGACCGCCTGACCATCAGGCACCATCCACAGCGGCCACCAGCCGTGACGGTTTCAGCCGCGAACCGGCAGTCCGACTCGGCCGTCCCCGAGCACCCTTCTGCGTCTGCTCGAATATCGCGGGCACGTCGCCCCCTCCGCTCCCTTGCGCGCAACGTCGCCAGAACGGCAGTATCTACTCGACTGCCGCTCGTCGCGCGAAGCAGCCACGATTCTCACGTCGATAACCCCTTGGGCGGCTGCCGCAAGCGGATACGATGAGTCACGCGGACCCGCCCGGCCCCCTCTTGCTTGCCGCAGCGCGCTCGCGACCTTACAGGCGTTTGACGGTGATGGTGCCGCCTTCAGGTCGACCCGGTCGTATGGACGCCGGCCGCGGGAGTCGTGGTGGCTCTCCTCGAGTCGGGCTTTGAACTCACGCCTGTGCTCGGGCTGTGTCTTGCGCTTGCTGGGCCGAGCGCTCGGGCCTATAACCGGCGAGGGCTCGTGCGAGTTCCTCCCGTGAGTGGATGTCGAGTTTCAGGTACACGTGGCGCAGGTGGTACTCGATCGTCTTGGGACTGAGGTACATCGCTGCCGCCGTCTCCCGGGTCGTTCTTCCGCTGGCGAGCCGCATCGCGATCTGCAGCTCTTGCGGCGTCAGTTCGTCGATCGTGTTCGGGTCTCGGCGTCGGAGGGTTTCGCCGCTCGCGGCGAGCTCCGCGCGCGCAAGGTCGATCCAGGGACGCGCATCGAGTAGCTCGAATGTCCCGAGTGCGCCGCGCAGGTGCTCGCGCGCCAGCTTGCGGTTGCGCGTGCGCCGCAGGCGCCCTCCGTAGACGAGCTGTGTGCGCGCCGTCTCGAACGCGTCGGGCGTGCCGGCGTGCTGCTCGAGCGCCTGCTCGAAGCTGGCGGCGAACCGATCGGCGGAGGCTGCGAGTCCCTGGCCGCGGAGCGCCCGGGCGATCGACCAGGCTTGACCTTTCGCCTGGGCGGCGGCGATGAATTCGTCGGCCAGCGCACGTGCTTGCTCGACGCGCCCGAGCCGGCAGCACACGTCGATCAGCTCGGGCGCCGGCGACAGGTCCGGATCGCTGAAACCCAGCGTTTTGACCAGACGCTGCTGGCGCTCGAGGTGTTCGACCGCCCGCTCGGTGTCGCCGAGACCGAGTTCGAGCATGCCGAGTGCCTCGACCGTCCACACCTCGAACAGCCGCGTCCCGAGGCGTTCGCAGAGCTCGACGGTCTCCGCGACGTTGGCCCGGCACTCGCGTTCGCGTCCGCGGCGGGCCTGGAGTCGTGCGAGTCCTGCGAGCCCGAATGCGAGATCCGTCTGCTGATCGGTCTCGCGGGCGAGCGCGATCGCCTCCAGGTATGTGGCCTCGGCCACCGCCCAGCGGTCGGTGGTGGCGTGGTCAAGTGCGATCAGGTCGAGCACGAGCGGCAGCCTTCCGATCGCCGAGCGTTCCCTGGCGACCTCGAGTGCGCGGTCGAGCAACGCGCGGCCGGCGCTGGTTTCTCGCAGGAAGATCGGCGCGATCGCCAGCCATGGAAGGAGCCGCAGGTCGTCGCATAGTTCGGGTGATTCACCCGCCAAGGAGACCGCCTGCTGGATCGCCTCCGAGCCGGCGGCGGCATCCCCGCCGGCGACGCGGGCGATTCCAATCGCGATCAAAGCCAGGAAGCGGGTGCGCGTTGAAGCGTCCTTCGGCGTCAGGCTCGAGGCTCGTTCGGCGACCACGAGCATCTCCGGCGGATTGCCGGCGTACAAGCAGGCTCCTGTGGCCTCGGCCAGCATCGCAATCGCGCGGTCTGGATCGGCGTGCTGGGCTGCGGCGGTGAGGATCGCGTGGCCTTGCATCACCGGTCCCTGGCGGGTCGCGATGTGGCCGGCCAGCTCGTCGATCTCGAGCAGGCTCGCGGGCACTTCGGTGGATGCGCGGGCCTCATCGAGCAGCGCCACAGCCCGTGGCACGGACCCGGCGTGCCAGCTCTGCCGGGCGGCGGACAGCACCAGCCGGGAGCGGCGCTCCCCGTCGGCCGCCAGCCTTCCGGCACGTTCGAACGCCAGCGCGGCGGTTCCGTACGCGCTTCGATTCCGGGCCCGGACCCCTGCCTGCTCGAGCGCGGCCGATGCCTGTTCGTCGACGCCGGCGGCGGCTGCAGCTAGGTGCCAGGCGCGGCGGTCGATGTCTCGGTCGGGCAGCGCGGACGCCAGCGCCCGGTGCATCGCCCGGCGCTCGTCGGGGCCAGCGCCGGCGTAGATCGCTGAGCGTGCGAGCGGATGGCGGAACTCAACCGACCCGACTCGTCTTGACACGAGCCCGGTCCGCTCCGCGGCGGATAGAGCAGAGAGCTCGACACCGAGCCCGCTCGCCGCGAGTTCCAAGATTGCGAGGTCGCCGCTGTCGCTGGTAGCGACGAGGAGCAGCGCCCGCCGCTCGGCCTCGTCGAGCTCGCCCATCCGGCGCAGGAACTCGCGGGAGATCCTCGCCGAGACGAGCATCGGGACTCCCTCTGGTGCGAGCGCAAGCTCGTCTGCGTCGCCGGCTAGCTCCAGCAGCCCGAGCGGGTTGCCAGCGGTGGCGCCATGCAGCCGGGCGGCGACGTCCGGCGGGAGCCAGTCCAGCAGCGACGCGGCCTCAGCGCGACTGAGTCCGCCGATCCGGATGCTCGGCAGGTCCGCGCCGTCGAGCAGCGAGGGCTCGCCCTCGCGCACCGCGACGAGCACCGCGACCGAATCGGCCACCAGCCGTCTGACGGCGAACAGCAGCGCCTCCGCACTGGGGCCGTCGAGCCAGTGGGCGTCGTCGACCAGCAC
>JAFASQ010000100.1 GCA_019244395.1 Solirubrobacterales bacterium | reverse complement strand
CTCGTCGCCGGGGGCGTTCTCGTGGATCTCGGTGTAGAGGACGAACAGGTGGTCGGTCATGGCCTGCTTGGCGGCGGGCGCATCGCGCTCACGGATCGCTTTGAGGATCTTGCCGTGACCCGTGGCCGAGCGCGCCGCGGCCCAGGGCAGCGCGAGAGTCTTGCGGCGGAAGTCAGTGAGCTCGGCGATGAGCAAGTGGTACATCCGCTCGAGAAAGCGGTTTCGCGCTGCGGCCATGATTGCGGTATGGAAGGCCTCATCGGTGTCGACGACCGCTTGGACATCGCGCCGTTTCCCGGCCTCGGCGTGCTCGAGGTTGTGGCGCTCGATCACCTCTATCTGATCGGGTGTGGCTCTGACCGCGGCGAGCGCAGCGGCGAGCCCCTCGAGTGCGAACCGCGCCTCGACCAGGTCCACGATCGCCCGCGGGTCTGCGGCCGTCCAGCGGGCGAAGTCGGCGAGCGGGTCGGCCGGCGCGGCCTGCGAGACGAACGCGCCGAGCCCTTTACGGGTCTCGATCAGGCCAAACGCGCGGAGCTTCTGCAGGCCTTCGCGCACCGAGGTGCGCCCGACCTGAAAGTCGTCGGCCAACTCCTGCTCGGTCGGCAGGCGATCTCCCGGTCTGAGCTCGCCGTCCCGGATTGCCCGCGCTAGGCGCTCCGCGATCACGTCCGAGACGCGTTCGGTGGCGACGGGAGCGAAACTGATTTCGCTCGCTCTTTTGAGCGTCGACGGAGTCCCCGGTTCGGCCGCCATGTTGCCTTCAAGCATACCACACCTATGACTCCGTACCAGGTTGACAGACAACCTGTCAACCTGGTACGGTGCGGGTGTGGAGCAATTGGACATGATCGTCCGTGGTGGCGCCGTGGTGGGCGACGAGGGCACCCGGGCCGTTGATGTGGCGATACAGGACGGCGTGATCGTTGCTGTCGCTGAGAACCTCGACGCTCGCGCGCCGCAGGAGCTCGACGCCGCCGGGCTGCATGTGCTCCCGGGCGCAATCGACGTGCACGTCCACTGCAACGAACCGGGTCGCACCGCCTGGGAAGGGTTCGCAACCGCTACGAGTGCGCTCGCCACGGGCGGCGCAACCGCGTTCGCTGACATGCCGCTGAACTCAGCTCCGCCGACGATCGACGGGGAGGCATTCGACCACAAGCTCGAGGCGGCCCTCGCGTCGTCGGTGGTCGATTTCGCGCTGTGGGGCGGATTGGTGCCCGGCAACCTCGACCGCCTCGAGGAGCTCGCGGAGCGCGGTGTCATCGGTTTCAAGGCGTTCATGGCGCCGAGCGGCCTGGATGACTTTCCCGCCGCCGACGACCTCACATTGCTCGAAGGCATGAAGATCTGCGCCCGGCTTGGTCTGCCGGTGGCCGTGCACGCCGAGAACGCGACGATCACCGCCGCACTAGCGCAACGCGCGGTCGCGGCGGGCGCGACCAGCGCACAGGCCTATTTGGATTCAAGGCCGGTGATCGCTGAGCTCGAAGCGATCAAGCGCGCGCTCGCGTTCGCCGGCGAGGCCGGCTGCGCGCTGCACGTGGTGCATGTGTCGACCGGGCGCGGCGTGGCGGTGATCGCCGAGGGACGCGCACAGGGCGTCGACGTCACCTGCGAGACGTGTCCGCACTACCTGCTGCTGACCGAGGATGACCTCGAGCGCCTGGGGCCGGTGGCCAAATGCGCGCCTCCCCTTCGCAGGCGCGAGGATCAGCAATCGCTCTGGACCGCGCTGGCACGAGAGCAGGTGGACATGGTCTGCTCGGACCACTCCCCGTGCTCACCGGAGCTAAAGGACACCGGGAGCTTCTTCTCCGCCTGGGGCGGCATCACCGGCGCTCAGACGACGCTGACGCTGCTGCTGACCGAGGGTTACCTCGAGCGCAACCTGCCGCTTTCGGCGGTCGCATACATGACCGCACAGCGCCCCGCTCAGCGATTCGCGCTGTCCGGCAAGGGGAGGATCGAGCCAGGCGCCGACGCCGATCTCGCGCTCGTGCGGCTCGGCACCGAGAGCACACTCCAGAGCACCGACTTGCGCTACCGCCACCCGATCTCCGCGTGGACCGGCAGACGCTTGCGCGCGCGGGTGACGCGCACGATTCTGCGTGGCGAGACCGTGTTCGACGGGCGGAACGTGGTCGGCGCGCGAGGAAGGCTGCTGACACCGGATCAACAGCTTGTCCCCAACCCCGCTGGGAGGCCATGACGTGACTACGCAAGCCGAGACCGTTGGCACCCGACTTACCGTGACCGCAGGACCCTACACATTCGGCGGCGCGCTCGAGGAGGTGCTCGCTCCCAAAACATGCGAGGCCTTCAAGGCGATGCTGCCGTTCCAGAGCCGGATCATTCACTCGCGTTGGAGCGGCGAGGCGGCCTGGATCCCACTGGGCGACCTCGAAGTCGGAGTGAGTCATGAGAATCCGACGACGTTCCCCGCTCCAGGGCACATCCTGCTACACCCCGCCGGGCTCAGCGAGTGCGAGATCCTGTTCCCGTACGGCTCCAGCCGTTTCTACAGCAAGGTTGGCGAGCTCGCCGGCAACCATTTCCTGACGCTCACCGAGGGGCTCGAGCACCTGCGCGACCTCGGGGAGCTGGTGCTATGGGAGGGCGCCAAGGAGATCGTGTTCGACCTGGCGGGCCGGCCGTGAGGTTCGCGGCCAACATCTCGATCCTGTTCAAGGAAGCGGCGTTTCTGGAGCGCTTCGAACGCGCGCGCGAGGCCGGGTTCACCGCGGTGGAGTTCTGGTGGCCCACCGGAGAGCGCCTCGACGAGGTCGTCGCGGCGGTCGAGGACGCAGCGGTGCAGGCGATCCTGATCAACTTCGACGCGGGCGACATGCCGAGCGGGGATCGCGGCTTCGTCGGCGACGTCGCGCGCCAGCACGTGTTTCGCGACAACGTGCCGGTGGCACTGGAGCTGGCGCGCAAGCTGGGGTGTCGTCAGCTGAATGCGCTCGTCGGGCACGAGCGCTCTGCCGAGGAGCGCGAGGACCAGCTTGCCCTGGCGCGGGAGAACATCGCCTGGGCGGCCGACCAGGCAGCCGCCGTTGACGCGCGGATCCTGATCGAGGCGGTCAACACGTTCGAGAACGGTCCCTACCTGCTGCACACCACCCGCCAGGCGGCCGACTTCATCCGCAGCGTCGGGCGCCCCAACGTCAAGCTGCAGTACGACGCCTACCACATGCAGCGCATGGAGGGAAACCTCGTCGCGACCCTGCGCGAGCACTGCGGCCATATCGCGCACTTCCAGGCGGCCGATTCGCCCGATCGGGGAGAACCGGGCACGGGCGAGATCAACTACCCGTACGTGCTCGGCGCGCTCGAGCAGCTGGGCTACGACGGGTGGGTGGGGCTCGAATACAACCCGACGACGCCCACCACCGAGGAGAGCCTGCGGTGGCTTGACCGACACGTGCGCAGCAACGGTGGCCGTGTCAAAGACCTGGCTTTGTGAAAGGAGGCGCGATGGCAGAGAAGATCGGCTTCATCGGGCTGGGAATCATGGGCGGCCCAATGGCGCAAAACCTCATCGGCACCGGGCACGACCTCGTCGTGCACAGCCGGCATCGCTCCAGCGCCGAGGAACTAGAACGGCGTGGCGCACAATGGGCCGACGCCCCAAGCGCGGTTGCCGAGCAGGCGGACACGATCATCACGATGCTGCCCGACTCGCCGCAGGTCAGCGAGGTGATCGGCGGCGAGCAGGGGATCCTGCGCTCCGCGCGCGAGGGGTCACTCGTAATCGACATGAGCACGATCTCCCCGGTGGTGACCGTGGAGCTGGCCAAGGCCTCCGGACGCAAAGGCGTCGGTCTCGTCGACGCCCCCGTGTCGGGCGGCGACGTCGGCGCCAAGCAGGGGACATTGTCGATCATGGCGGGCGGCAGCGAAAAGGACTTCGCCCGGGCACGGCCACTGTTCGACGTGCTGGGCAAGACCGTCGTGCATGTCGGCGAGGTGGGCGCCGGTCAGGTGGTCAAGGCGTGCAACCAGATCGTCGTCGCGCTGAGCATCGAGGCGGTCTCAGAGGCACTGGTGCTCGGATCCAAGGCCGGCGTCGACCCCGCCAAGATCCTCGACGTGCTGTCGGGCGGCCTGGCCGCCAACCGCGTGATGGAGATGCGCCGCGAGAACTTCCTCCGGCACGACTTCGCCCCGGGCTTTCGGATCGACCTGCACCATAAGGACCTTGGAATCGCGCTGGCCGCCGGGCGCGAGTACGCCGTCTCACTGCCGGTCACCGCCCTCGTCGACCAGATGCTGCAAGCGCTGCGCGTGGCTGGGCACGGCAGCGAAGACCACTCGGCGCTGCTGAGGGTGATCGAGGATTGGGCAGGGCACGAGATCGGCCAGTCGGCCGTCGCTTGAGGAGGAAGACGAGATGGACTTCTTGCAACCGACGAGCCTGACCGAAGCGCTCGACATCATGAGCGCCCATCCGGAGGCGCTGCCGATCCTCGGCGGCACCGACGTGATGGTCGAGCTGAACTTCGATCGCCGGCGCCCGGCGCAGATCGTCGACCTGGGCCGCGTCGCTGAGCTAGATGACTGGGGCGCTGAGAATGGGCGGCTGCGGATCGGCGCGGGTGTCACGTACGCCCGGTTGATCGCCGACCTCGGCGAGCGCCTGCCGGGTCTGGCTATCGCCTCGCGCACGGTGGGCTCGCCGCAGATCCGAAACCGCGGTACGGTCGGGGGCAACCTCGGCACCTCGTCGCCGGCCGGCGACGGGCTGCCGCCGCTGTACGTCTCGGACGCCGAGGTCGAGCTGGTCTCGAGCGAGGGCCGACGGCGCGTGCCCGTGGAGCGGTTCATCACCGGCCCCAAGCGCAACTCGCTCGCCCCGGGCGAGCTGATCTCCGCGTTTCTGATCCCCGAGGCCGAGGGCCCCCAGCAGTACGCCAAGATCGGCACCCGCAACGCGATGGTGATCGCGGTCTGCTCGGTCGCGCTCGCCCTGCATCCGAGCGAGCGACAGGTCGCGGCCTGCGTGGGCTCGGCCGGGCCGACGCCGATCCGGGCGCTCGACGCCGAGCGGTTCATCGCCGGCGTGCTCGAGGAGGGCAACCTCTGGGAGTCACCGCGAGCGCTTGGAGACACGGCGCTGCGGCGCTTCGGGGAGCTCGTCGAACTGGCAGCGAGGCCGATCTCCGACGTGCGCGGGACCGCCGCGTATCGCCTTCACGCAGTCGGGGTGCTGGGCGAGCGCACGCTGAAGTGGGCGTGGAACGACTACTGCGGAGGATCACGATGAGGCTCACGGTGACGGTCAACGGCGAGCGACGCGAGGTCGACGGGCTGTGGGAGGGAGAGAGCCTGCTGTACGCGCTCCGCGAGCGGCTCGGGCTGCCTGGCTCCAAGAACGCGTGCGAGCAGGGGGAGTGCGGGTCCTGCTCGGTGTATCTCGACGGCACGCTGGTGTGCTCGTGCCTGGTGTTGGCCGGCCAGGCCGAGGATCGGGAGGTGCAAACGGTCGAGGGGATCGCCCCCGACGGAGCCCTTCACCCGGTCCAGTCCGCGTTCGTGGAGACGGGCGCGGTCCAGTGCGGGTTCTGCACCCCCGGGCTGATCGTCGCCAGCCACGATCTCCTGCGCCGCAACCCCCGTCCTACCGATCCGGAGATTCGCGAGGCGCTGGCCGGCAACCTGTGCCGCTGCACCGGCTACGAGAAGATCCTCGACGCGGTTCGTCTGGCCGGCGAGCGGATCCTCGAGACACAAACAGCCGCACAGGCGGGATCAAAACAAGTCTGTGACACGAGTCTGGGAGGAGCCGTGTGATGTCCGTGATCGGAGCCACTTCACAATCTGAGCGCAGCCGCAAACCGCACCCGGTGGATGAGGTGCTGCCTGCGCCCCGGCTGGTGATTCTCGGCGTACAGCACCTGTTCATTATGTACGCGGGCGCCGTTGCCGTTCCCCTGCTGGTGGGGAGCGCGCTCAACCTGTCGACCAAGACGATTGGCCTGTTGGTGAACGCCGATCTGCTCGTGTCGGGGATTGCGACGATCATCCAGAGCGCGGGCATCCGCAACATCCTTGGTGTGCGGTTACCGGTCGTGGCCGGTGCGACGTTCACCGTCGTGACGCCATTCATCGTGATCGCGCAGAAGTACGGCATCCAGGCGGTGTACGGCGCGATGCTGGTGTCAGGCGTGTTCGGACTGTTGATGGCAAAGCCTTTCTCGACCATCACCCGATTCTTCCCGCCGCTCGTGGCCGGTACGGTGATCACCGTCATCGGCCTGTCGCTGATTGGCGCCGACGTCAGCCTGATCGCCGGCAACGATCCGACCGCGCCGAGCTTTGGCCCCGAGTCGCACATCCTGCTGGCGGGGCTCGTCGTGCTGCTGATCATCTTCATCACGCGGTTCTTCCGCGGTTTCATCGGCCAGATCGCGGTGCTGCTGTCAATCGCGATCGGAACGCTGGTGGCGTGGCCCATGGGCCTCCTGCACTTCGGCAGTGTCAGTCACGCCAAGGTGGTTGGCTTCAGCGGGTTCTTTCACTTCGGCGGGCCGAAGTTCCAGGCCGCCGCGATCATCTCGATGTGCATCGTCATGCTGGTGACGTTCACCGAATCGACCGCCGACATGCTGGCGGTGTCAGATATGGTCGACCGGCCTCTGAGCCCCAATGACCTCGCGCGCGGGCTGGCCACCGACGCGCTGTCGGCCTTCATCGCTTCCTTCACCAACTCGTTTCCGGACACGGCGTTCGCCGAGAACGTCGGCCTGGTTGAGATCACTCGTGTGCGCAGTCGCTGGGTGGTGACGGTGTGCGGGGTGTGCCTGGTCATCCTCGGCGTGCTGCCCAAGGTTGGGCAAGTGGTCGCCAACATCCCCGGTCCGGTGATCGGGGCGGCGGCGACGGTGATGTTCGGGATGGTCGCGGCGGTGGGGATCCGCATCCTGCAGAAGGTGTCCTACGCGGGCAACAACAACCTCCTGATTGTGGCGGTGTCGATCTCGTTCGGCCTGATTCCCGCCTTTGCCCCGAACTTCTATCAGCACTTCCCCAAGAACCTCCAGGTCATTTTCGATTCGAGCATCACATCGACCGTGATCGCGGCGTTCCTGTTGAACCTGCTGTTCAATCACTGGAGGCGGCCGGGCGAATCGGCGGTCGGGCTGGGCGGCGAAGCGCTGGCCGACGAGCTCAACCGGCCTGAAGTTGCCGAACGGGCGGCTGCCCCCCACGCCGGCCCCGCCCCCAACAATACGGAGTCCAGCGCGGTGGGCGAGTCACAGCCGCAAGCGCCGACAGCACGATGGGGCGGGGGCGAGTGACCGCCGAGCGGCCGGCGACCCGGACCGTCATCGAGGGTGCGTTCGTCGCGACGGTCAACGACTGCCGCGACGAGCACCCCGACGGTTACGTGGTGGTCGAGGATGAGTGGATCGTCGCGGTCGGAGAAGGCCGCGCCCCGGCGTCGATCGACCCCGACCGGTCCGCCCGCCGGATCGATGGACGTGGCTGCGTGGTGACCCCTGGGCTCGTCAACTGTCACCACCACCTGTACCAGCACCTCACCCGCGGGCTCGCGCAGCAGGCGACCTTGTTCGAGTGGCTTACCGAGCTCTACCCGGTGTGGGCGCATCTGGACGCGGAGCTCGAACGGGCGGCGGCCCGCGCCGGGCTGGCCGCGCTGGCGCGATCGGGATGTTCGACGACGACCGACCACCACTACGTGTTCCCGCGCGGCCGCGAGGACCTGCTGGCCGTCGAAGTGGAGGTCGCGCGCGAGCTGGGCATACGGTTTCATCCTTGCCGGGGATCGATGGATCTCGGCCGCTCGCGCGGCGGACTGCCGCCGGACGAGTTGTGCGAGGACGTCGACGAGATCCTGACCGCCTGCGAGCGGGCGATCGACCGTTTTCACGACCCGGCGCCGGATGCGATGGTCCGGATTGCGCTGGCACCGTGCTCGCCGTTCTCGGTCACCGGCGAGCTGATGGCGCAGACCGCGCAGCTCGCCCGCCAGCGCGGAGTGAGGCTGCACACGCACCTGGCCGAGACGGCCGACGAGGAGCGCTTCTGCCTGGAGCGGTTCGGCTGCCGGCCGGTGCAGTACCTCGAGCAGCTCGAATGGCTGGGCGAGGATGTTTGGCTGGCGCATTGCGTTCACCTCGACCAGCGAGAGGTACAGCACTTCGGCGACACCGGCACCGGAGTCGCGCACTGCCCGAGCTCCAACGCGCGTCTCGGCTCAGGGATAGCGCCGGTGTCAGCGCTACTGTCGGCGGGTGCGCCGGTCGGGCTGGGAGTCGACGGCGCCGCCTCCAACGAGGGCGGCGAACTCGGCCCGGAGATCCGGCAGGCGCTGTTGCTCGCGCGGCTGCGGGGCGGACCGGCGGCGCTCACCGCGCGTCAGGCGCTCGAGCTGGCGACGGTGAAAGGGGCCGCTTGCCTCGGTCGCTCGGAGGAGCTCGGCTCGCTCGCGCCCGGCAAGCTGGCCGACATCGCGCTGTGGCGGATCGACGACCTCGACCACGCCGGGATCGAGGACCCGGTGGCGGCGCTCGTCCTCGGGCCACCCCGACCGGTTCAGGCGCTGCTGGTCCGGGGCCGGCTCGTGGTCGCCGACGGCGAACTGCAGACCGCCGACGAACGACTGATCTCGACCGAGGTGGCGAGCGCCAGCCGGCGACTGGCCGACCGACAAGCGAATGTAAAGGTGACGCGATGAGCTCGACTGAGATGCGTACCACCCCGCTGCCGCGACCGGCGCCTGCGCCGGTGCAGCGCCCCGGCGTCGTGGGCGAGACCACGACGCGGATCGATGGCGGCCCGAAGGTCAAGGGAGAGTTCGAGTACTCCTCAGACCTATGGGCCGACGGAATGCTGTGGGGCGCGACACTGCGCAGCCCTCACCCGCACGCGACAATCTGGTCGATCGACATCTCGCGCGCCCTGGCGCTGCCCGGCGTGTATGCCGTGCTGACCCACGAGGACGTTCCAGGACGCAAGGTCTACGGGATGGAGATCCCCGACCAGCCGGTACTGGCGTGGGAGCGCGCGCGCTACCAGGGCGAGGCGATTGCGCTGGTGGCCGCCGACCATCCGGAGACCGCTCGCCGGGCCTGCGACGCGATCGATGTGGCCTACGAGGTGCTCGAGCCGCTCTCGGACCCCGAGCGCGCGATGGCCGCCGACGCGCCCAAGCTCCATCTCTCGGGCAACGTGCTGCGCCACATCACCCTTCGCCACGGCGACCAGGCGGCCACCGCCGACGTGGTGATGACCGGCGAGTACGAGGTCGGCAGCCAGGACCAGGCATTCCTCGGCCCGGAGTCGGGGCTGGCGGTGCCCGACGGCGACGGAGGCGTCGACCTGTACATCGCCACGCAGTGGCTTCACGTCGATCGCGACCAGCTCGCCGAGAGCCTCGGGCTGTCGCCCGAACAGGTTCGTCTGACGATGGCGGGTGTCGGCGGCGCGTTCGGCGGGCGCGAGGACCTGTCGATGCAGATCCACGCCTGCATGCTGGCGCTGCACACCGACCGGCCGGTGAAGATCGTCTACAACCGCGAGGAGTCGTTCTTCGGCCACGTACACCGCCACCCATGCCGGATGCACTACGAGCACGGCGCCACCCGGGACGGCGAGCTGGTCTACGTCAAGGCCCGGATCGTGCTCGATGGCGGCGCGTACGCGTCGAGCTCCACCGCGGTGTGCTCGAACGCGGCGTGCTTTGCCTGCGGGCCTTACAACGTCCCGAGCGCGACCGTCGACTGCTCGGTGGTCTACACGAACAATCCACCCTGCGGTGCGATGCGCGGGTTCGGCGCCGTGCAGGTGGCGTTTGGGCACGAGTCGCAGATGGATAAGCTGGCGGCCGCGCTCGGGATAGACCCCGTCGAGCTGCGGATCAAGAACGCGCTCGCGCCCGGCCACCGGCTGCCCACGGGCCAGGTGGTGCGCGAGCCCGCCCCCGTCGCCGAGCTGCTGGAGCGTCTGCGCGCCATGCCGCTCCCGCCTGACGCCTCGCCCGGCCCACGCGACCTGCGCGAGCTGCCCGGCGGCGTGTCGAACACAACGCATGGCGAGGATGTCAGGCGTGGCATCGGCTACGGCGTCGGCTTCAAGAACGTCGGCTTCTCAGAGGGGTTCGACGACTACGCGACCGCGCGCGTGGCGCTGTCGCTCGACGGCGACGGAGACCCGCTGGTGTCGGTGCACACGGCCGCCGCCGAGGTCGGCCAGGGCGTCGTGACCGTGCAGGCTCAGATCGCCCGCACCGAACTTCAGGTCGAGCGGGT
Source organism: Solirubrobacterales bacterium (assembly GCA_019244395.1). Classification (GTDB taxonomy): domain Bacteria; phylum Actinomycetota; class Thermoleophilia; order Solirubrobacterales; family Solirubrobacteraceae; genus Palsa-465. The sequence continues at coordinate 9,175 of JAFASQ010000100.1, read as the reverse complement.
CGCGGTCCTGACGGCCGACACCCAGGTTGGCTCGGCCGGCTCGAGCTCGGCTTCGCGGCAGACCTACATGACCGGAGGCGCGGTCAAGATGGCCTGCGAGGCGGTGCGAGAGCGCCTGCTGCAGCGCGTCGCGGATCACGCCGGGCTGGATCCGTTTGACCTCTCGCTGGCCGGTGGCGCGGTGATCGACAGCCGCGGGGAGACGGTCGCGACGCTCGCGGAGGCGCTCGTGAGCGCCCCGATCGAGGAGACGGTCGAGTTCCACCACGCCGAAACCTACCCGCTCGACGAGAACGGCCAGGGCGACGCGCACCTGCAACTGGCGTTCTCGGCCCACCGTGCGGTCGCGGACGTGGACACCCGGCTCGGGCTCGTGCGCGTCGTCGAGCTGGCCACCACCCAGGAAGTGGGTAAGGCGCTGAACCCGCAGGCACTCGACGGCCAGATCGACGGCGGCTCGGCCCAGGGACTGGGTCTCGCGTTGCTCGAGGAGATCCAGATCCGAGACTCCCAGGTCCTCAACGCGTCCTTCACCGACTACCTCCTGCCGACGATCCTCGACATGCCGCCGGTAAAAAAGCAGGTGCTCGAGCACCCAGATCCCGACGCGCCCTACGGGCTCAAAGGGGTTGGCGAACCGCCCAACATCTCGACGCCGCCGGCGGTTGTGGCAGCCCTGCGCTCGGCGTGCAGTCGCGAGCTTGCGCGCATCCCGGTGCGGCCCGAGCAGCTTGCGGGCATCGACGAACCGCGCCGAAGCCGCCCGCCCGCGCCCGGCAGCCGCGGTCCCGCCGGAGCCCGGCCCACCCGCAGCTAGAGAAAGGAGAGCACCGTATGCCTGGATACAACCGAGCTGAGCTTTCGGCCGAGCTGACAGTCGTGCCGTCGTGGGAGGGCAAACAGTCCCCGCGCGCACAGACTGAAGCGGCTCGGCGAGCGGCGTCCGATTCGGGCCTCGCGCACGAGTCGGGCCCGGGCTCAACCATCCTTACCGGCGGCCGGTCTGAGGTGCTGGAGGCCGTGCGCAAGGTGATCGAGGCATCGCTCGACGCAGGAGCTCATATCGTCCAGATCAAGGTGGAGGCGGAGGGTGACGCCCGGAGGTTTGAGAGGTCGTAATGACCGAGCGGCTGACCGTCCGGCACGCCGGCTCGATGCGCGAGGACGAGTTCGTGGCGCGCTTTGGGGCGGTGATCGAGCACTCGGCCTGGGTGGCGCGTGAGGCCTGGCGGCGGCGTCCGTTCGGCGCGTTCGATGATCTCGCCGGGGCGTTCGAAGCCGCGGTCCGCAAGGCTTCGATGCCGGCGCGCGTCGAGCTCGTGCGCGCTCACCCGGAGTTGGCCGGGCGCGAGGCTCACGCCGGCGAGCTCACCGAGGACTCGGCCACCGAGCAGGCCGGAGCCGGGCTGGATCGGCTCTCCCACGAGGAGGCCGAGCGCCTACGGGCGCTCAACCGCGCCTACCGGGAGAAGTTCGGCTTCCCGCTGGTGATCGCGGTGCGAGGGCGCGACAAGGCGTCGATCCTCGCCCAGGGCGAGGCCCGCCTTCGCCACGGACGCGAGGAGGAATTGGAGGCGGCAATCGGCGAGATCGTCGAGATCGCGCGCCTACGGCTCCGCGGGCTCGTGACCGACAACGATGGAAAGGAGAAGACGTGAGCAGCGTCACCAACCGCAGCGACACCGCGACCACCGGCCGCATCGTCCTCGGACAGAACAACTACGGCAAGAGCGAGGTCCGGGTCGTCAAGGTGATCAGGGGCCCCGAGCAGCACGAGATCCGCGACCTGTGGATCGACGTCGCACTCGAGGGGGACTTCCGGGCCGCCCACGTGAGCGGCGACAACACCGGGCTGCTGGCCACCGACACGATGCGCAACACCTGCTACGCGCTGGCCAAGGAGCACTTGGTGTCGGATATCGAGTCCTTCGCGCTTGCGCTAGGGCGCCGCTTCCTCGACGCGGGACCGAGCGTGGAACGGGCGCGGGTGCGGATCGTCGAGTTCCCGTGGTCGCGGTTACACCCCGACGGGCGCCCGCACCCGCACGCCTTTCAGCGCGGCGCGGGCGGCAACCGGATGGCGACGGTGGTCACGACCGCCGATCGTTCGACGTTCGGCGCCGGGATCGAGGACCTGCTCGTGCTCAAGACGACCGAGGCAGGCTGGGAGGGCTTCCTGCGCGAGGAGTACACCTCGCTGCCCGAGACCTCCGATCGAATCGTCGCCACCGTCATCACCGCGAGCTGGGACTACGACGGGTGCGAGGACCATGATTTCGATCGCTTGTATAACGGCGTCCGCGACAAGATCCTGCGGGGATTCGGCGATCACTACAGCCACAGCGTGCAGGCGACGCTGTATCGCATGGGCGAAGCGGTATTGAGGGCACATCCGGAGGTCTCGCGGATCCACTTCTCGCTGCCCAACAAGCACCACCTGCTCTATGACCTCGGCAGATTCGGGATCGAGAACGACAACGAGATCTTCCACGCCTCGAGCGAGCCATACGGCTTGATCGAGGGTACGGTGGAGCGGGCCGGCTGAGATGCCCGGCGTCGGGCGATTGACCACGCACGTCCTGGACACAGCGCGGGGAAGGCCGGCGGCCGGTCTGGTCGTCGAGCTAGCGCGGTGCGAGCCCTCCGCTCGGCCGCGCCGCGTCCTCACGCGCACCCGCACGAACGCCGACGGCCGCACGGACGAGCCCCTGCTCGAGGGTGATGACCTGACCCGTGGCGTTTACGAGCTGCTGTTTGAGGTCGGCGACTACTTCGCCGACCTCGCGCCTTCGGACCAGCCACGGTTCCTCGACCATGTTCCGATCCGCTTCGGCGTCGCCGATCCCGCGGTGCACTATCACGTCCCGCTGCTCGCCTCTCCGTGGTCCTACAGCACGTACCGCGGAAGCTGAGAGGAGCTGAGGATGGACGGCGCGACCGTCATGCGGTGGGCGGCAGAACTCGGCTCGGTCTCCGCCGAGCCCGACATCTTGGTGCGGCCGTTCGGCTCGGCGGCGCTGGCGCAGGCCAACGAGCTCGTCGGCGGCTGGATGCGCGAGGCGGAAATGCGCGTCCGGCAAGACGCGGTCGGCAACCTGGTCGGCCGATATGAAGGCTCGAAGGGTGACGGGCGGACGCTCCTGCTCGGCTCGCACCTGGACACGGTGCGCGACGCGGGGCGCTATGACGGCCCACTTGGTGTGCTGGTGGCGCTGGCGTGCGTGCACCGCCTGCACCGTGACGGCGTGCGACTGCCGTTCGCGCTCGAGGTCGTCGGGTTCGCAGACGAGGAGGGCCTGCGGTTCGGGACCACATACTTCGCCAGCTCGGTGTTCGCCGGCCGCTTCGATCCTGCGCTGCTCGAGCTCCAGGACGGGGAGGGCGTCACGCTCGCCGAGGCGGTGCGGTCCGTCGGTGGCGATCCCGACGCGCTTGCCACCTCCGGGCGCTCGCCCGAGGACTTGATCGGCTACTGCGAGGTCCACATCGAGCAGGGGCCGGTGCTCGAGCGCCGAGGGCTGCCGGTTGGCGTCGTGTCGGCGATCGCCGGCCAGAGCCGGATCGCGGTCGAGCTGCGCGGCCAGGCCGGACACGCCGGAACGGTGCCGATGGAGGGACGCGCCGATGCGCTGTGCGCGGCCGCCGACCTCGTGCTGGCGGTCGAGCGCACCGCCCGGGAGCACGCGGGGATGGTCGGCACCGTCGGGCGCCTCACTCCTCATCCGGGCGCGAGCAACGTGATCCCCTCCTCGGTCGCGTTGTCGATCGACCTCCGCCACCAGGACGACGCCCTGCGCCGGCGCGCATGCGGGCAATTGCGTTCGGCGGCAGATGAGATCGTCGCCCGGCGCCACATCGACGTGAACTGGGCGAGCACCCAGGAGGCCGCCGCCGTGCCGACCGATCCACGGCTCACCGAGCTCCTCACGGACGCGGTGGCCGACGCCGGGATCGAGGTGGCGCGACTGCCCAGCGGCGCCGGGCACGACGCGGCCGAGCTGGCCGCGATCGCCCCGATCGGCATGCTGTTCGTGCGGTGCGCCGGCGGCATCAGCCACAACCCGGCCGAGTCGGTCGAGGAGGCCGACGTGGCGACCGCGATCGGCGTCCTCGAGCGCTTCCTGCGATCGCTCGCGGCGGAGCTGAGCTAGATGCCACGGGCGCTCGTCGCTCCAGACGACTTCAAGGGCACGTTCACCGCCCCGCAGGTGGCGAGCGCGATCGCCGTGGGCCTTTCCGGTGCCGGCGTCGAGGCCGACGAGCTGCCGATCGCCGACGGCGGGGACGGGACGATGAACGCGTTGCTGGTGTCGCTCGGGGGCGAGCTGCGCACCGCTCGCGTGTCCGATCCCCTGGGACGGCCTACGGCAGCGCGATGGGCCATGCTCTCAGACGGCGACACGGCGGTCATAGAGATGGCCCAGGCCAGCGGCCTGGGGCGCGTGGCTCCGCAGGACCGCGATGCCTGGGCAGCCTCGACGAGGGGCACCGGCGAGCTGATTGTCCTCGCCGCACGCGAGGGGGCGCGCAAGGTGCTGGTCGCCGTTGGCGGCAGTGCGACCACCGACGGCGGCGCCGGGGCCAGGGCGGCGTTGCGTGAAGCCGACGTGAACGTCCCGATCACCGTGCTGTGCGACGTCCGCGTGCCTTTCGAGGACGCCGCCCGCGTGTTCGGTCCCCAAAAGGGAGCGGACCCCGAGATGGTCGTGCGCTTAACCGAACGGCTCGAGTCGCTCGCGCGCTCGGCGCCGCGCGACCCCCGCGGACTGGAGATGACCGGCGCGGCCGGAGGCCTCTCGGGGGGACTGTGGGCCTACTGCGGGGCCGAGCTGGTCGACGGAGCCCGCTTCGTCCTCGACGCCGTCCGCTTCGACCAGCGCCTGCAAGCGGCCGACTTCGCGATCAGCGGCGAGGGCCGGCTCGACCAGCAAACGTTGACCGGCAAGGCCGTGGCCGAGGTCGCCCGGCGCTGCCGCGCCGCCGAGCGTCCCCTCCACGTGGTTGCCGGCTCGAGCGCTCTCACCGCAGCCGAGACAGATGCGTTGCTGCTGGCGAGCGTACGCGAAGCGACCACCATTGAACAGCTCGAGGCCGCCGGCTACGAGCTCGCGCTCACCCTGACGAGCAGGCGATGATCACGATCCTCCGAGGAGAACTGTTTCACACCCCCCGCAGCCCGTTCTCCGATGCGGGAGCACTGGCGTGGTTCGACGACGGCGCGGTGGCGTTCGACGACAACGGGGGGATCCTGACCACCGACTCCTACCTCGCCGTCCGCCGCATCTACCCCGATGCCGAGGTGCACCAAGTCCCGGACGCGATCCTGTTGCCGGGAATGGTCGACACCCACGTTCACTACCCACAGCTGGGGATCATCGGCGCGATGGGCCTGCGCCTGCTGGAGTGGCTTCAAACCCGCACGCTGCCTGAGGAAGCGCGACTGGCAGACGACACCGTAGCTCGCGAGACGGCCCGGAGCTTCCTGCGTCAGCTGGTCGCGAACGGGACCACCACGGCGCTCGTGTTCGGCTCACACTTTCCCCGCGCCCAGGACATCCTGTTCAACGCCGCGCAGGACAGCGGCCTGCGCATCACCAGCGGCCTAGTCGTCTCAGACCGCGAACTGCTGCCCGAACTTCACCGCACCCCCGAGCAGGCGTACGACGCCAGCGAGGCGCTGATCAGCCGCTGGCACGAGCGCGGACGACTCCGCTACGCGGTCACGCCTCGGTTCTCGCTCTCGTGCACCGACGGGATGCTGGAGGCATGCGGGGCGGCGCTGCGCGCGCGCGAGCGCCTGTTCTTCACCACACACCTCAATGAAAACCCAGACGAGATCCGGGTGGTCGCCGAACTGTTCCCGTGGTCACGCGACTACCTGCAGACCTATGAGCGGTTCTCACTCGTCGGCGAGCGCAGCATCTTCGCCCACAACGTCCACGTCTCGGACGACGAGCTGTCGCGTTTAGCGACCGCGGGAGCGTGCATTGCCCACTGCCCGTCGAGCAACTCGTTCCTAGGCAGCGGCCTGTTCGCGATGCGGCGCCACCTCGAGCGCGGCGTGCGCTTCGCGCTCGGGTCAGACGTCGGCGCCGGCACGTCCTTCTCGCTCCTCAGCGAGGGACAATTCGCGTATATCGCACAGATGCTCAGGCCCGACGGTCGACGTCTCGGGCCAGCTGAGCTGCTGTACCTCGCCACCGCCGCCGGCGCGCGCGCGCTCGAGCTGTCAGACCAGGTGGGGGATTTTGCGCCCGGCAAGAGCGCCGACCTCGTCCTACTGCGCCCACCGGCCGGCAGCACTCTGCGCGCGGTTCTGCAACGCAACACCTCGCCGGAGGCTCGCCTAGGGGCGATCTTCACCCTCGCGCGCGAGGCGAGCGTGTGCGAGGTACGGGTCGCCGGCCGCGTGGTCCACAGCACACTCGAAGCCCATCACGACGCCCGCGACCGTGGCGGCGCCGGCGAGACGCCGCGTTACCGGCGTGAGCGTCGCGGCGCTTGACGCGCGCCCGCTGGCATCCGCGCGCTTCGCGGCCTCGGCTTTGCCATCTTCGCGGTCCTCGTTCATGGGGGTGTCTGGTGCTCGGAGTGCAGGTAGTGGTGCAGCCCGTCGAATCGCTCGCGCCAGAAGTTGCCATAGCGCTCTAGCCAGTCGGCGACGCTCTCGAGCGGCTCGGGGATCAGGGTGAAGTAGCGCACGCGTCCGTCCTTTGGTGTTCGACACAACAGCCTCGACGCCGTCCTCGCCGCGCTCGCCGACCCAACCCGCCGCGCGATCGCCGAGCGCCTCACCCAGGGCCCCACCTCGGTAAGCGAGCTCGCCGAACCATTCCAGGTCACCCGCCCAGCGATCGTCAAACAACTCGCCGTCCTCGAACGCGCCGGGCTGCGTTTATACTTCACCGATCGGTAAAGCATAACACGACGAGCGAAGGAGTCGGACGTGTCTAGATTTCTCGTTCTCTATCGCGCGCCGGTCTCGGCGCGGGAGCAGATGGAGTCCTCCACCCCTGAGCAGCGACAGGCAGGCATGGAGCTGTGGCAGGCGTGGGCCGCCAAGGCCGGCTCGGCGATCGTCGATCTGGGCGCGCCGCTCGGCGACGGCGCGATCGTGGGCGACGGCGAGGCAAACCCCGACATCGCCGGCTTCTCCATCCTTGACGCCGACTCCCAGCATACGGTGCTGGGCCTGCTCCAGGACCACCCCCACCTCCACACTCCCGGGGGGCTGATCGAGCTGCACGAGATGCTGCGCCCCCCCAGGCATGTAACGACACACCATCCCCTGGGCCGCTGCGAGCTACCGCACACGCGGCGCGCGTAAAAGCCCGAGCGGGCGACGAGGCTCCTGCCTCGCGATGCGGCCGTCGGGGCGATCGGCTCCGAGGCATCAGCGTCACTGCTGCGCTTCCCGACCCGTCGTTGGTCGAATACGATCGCGTTCGTGGCCACGGAGGACTACCGCAGCGCCAGCTACGACATCTGGCAGGCGATGGCGGCGGGCTGGGACCGCGAGCGGAGTTGGATGTGGGAGGCCTCGCGCGCCGTCTCCGAGGAGATGCTCAAAGCATTGAAGCCCGAGCCTGGGCAAACGATCCTCGAGCTGGCGGCGGGCACCGGCGAGACGGGCTTTGCCGCTGCCCGCGCGATCGGACCGGATGGGCGGCTGATCTCCACCGACTTCGCGCCCGAGATGGTGGCGGCTGCGCGGCGCGAGTCGGAGCGCCTTGGCCTCGCCAACGTCGAGCATCGCGAAATGGACGCCGAGCATATGGACCTCGATGACGACAGCGTGGATGGCGTGCTCTGCCGCTGGGGTTACATGCTGATGGCCGATCCCGCGAGGGCGCTGGCGGAGACCCGGCGCGTACTGCGCCGCGGCGGGCGGCTGTCATTGTCGGTGTGGGGCGCCGCTGAGCGTAACCCCTGGGCCTCCTTGCCGGCCAAGGCCCTGATGAAGCACACCGGCGCACCGCCCCCGAATCCGGAAGACCCGGGCATCTTCGCGATGGCGAACCCTGAGCGAGTTCGCTCGCTCGTGCGGGCCGCGGGCTTTGCCGAACCACAGCTCGACGAGGTCGAGGTGCGCTGGCGCTTCGAAGCCTTCGATGCGTACTGGCGGTACGTCACGGAGCTGGCGGGCGGGATCGCGATGGTCCTGCAGGCAATGACCGAGACAGACCGCGAGGCCGTGCGCAACGTGGTTGCGCGCGCCACCGGGGACTACCGCTTCGATGGCGGCCTGGAGCTGCCGGGCGTGGCGCTCAACGCGTCGGCTGAGTAAACCCGCTGTCGCGAGCCAGGCGCTCCTGCGAACGACCCGTCACCGGATAGTGGTCGCTTGGCCCAGCGCTTCTCCTCTGTGCAGAAGCATCTGGGAGTTGTGAGGGCGGCAGCGTCGGGAGCTAACCCAGCACCGAGGCCAACCATTCTTGGCGAGCGCAATCGTGTCCCGCGTCGATCGTGGCGATCCCTGGTCACGAAGGGGCTCCCCGGCGTACGGACGAGCCAGCGATCGCATCGTGGGCGGAGCGCTGGTCAGGCGTCGGCCAATGCATGACTCGGTCAATCACCACGGCAATCATCAGCTCGTAGCCGCTGCAGCGCGATAGCGGTCATCCGCCGTGCCGGTTGCGGACGTCAGTTTTGGGAGAAGTCGGGCCACACGCGCATCGCCGGAGTTCGTGTGGATCACACGCCACGGCCACCGCGAAATCGGGGCACTGGCGTGTCAGGCCCCCTCCAGTGTGCATAACACGCCACCGCCACCGCGAAATCGGAGCACTGGCGTGTCAGGCCCACACGCCACAAGGTCGTCGAGATAATCAATAGATCGGGCGCATCTTCCTTGCCAGAGAACGGCAGAAGCGTTTCTCACCACCCTCGTAGCGTCGGTTGCGCGAAATGGCCGGTATGTCGCGTTCACCGTAAGCGTTCAGTTCCTGCGGCCTCAGGCGAGGGCGGGGAATGGATCGCCGCGGGTGTGGGCGATGATGAGGTCGCTGAGGTAGGTGAATAGTGAGCGGCGCTGCTGGCGGCAGGTGGCGGCGGCTGAGAGCGCGCGTTCGGTGAATCGCTCACCGTGGTTGCTTTGGGTGCCGAGCGAGACTTTGCGGTGGATGACCGGCGCGCGGAGCGCGCGCTCGGCGGGGTTGTTGGTGGGCTCGACCCC
>JAFASQ010000562.1 GCA_019244395.1 Solirubrobacterales bacterium | reverse complement strand
CCGTCCAGGCCGACGTGATCGCGCCGCGCGAGCGTAACCACCAGACAACGGCAACCGGCATCACCGCAACCGCCGTAGTGGCAAGCGCAACGTGCGGCAGATACCGCGTGGCCCGCTTGGTGTTGTACTCGCTCACAATCTCGACCTCGCTGGACTGCGATGCCAGAGCGACTCGCACTGCCCCTCAAGAGCCTGCCGAACCGCCGGCAGCGCCTCCGCACATATATGCCACGTGACTCTACCCGCGACCGGCGCGGCTAACGCAACCGGCACAGCCAGACAACGGCCGTGACCGCCAGCGCGAAAAGCCTCCCGGCGCTCGCCGTCGACCACGGCACCCGGGGATCCGCACGTTCCGGGAACTTCGCGCTAGAGGGTTCGATCCGGCACCCGACTCGCCGGCGGCAGCGACTGCTGCGGCGCCTCGTGAGCCGGGATGTTCACGCGCGAACGCACCAGGTACAACGGGCGGCCCTTCACCTCGTCGTAGATCCGCCCCACATACTCGCCGATGATGCCCAGCGCGATCAGCTGGATTCCTCCGAGCAGGAGCACCGCGATCGTCACCGAGCCGAACCCGGGAAGATAGGACCCGGCCAGGCGCAGCGCCACCACGACCGGGATCGCGATGAAGGCCAGCGTCGAGATCAGGAAGCCCAGCAGCGTCGCGAGTTGGAGTGGCCGGTGTGAGAAGGAGGAGATCGCGTCCAGCGAGAACCTCAGCATCTTCGGGAGTGTGTACTTCGTCTCGCCTGCGTAACGAGGGTCGCGCATATACGGAACCGCCGCTTGCCGATATCCGACCCACACCGTCATGCCGCGCAGGAAGCGGTTGCGCTCGCGCATCGAGAGAAGCGCATCGAGCGCGCGGCGATCGAGCATCCGGAAGTCGCCCGCGTTGTGCTGGAGCTCCACCTGGGCGAGCCGGTCGAACAGGGCGTAAAACCAGCGCGCGGTGGCGAGCTTGAAGCGCGACTCGCCCGCCCGCTGCTCGCGCACGGCATAAATCACCTCACAGCCCGCGCGCCAGTGATCGAGCATCTGCGGGATCAGCTCGGGCGGGTCCTGGAGGTCGGCGTCGAGCATCACAACGGCGTCGCCTCGGGCGTGGTCAAGGCCGGCGGTCAGCGCCGTCTGGTGCCCGAAGTTCCGCGAGAGCTGAACGACGCGGACGCGCGGATCGTTCGTGGCCAGCTGCTGTAGCTCGCGATCGGATCCGTCGGTCGAACCGTCGTCGACCAGAACTAGCTCGAACCGGATGCCCTGGAGGGCCGAGCACACTCGCGCGTAGAACTGCTCGATCGTCGCCACCTCGTTGTAGACCGGCGCGACCACGCTGAGGAGCTTCAGCGACCGCCCGCCGTCGGCGGGCCCAGGGGGCTGGTTCACGTCTGGATGCTGGAGCGAGGTCATAGGCCGAGCACGGAATTGCCGTGAGGGATGTAGGCGAGCAGCTGGAAGCACCCGATTATGCAGGTGAGCACAATCGAGACACGCCAAAGCCGGCCGTCCCGGCCGAGGGCGGCTAGCGGCATCAGCCACGCCACGTACCACGGCAGAAGCGATCCGGCGCTGATCAGCAGCGCCGCCGTCGCCCAGCCGGCGCCGGCGATCCAGTCAAGCTCGCCGCGCCACACTCGCCAGATCAGGACGCCCAGCACGGCGGCGAAGGCTGCTCCGAGGATCAGGGCCGCCGGATGGCCGACCGTGCCCAACCCCAGGCGGGTCCCGACGAAGCCGGGGAAGCTCTGCCAGTTGCCCTTGCCCTGCACGTTCTCGATCGTGGCCGGTAGATGGAGCGGGCCGGTTCCGAACATGGCAAACGCGAACGCGATAACCGCGGCGGCCGCGACACCCGCGCCGATCAGCAGGTCGCGACGGCGCGAGCGGTACAGCGATCCGCGCGCCCCGGCCAGCGCAAACGGCAGGAGGAGGCCGGCGGTCAGCTTGACGGCGGTGGCCATCATCATCGACCCGCCGGCCAGCCGGTCGCGGCGCTGGAGGAGCAGCACCACGCCGGCCAGGAGCGGCGCGAGCATCAGCAGGTCGTTGTGTCCGCCGCCGACGCCGTAGACCACGATCAACGGGTTGAGGCCGACGAGCGCCGCCGCCCGAGCCGGGTCGACGCCCCGCAGGCGGGCGGCATTCCACACGAGCGCGACGACCCCCAGGCTCGACATGGCCGCGATCGCCTTGTAGGCGAACACGTCGGCCGGGATGGTGAGCGGCGCGAGCAGGTAGCTGAGCGCGGTGAACACCGGCCCGTATACCGTGGGCGTCGAGATCCACTTCTGGCCGATGTACCAGTAGAGCGGGTCGCCTGCTAGCGCGGTCGGTCCGGCGAGGTACGGGTTCCAGCCTTGCATGGCCCCGATCCGCCCGTAGAACTGGTAGCTGAACACGTCGGTGGAAAAGAGCGGCGGAGCCAACAGGATGAGCGCGTGCAGTGCGGCGATCACCCCAAGGACGAGTAGCGGCGAGAGCCGGTGCGCGGCGCCCACCGTGAGCACGTAGGACGCGAACATGGCCGCCATCACGACGGCCAGGCCGGCGCCCCCGAGGTTGATCCCGGTTGAGCCGAACGAGCCGGCGAGCCCGACCAGTCCGACGCCCCCTCGGACGGGGACGGGCAACAGGTTGTCGGTGCTCGCCGCCGAGATTGCCACCAGCAACCCGGTCACCAGCATGCCAGCCAACCCGAGCAGGCCGAGCCGGGTCCGCGTTGTCGGGGTGCGCGCGTCTAGCGCGGGCGCTCGCAGCTCGAATGCGCCGCTTCGCGTGGCGCCAAGCGGCGGACTGTTCACGCTCATCGAATACAGCTTGCCCGACCAGCGGTCGGCAAGAGTTTGGTCATTGTTGCCATTACGTTAGGGACCTTGCGGACGCAATGTTCGGGCCGGGACATCGCGATCCTGTCAAGCGCTGGGGTCGCACGCCTCCCTCGAGTCGGCGTGCGCGCCGCTGGTCTCTTCCTCTACCCGTCACGAGGCGATTCGATTGCGGTCGGTGTCGGGCTTCGCGTGAGCCACCGCAGCCGGGGCGCTCCTGCGCAGCAGCGGCACAGCCCACATGGCCTCGAGCGCGATGCGGGTCGACATCTTGCTCGTGCCGACGCTGCGGTCGCGGAACACGATGGGAACCTCGGTGACCTGGAATCCGGCCAACAGCGCGCGATAGGTGACCTCGATCTGAAATACATACCCCTCGGCGCGGACGGTCTCGAGTTCGATGGCCTCCAGCACCCGCCGATGGATGCACTTGAAGCCGCCGGTGAGGTCGTGGACCGGGACGCCCAGGATGGCGCGCGCGTACAGGCCGCCGCCGCGGCTGATCAGCCGGCGGACGATGCCCCAGTCCTCTACGCCCCCGCCCGGGACATAGCGTGAGCCGAGCACGAGGTCGGCGCTCTGGGCGGCCTGCAGGAGCGGCTCGAGGTAGCGGGGGTCGTGCGAGAAGTCAGCATCCATCTCGATCACGAGCTCGGCACCGCCGCCGAGGGCGCGCGCGAACCCGGCTAGGTAGGCGTGGCCCAGGCCGGTCTTGGCGCCACGGTGGAGGACCTCCACCTCCTGGTTCTCGGTCGCGAGCCGGTCCGCGATGGCGGCGGTCCCATCCGGGGAGTTGTCGTCCACGATCAGGATGCGGTGGGAATCGGGGACGAGCCGCTCGAGCTCGGCGGCGGTGGCGCGCACGATGCCTTCGACGTTCGCGGCCTCGTTGTAGGTGGGGATCACGACCCAGACCCGCTCGTGCATGGTCGGGGAGCCTACGACGTGCGGCCGGGTGGAGGATCGCGGGCGCCCGCGCTCGCTGGGCGTCATCGTGCGCGCGATGCACGCGAGGCCAAGACTCGACATCATGGCCGCGCGAGGCACATTCATGCAGCGCCGTGTCGGAGTACGCAAGCCGCCGGGCCCGCCCGGGATCCTCGAGCCCGCACGTCCCGTGCGGCGCCGGAGCATGGCCGCACATCATCGCCGCCGCCGGGCGGTGGTGATCCTGGTGCTGGCCGCGCTTGGGACGCTGGGGGCGGTTCTGCTCACCGGGGCCGGCGCGAGGCCCGCAGAGCGCACGGTGGGTCTGCCCGGCCACGGGTTCCTAGGGCGGCTTCGCGCGCTGGCCGGCTCCGGGGCGGGGTCGTTGACGGCGCGCGAGGGTCCCGCCGAGAACGCCGCGATCAACCGGACACTGGCCTACACGCCGTACGTTCGCGTGGCCGGCGCACAGCACCGCGAGATCGCACTTACCTTCGACGACGGGCCCGGGCCGTACACCCCGCAGATCCTCTCGATCCTTGAACGCCACGACGTGCCCGCGACCTTCTTTGAGGTCGGCGTGCTCGAGCGGTACTTCTACGCCTCGACCGCCGCGATCGTGGCGGACGGAGACGCGATCGGCGACCACACCGAGGTGCACGCACCGATGTCGAGGCTGTCGCCGGTCGCACAACGAGCCCAGCTGCTCGAGGAGGCAGCCGCGATCGAGCGTCACGGCGCGCGCTTCCCCCGCCTGTTCCGCCCACCCTACGGGATGTGGAACGCGGCCACGCTGGGGCAACTGCGCCGGTACCACATGCTGATGGTCCTGTGGACCGTGGACACCAACGACTACCGCCGGCCTGGCGTGCGCGCGATCGTGAGCGCCGCCCTGTCCGGTGCCCGTCCCGGCGCGATCATCCTGCTGCACGACGCGGGCGGCAATCGCTCCGAGACGGTTGCCGCGCTCCCCCAGATCATCGCCGCGCTTCGGCGCCGGCATTTCCGATTCGTGACCGTGCCAAGGCTGCTGCTCGATAACCCGCCGCCGCGCGCGCAGAAGATCTCCGCCGTGATCGGGACCGGCGCTTAGGCACTTCCGCCGCAAAGGTGCGACGCCGCGACGGCTAGCGGCGGACGTATGCCACGCGGTTCCAGCTCGGCTCGGGCGCGAGCTGAATCGGCTCGCCGCCGCGGTCGGGCTGGATGTAGACGAACGCCTGCGCGGTCGGGTCGAATCGGACATCCAGCTCGCCCTCCTTGACGCGCTGGTCGAGCCAGGCCCCGCGGAAGATCAGTCGGCGCAGCCAGTGGACCAGCGAGCGGTCCGACGGGCCGACGAGGTCCGGCCAGCAATCATTCACGTGCTCGCCCAGCGCCGAGGCCGGTTCGATCACCTCGCCGTTTACCACGAGGTTGACGAGGTCCTCGCCCTCATCGTCATCGACGGTCCCACCGATGAAGCCGAGCTTGCGGGCGGCCTGCTCGCAGCGCTCGCGGAAGTCCCGCTCGTTGAACGTGAACCGGAGCTCCCCGTATTCCAGGACGAAGTCCTCGCCCGAGCTGTAGTTCCCGCGCTGGTACATGGGCGTCGGGATCATATGGTGGATTCCTCCGTGGCTGCAGGGCCTGAAAGGGACGTTGCAGGATCCGGTCGAGTACCCCGAGAACCCGTGCTCCGCCGCCCCGGTGCGGACACCGCGCGCGGACTCTGATTGCATTCACCGGCGCGGCGATCACCGCGCTTGAAATGCCAGGACTAGACGCGAACAGCACAACGGGAATGACCTACGACGTCGTCGAAGGCGAGGATCAATCCCTGACCGTACGCGTGGGCGGCGAGCTCGACATGTCGAACGTCGAGGCGCTCCGGGCCGCGGTCGCGCCGGCGCTCGAGCACAGGCCGCCACGGCTGATCATCGACGTCGGAGAGCTGGGCTTCGCCGACAGCTCCGCCATCGCTCTGTGGGTCCAGTGGGCGAACGCGGTGCCCGAGCTCGAGCTTCGCGATGCCCGGCCGTTCCTATGCCGCGTCATCGAAACGATGGGGCTCAGTGCGATGCTCAAGGTGACGCCATGAGGGACACACGAACCTTCCCCCACGAGCCAGAGTCGGTGCCCGCGGCGCGGCGGTTCGCCACCAGCGTGCTTCGTGGCGCGTCCGCCCACACGCTGGAGGCCGTCGAGCTGATGGTCTCCGAGCTGGCAACGAACTGCATTCGCCACACAAACAGCGAGTTTGACCTGACGATCATTCGCAACGGTTCGGACATCCGCGTCGAGGCCACCGATTGGGCTGGGGGGACACCGGCCATGCGCTCGCCCAAGCCGACCGACGCGAGCGGCCGCGGACTCAAGATCGTCGACACGCTCTCAGCCCGTTGGGGCGTGGCCCCCCGCGCCAGCGCAGGCAAGACCGTGTGGTTCATGATCTCCGACGCGGGCGCGCCAGCCGGCGAGCCCTCCCGGGCCTAAGCCCCCGCGCCGGCGCCTTCAGCCCCCACGCCGGCGCCTTCAGCCCCCGCGCCGGCGCCTTCGGCTCGGCCCGGCGGAAGGCTCAGCACGGCGGCGCGGCCGTTGTCTCGAGCACCTCGAGTCGGCCGGGAGGTGCGGTGGCTTCGGTCATCGCGGGGAGGGTGAATTTTGCGCGCTGCAGGCTCTGGCGGGCATGGAACCGCCGGCGGCCACGATCCTCCTCGTCGAGGACCACGGCGCTACGCGCAGCTTCCTGGCCGACAACCTAGCGGCCGACGGATACGACGTGATCGAGGCCGAAGGTCTCAGCGAGGCGCGCCGCCTGCTCGAGCGGGCGTTTCCCGATCTGGCCATCGTCGACCTCGGGCTCCAGGACGGCGACGGCCTCGACCTGCTGAGCGATGTGCGGGCGGCCGACCGCATCGCGGGCCGTGTCGACCCAGATCTCCCATTGCTCGTGCTGTCTGGGCGCGTTAGCGAGCTCGATCGCCTGCGCGGGTTCGATCGCGGCTGCGATGACTACATACTGAAGCCCTTCTCGTATCACGAGCTGAGTGCCCGGGTGCGCGCCCTGCTGCGCCGAACCCGCCGCCGGCCGCCGACCGGGAGGATCCGCGTCGGCTCGCTGGAGCTCGATCCGCTCAGCCGGCAGGTCTGGGTCCGCGGTCAGCCTGTAGCCCTGTCGAAGAAGGAGTACGCGCTGCTCCGGGCGCTCGCCGGCGAGCCGACGCGTGTCTTCACGCGCGAGGAGCTCCTGCGTGGCGTCTGGAACTTCCGGGCCATGGGGACCACGAGGACGCTCGACTCGCACGCGTTCCGGCTGCGGCAGAAGCTGGGCCAGGGCGGCGACCGGTTCGTGATCAACGTGTGGGGGGTCGGCTATCGCCTGGTCGACGGGGGTCTCGAGACGTGATGGCGGTGTCGCTGGGCGGCTGGCTGGCGGCCAGCGGCGCCGGGTTTGCCGCCGGCGCCGCATGGCGCGCACTGGGCGGGCGTATGGAGTCGGTCGCGCGCGCCTGCCACGAGCTGCGCGGGCCGCTCACCGCCGCGAGGCTGGGCCTCCAGCTCGGCGCGAGCACCGGCGAGCTGTCGCCGGCGCGCCTGCGGGCGATCGACCTCGAGTTGGGGCGGGCTGCCCTCGCGCTCGAGGATCTCGACACCGCGCGGACACGGCGGATCAAGCCCTGGCGGCCGCCGGAGCCGGTCGACCTCGAGGCGCTGGTGTCGGACTCGGTCGAGGCGTGGCGCGCCACCGCGGCGGCGCGAGGAGTCGAGCTGCGGGCCTCCTGGGCGGGTTCCCCGGCGCGTGTTTGGGGCGATCGGCTGCGGCTGGCTCAGGCGACCGGCAACCTGCTCGCCAACGCGATCGAGCACGGGGGCGGGCAGGTCGAAGTGCGCGGCGGGGCTGCGCGCGGCCGCGCGCGCATCGAGGTGATCGACGCCGGCGCCGGTTTGCCCGCGCCCATCGCCGAGTTGGCGAGTCGCCGCCAGCACGGGCGCGGAACACGGGGGCGTGGGCTGGCGATCGCCACCGCGGTCGCCACGGGCCACGGCGGACGGCTGGCGGCGGCACCCTCAGAGCACGGGGCGCGGCTCGTCCTGGAGTTGCCGGCGATCGTCACCAGCGCCGGGGCCGGCGAGGACGCCTAACGCGACCTCGCAGGACCGCGCCACCGCGCGCCACCACCCCTCCGCGCGCCACCACTGCTCCGCGCGCCACCACTGCTCCGCGCGCCACCGCCCCTCCGCGCGCCACCACCGCTCCGCGCGCCACCGCCCCTCCGCGCGCCACCACCCCTCCGCGCGCCACCACTGCCCGGCCAAGCTTTTCACGCGCGCCGGACGGATCGGCCGCGAATTTGCAAGCCGCCGTTCATCGATGCGGGCTGCAACGTGGCCTGCAGCGGGGGCCGAACCGGGGTTCCTCCCGATTCCCCTTTGCCGGCGGGCGATGACGTCAAATCCAGCCTGTGTGTCGACGCAGTGGGATAGTGCGTGGGATACGAGTTGCATTGTGGGGGAAAGTGGGATAGAGTGGGGAATCGCGCATGGTCATGCATCGCGGAACCCGGGTGGCAGGGCTCCTCCCACCCAGCCACCCGGGTTCGGACTTCGCCCTTCCGCATGAGAACCCTTGATCTTCCGCGGGACCTTCGAACACGCGCTGGATGCGAAGCATCGGCTCACGGTGCCATCGAAGTTCCGCGCGGCGCTGGCGGGTGGGGTGGTCCTCGCCGCTTCGCCCGAGACGACCGCGGCGGCACCGCGGTCGATCGCGGTGTGGACGCCGGAGGCCTACGAGGCGTACACCGCGGCGGCGCTGGCCGGGTGGAGCCCGATCTCGCCGGAGGCGCGCGATCTCAAGCGCTTCTTCTTCAACTACTCGCATGACACCGAGCTCGATTCAGCCCATCGCGTGATGATCCCGCCGCCTCTAATGGAGTACGCCGGACTCGACCGCGAGGTCATCGTGGTCGGCTCGGGGGAGTGCCTCGAGGTGTTCGACCGTCCGAAGTACGCCGGCTACAGCGAAGACGTCTTGACCCGCGTCCCCGACATCGCAGCGAAGCTTGGCCACACTGCTTGACATGACTCGCACGCATATCCCGGTGCTAGCCGGGGAGCTGATCGATCTCCTCGATCCGCATCCCGGTGAGACGGCCGTGGACTGCACCTTCGGCGGCGGCGGTCACGCCCGGCTGGTCGCCGATCGCCTCGGACCCGCAGGCACGCTGATCGGGATCGATCGCGATCCGGTCGCCGAAGAGCGCTTCAGCGAGATCGCCGCCGACCTGCCCTGCGGGACGCGCTTCATCCGGGCGGACTTCGTCAGCGCGCTGGGGCGACTCCAGGACCAGGGCGTCGAGGCGGATCTCGTCTACCTCGACCTCGGCATGTCCTCGATGCAGGTCGACACGTGGGAGCGGGGCTTCTCGTACGCGTACGACGCGCCCCTCGACATGCGCATGGGACCCGAGCAGGAGCTGACCGCGCGGCAGATCGTCAACCAGTGGGACGAACGCCGGCTCGCGCGGCTCCTGCGCGAGTACGGCGAGGAGCGCTACGCGGGCCGGATCGCGCGCGCCATAATTCGAGCGCGCGGTCGCGACGAGCTCGACTCCACCCAGCAGCTGGTGGAGGTGATCAAAGGCGCGGTGCCGGTGCCCGCGCAGTTCGCCGGCGGCCATCCCGCGCGCAGGACCTTTCAGGCGCTGCGGATCGCGGTTAACGACGAGCTGTGCCAACTCGACGCCGCGTTACCGGCGGCCTGGACGGTTCTCAGGCCGGGTGGACGCTTCGCCGCGATCTCGTTCCACTCGCTCGAGGACCGCCGGGTCAAGCGCTTTCTGGGCGAGCGCGCGCGTGGGTGCGTGTGCCCGCCCGAGCTACCGGTGTGCGTCTGCGGCCATCAGCCCGAAGCCGAGTTGCTGACCCGGCGCGCGCTCGGCGCCTCGCCGGGCGAGATCGAGGCAAACCCGCGCTCGAAGTCGGCGCGTCTGCGCGCGGCGCGCAAACTCCAGGACGGCGCGCCGTGAGACCCAGCGCGCTGACCCAGGCGGCACGTGGTGCGGTCAAGCGCCGAGAGGCACCGCCGCCGCGCCACGGCGCGCGCCCGGCGCGGCCGGCGCGACCGGCGCGGCCG
>JAFASQ010000392.1 GCA_019244395.1 Solirubrobacterales bacterium | reverse complement strand
CGCCACTCGGCGTCTCCGGGCGAAGCGGTGGCGTGTCAGGCACACCAGAGGATCCTGGTGCGCCACTCGGTCTCTGCCGGCGAAGCGATGGCGCGTCAGGCACACGGAGAGGTACGCCGTGAGGCGTGGAGGAGACGTGTCGACCGCGCGATCCGGAGCATCACCGCCGCAAACCACCGCACGGTCGCTTGACGCGGGGGAGCTGAAGCGATAGTCTGTCCGAATCCGAATCCGGATTCTGAAATAGAGACACGTCGTGATCGAGGAGAAGAGAGATGGCCCTGTCCCTTGTCTCGCAGCTTGCCCACGTCGAGCTGACCACGCCCGCGCCCGAGGAATCGCTCGAGTTCTGGACCCAGGTGGTCGGTCTCGAGGAGACGACCCGGGTCGGTCAGTCCGTGTACCTGCGCGCCTGGGGCGATCGGTTCCATCACACTCTGCAGCTGACCGAAGCGCCGCAGGTAGGGCTGGGGCACGTGGGCTGGCGCGCCGCCGGACCGGAAGAGCTCGATGCCGCGGCCGCGCGCCTCGAGGCGGCCGGGGCCGGCGAGGGCTGGTTGGAGGACTCGGTCGGTCACGGCCGCGCGTTCCGCTACCGCGCCCCCGGCGGCCACCTGCACGAGATCTTCTGGGAGGTCGAGCGCTACACGCCGCCGGCGGGCATGGAGTCGCCGTTCCCCAACCGTCCCCAGCGCTACGTGCCGCGCGGGGTCGCCGCGCGGTGCATCGACCACGTGACGATCACCGCGGCCAATCCGCTCGGTGACGCCGAGTGGTACCGCGACACCCTTGGTCACCGGTTCATGGAGTACACGGTCATTCCCGACCGTCCCGACTTCCCGGTGTTCTGCATGACCACCGTGTGCGAGCGCTCGCACGACCTCGGGATCGTGTGGGATCCGACGCCGGTTCCCGGTCGGATCAACCATTTCGCCTACTTCGTCGATTCGCGCGAGGAGTTGCTGCGCGCCGCCGATGTGTTCCTGAATCAGGAGGTGGCCATCGAGTTCGGCCCGGGACGTCACGGCATGGGCGAGCAGGACTACCTGTACGTGCGGGACCCGACCGGGATGCGCGTCGAGATCAACGCCGGCGGCTACCGCAACTACGAGCCTGATTGGGAGCCGGTGCGCTTCGAGCCCCAGCAGGGCTCGAACGTGTTCTACAAGAACCTGGCAATGCCGCCGTCGATGTTCGAGTCCTTCCCCCTGGTGCAGGCGCCACCCGAGGACGACCGGCGTGCCCAGGAGGCGACCGGCCTGTTCGTCTGATGGCAGGCGCGGCGATGACCGAGCAGAGGTTGGAAGACGGGAAGGCCTGGCTGCGTCAGCGTCTCGAGCGCGGCGCGCACCCGCTGGACGGGCTCGATCCGGACGCGGCGCGCACGACGATCGACGGACTGACGGGGCTTGATCCCGAGCCCTGGACGGCGGCGTGGGGGGCGCTGGCCGAGGACTTCGCCCGGCGCGCGGAGGCGGCGAGCGACCGCGCAACGCAGCGGGATATGTGGCTGCAGGCCTACCGAGCGGCGTTCATCGGCCGCTACCCGGTGCCCAACCATCCGCTGAAGGAGGAGCAGTACACACGCGCGCGCGAGTTCTTCCTGAAGGCGACGGCGCTGGACGACCCGCCGCTCGAGGTGGTCGAGATTCTCTTCGAGGGTCGCGCCGGCGAGGGAGACCGCCTCCGGTTCTACCTGACCCGACCGCCGGCCGATTCCAATCGGCCACCCGTCGCGATGGTGTGGGCGGGCATCGACACCTGGAAGGAGGAGATGCACGGGCGCCTCGGCGCACTGTTGCGCTCCCGTGGCTTCGCCGTCCTGCTCGTCGACATGCCGGGGGTGGGCGAGTCCCCCGTGCTGGCCGGCCGGGATGCCGAGCGGCAATGGACGCCGATCTTCGACTGGCTGTCCACGCGCGACGATCTTGATGCCAACCGGTGCGCGGCGATCGGCGGATCGTTCGGCGGCTACTGGGCGATGAAGCTCGCCTACACGCACCGCGACCAGCTGCGCTGCGCGGTCAACTGGGGCGGCGGCGTCCACATCACGTTCACGCCCGCGTGGCAGCACAAGTCGCGCAATGCCTCCTCCTATCTCATGGACCTGATGTCCGCGCGGGCGCGGATCTTCGGCGGCGAGACGTTCGAGGACTACGTGGCGCGCTGCCCGGAGCTCTCCCTCCTGGACCAGGGCCTCCTAGATCAGCCCTCCGCGCCGATTCTGCTGGTCAACGGCCGCGACGACGTCCAGAACTCGATCGACGACATCTACTTGAGCCTCGACCACGGCGACCCCAAGGCGGCCCGTGTGTTCGACGGCGGGCACATGGGCGAGGGGCCGGTGGCGCCCACGATTGTCGATTGGGTGACGCGGACGCTCGGGAGCGAACGCCGGTAGGGCGGCGCCCGCATCCGGCTGCCCCGAGAATCATGCTGCTCAGGTCCGTCCGGCCCGTGGCCGATGAGTCCAGCGGGACCTGAAACCGCACCCGCTGGCGTGGCGGGCCCTGGGGCCCGCCACGCCGGGTTGGGTACTGGATCTGCGTCCTAGTGGATCGTGAACGTCGGACCCACGGGCGGGTTGGCGGCCGGGTCCAACACGACCTGGTAGTCGCCCGGCTGCACCTGCCGCGGCCCGTCTCCGTTGATGTCTCCCGGAGTGACCGCGAGCTGCGAGACCCGGATCCCGACAGACACCTGCCGCGACTGGCTGGGCATCAGGTCGACACGCGCCCAGCCGACGAGCGTCCCATTCGCCGGCGTGAGGATCTCGCCGGTGTTCAGCGGACGCTTCACGTAGACCGGAACGATGTCGACGCCCTCGCGACTGCCGGTGTTCGCGACCGTGAACGTCGCGATCACGACCCCGGCGGCCGGGCCGGCGACGGACAGGCCGCTGGTCGAGAACGTCGTGTACGACAGGCCGAACCCAAACGGGAACAGCGGTTGCCTGGTCGGCCCGCCATGCGGGTCGTAGCCGGATCCGTTGCCAGAGTTCGTCCCCGGGAACTGGTCGAAGAAGTGCGGCTGGTCGCCAGCCGGGGACTGGTGGCCCGTATCGAAGCTGGACAAATCGAGGCCAGGCGGCGGTGCATCGCTTGGCCACGTCACCGGGAGCTTCCCGCTCGGGTTGTACTTTCCGAACAGCACATCGGCGACTCCGTTACCTGCTTGCGTGCTGCCCTGCCACGCCATCAGGATCGCGTTCGCCGACTCGCCGTCGGGACCGAGCCCGATCGGTCGACCAGCGACCACGACGACGATCACTGGCTTGCCGGTGGCCTTCAGCGCTGCCAGCAGCGCCTTCTGGCTGGCATCCAACTGCGGTGACGGGTCATCGCCCAGCCCCTCGGCGTAGGGCCGGGTCTCGCCCACCACGGCGACGTAGGCGTCCGTGCTGCCCGCTGCGTTCACCGCAGCGTTCTGGTCGGCAGCGAGCGTTGCGTTGCCGTCGAGCGCCTGGATACCCTTCCACGCCGTCACGGCGGGGGGTATCTGGTCCGGCGGTCCTCCGCAGCACGCCTGCTTGTTGTTGTCGAACACGCCCTGCCAGCTGACGCTCCACCCGCCGAGCGTGTCGGGGATGGAATCCGCGTTCGGGCCGACCACGGTGACATGGCTGCTCGTCGAGAGCGGCAGGATGCCATTCTGGTTCTGCAGCAGCGTCATCGACTCATCGGCGGCCTGGTGCGACAGGTCGACGTGGCCGCTCACGGCGGCGTTCGCCGCGGCGGGGTTGACGTAGGGGTGGTCGAACAGGCCGAGCTTGAACTTCAGCGTGAGGATCCTCGTGACCGCCTGGTTGATCCTCCACATCGGGACAAGCCCGTCATGGACGGCCGCGATCAGCGCGGTGTTGAAATCGGTGGTCGACATCGCATTCATCGCCATGTCCACGCCGGCGTTGACCGCTTCGGTCACCGCCTGCTCGGTATTGGCGGCGATGTGGTAGTTCGTCTGCAGGGCGAAGACGTCGTTGTAGTCGCTGATCACGACGCCGGTGAAGCCCAGCCGCTGGCGCAGCTCGGTCGTCAGCAGGAAGTGCGATGCCGTGGCCGGGATGCCGTTGATGGACCCGGAGTTGACCATGACGGTGTCCGCGCCGGCGTTGATCCCGGCGCCGTAGGACGGCAGGAAGAGGTCCTGCAGATACCGGATCGGAATCTGCTCTTCCACGCGGTCGTGGCCGTTGATCGACTCCGAGTAGGCCGCGAAGTGCTTGACGGTCGCTGCGACCCTGAGGCCGACGCGCCGGCCGTCCGTCGGGCAGGTCCCGCTCTGCATTCCCCTGATGTTCGCCGCGCCGATCCCGCCCGAGAGCGCGGGCTCTTCGCCCCACGTCTCGTAATAGCGACCCCAGCGGTTGTCCCGCGCTACATCCTGAACCGGAGCGAAGTCCCACACCGTGCCAACACTGCAGATCTGATCACGCGTGGCCTGTCCGGCCAGTCTCGCCAGCTGGGTGTCCCACGTCGCGCCCATCCCGATCGATTGCGGGAACAGCGTGGCTGCGGTGGGATGACCGAAGCCGTGAACGGCGTCGACGCCGTAGATGATCGGGATGTGCAGCCGCGAGTTGTCGATCGCGTAGTGCTGGATCGTGTTGTACAGGTTCGCCCAGTCGGTGCCCGTGTTGCCGGGCGGATTGTCAGTCCCGCCCGACAGGACCGAGCCGGTGGCGTCCGTGATCAGCACTTTTTGCAGGCAGTTCGTCTGCGGCTGCGATGTGTTACCACCATTGCAGACGCCATTCGCCGGATTGGTCGTGTCGCGCAGCAGCCCGACCACGGCCTGGTCCATCTGCCCGACCTTCTCCGTCAGCGTCATCCGGCGCAGAAGATCATGAACACGCGCCGGGATTGGCGCGCTCGGATCCATGTAGATCACCCTGGGAGCCGCTGCCCCGCTGGTGACCCCGATGACCGCTGCCGCGGCCGCCACTGCTATCGCAGCGCTTAGCACTGCGTAGATGCGTCGCACGCTCATTCCCTCCCTGTCTTGAAGATCGAGTTACCTGCAACTGACGGAACGATCCGTCGCCGGGGGGCGCGCGTTGCCGCGGGTCGCGGGGGGGTGCGGAGAGTGTGTTAAGGCGCTCGGGCGCAGACATTGCCCGTTGCTCGGTGGCCCTCTTGGATCTGTGCGAAAGACCGACGGCCTCTCGTCGGCGAACGCTGGGCGGGGATTATCTCGCCGCGTTAGCTTCTGTCAAGGGAAAATAAAAAAGCGGCGTGTAATACATCTAACATCCCCGTTTCGAACTGCACATGGTCAAATACCTTTTGACCATGAGGAAGTCAAACTCGGAATGATGTCACACGAAAGCAGTTCAGCCAGGAGGTGGCCAAACGCGACTCGACGTGGTTTGGCGGAGCTGCGTACAAGCGCGCTCGTGGGAGGTCAGCCGTGCTGGAGGGACGCGCACACGACGAGACGCGCACACGACGACGATGCCGTGCCTGCGCCCGCGAGCGCTCCGCGGTCGTCAGCCCCGCCTGAGCAGGCGACCGATCGCGGCCATCATCTCCTCGGTCCGCCCGTCCTGCTCATCCGGTTCGGCCCCGATCACACACGTGTGGGCGTGGCCGTCCAGTAAACCGAGGGCGACCTTGTCGAGGGCCGCTTGGGCGGCGCTGATCTGGGTGAGGATGTCGATGCAGTAGCGATCGTCCTCGACCATGCCCTGGATCCCGCGGATCTGGCCTTCGATGCGGCGCAGCCGGGCGAGCAGCTGATCCTTGCTCGCGGTGTACCCCCGAGGGGGAACGTCGCTCTTCGGCATGACGCGAAGCTTAGCAGTACCTCTACCCCCTAGGGGTATATGGTAACGTGATTGGCATGACGGTGGTCCTGGACGTGATCTGGCACGGCCTCCGTGACGCATTTCTCATGGCCTGGGAGGTGTGGTGGGCTCTGGCGCTGGGCTTCACCATCTCCGCAGTCGTCCAGGCCTGGGTGCCCCGCGAGCGGGTCGAGGGCGTGATGAGCGGCTCAGGCGCTCGGTCCGTCGGCTGGGCCACCGGACTCGGCGCGGCGTCCTCGTCCTGCTCGTACGCGGCGATCGCTATCGGCAAATCGCTGTTCCAGAAAGGGGCCAGCGCGGCCTCGGCGCTGGCCTTCCAGCTCGCCTCAACCAATTTGGTGTGGGAGCTTGGCCTCGTCCTGTGGGTCTTGATCGGATGGCAGTTCACGCTCGCCGAGTACGCCGGCGGCCTCCTGATGATCGCCCTGATCGCCGTGCTCCTGCGGCTGTTCGTCAGCCCGCGCCTCGAGCAACAGGCACGTCGGCACGCGCAGCAGGTCGACGCCGGCCACCAGCATCACGCGGCGGGCGAGCAGATGCCCTGGCGGGAACGCCTGACCTCCGTCCAAGCCTGGTCGGACGTCGCGCACAACTTTCGCGGCGACTGGCAGATGAGTTGGAAGGAGATCACGCTCGGTTTCCTGCTCGCCGGCTTCATCGCCCAGTTCGGCAACGGCTTCTTCCAGCACCTGTTCATCCGCGACGCGCCGGCGCCGCTGCCGGCCATCGAGAACGTGCTCGTCGGGCCGATCATCGCGGTCCTCAGCTTCGTGTGCTCGGTGGGCAACGTTCCCCTGGCCGCAGTCCTGTGGTCGGGCGGGATCTCGTTCGCTGGCGTGCTCGCGTTCCTGTTCGCCGATCTGATCGTGATCCCGATCCTGCTCATCTACCGCAAGTACTACGGCGGCAAGTACACGGTGCGGATAACCGCGCTGATGTTCATCACGATGGTGATCGCAGCGCTGACCGTCGACGGCATCTTCAGCGCGCTCGGGCTGATCCCGGCCGGCCCGCGTCCGACGCGGGCGGACATCTTCAGCTCGATTCAGGTGAACTACAAGCTCGCGCTCAACGTCCTCGGCGTGGCCATCTTCGCCACTCTGTTCTGGCTGACCGCTCGCCGCGGCGCGACCGATCCCGTCTGCGGGATGAAGGTGGACCGGCAACGAGCGGCGACGTTGCAGCTGGAAGGCGGTACGTACTACTTCTGCTCACCCGATTGCTTGCATGTCTTCGAAGCCCGGGCCGGTCAGGATGCCGCACACCACCGGGTCGAGCCCTTGCATGCCCTTTAGCGGCGGTCCGAGCGGCAGGTCGGCCACCATCACCCGGCGGTGCCAATAAAACAACATGGGAAGACGAGGTCGCTCATGACCGCCGGTGGCGAGCGCTACTCGGCGCTGCGCTGGAACGCGCCGCTCTCCGAGGCGCATGCCGAGTGGCTGATCGAGCAGCTTGAGGTGGGATCGGTCAACTCGGTTCTGGATCTCGGCTGCGGGTGGGGCGAGCTGCTCCTGCGTGTTGTCGAGGCGGCACGCGACGGCTGTGCCGGCGTGGGCGTGGATACGGACGAAGCGCTGCTCGCGAGAGCACGGCGCAGCAGCCGGGGGCGCGGCATGGAGCGCCAGGTCAGTTTTGTGGGCGCGCCGGCGGAGGAGTGGGGTCGCCCTGCCGAGCGGGTGCTCTGCGTTGGGGCATCCCATGCCTGGGGTGGCACCGCGCCGGCCCTCGTCGCGCTGACGCGCCTGGTGGCTCCGGGCGGGCGGATGTTGTTCGGCGACGGCTGCTGGGAAAACGAGCCCACGCCCGAGGCCGGCGCCATCTTCGGGGCAGACGTCATGCCCCTGGACCAGGTGGTCGATCGTGCGCTCAAGGCCGGCTGGCGCGTGCTCAGCCTGACCACCGCCGACCAGCGCGAGTGGGACGAGTTCGAGTCCAGTTGGCGACGGGATGGTGAGGATTGGCTGCTCAATCATCCGCAGGCTCCAGACGCCGGCGCTGTGCGGCAGGAGCTCGACCGGCGCCTGGCCGAGTACGTGACGAGCTATCGCGGCGTCCTGGGGTTCTGTTACCTCGTCCTCGGGCGCGGGGGGTGATTGACGAGCGGGCGATGAGTTCCGCCGTGCCCAGGCGTCTTACCGGCGGTGAACCAAATGCAAGGCCACTTCGAATTCCAAGCTATGGACACGGGACCGCTTTCCAGATACGGGCGGCGAGCCGGCGCCCGGGGTGCCCGGATCGGCGGTCGTCTCGCGGCGTCGCTACTGCTCAGCGCGGCCGTGGTGTCGCTACTCCTTGCCGTGCCGCCGCTGCGGGGCGTGGCGCGGCAGGTGGCGCACATGGATCTACGGTGGGTGGTCGTCGCCGTGGCCTTCGAGCTGGCGTCGTGCCTCTCCTTCGTGGTGATCTTCCGCCTCTTCTTCGATGAGCTGTCGGCCGGAACCGCACGGGAGCTGGCCTGGACCGAGGAGGGATCTGGAGCGCTACTACCCGGTGGCGGCGTCGGCGGGCTGGCCATCGGCGGCTGGTTTCTCCGGCAAGCCGGGATGTCGACCCGGAGCATCATCGATCGATCGAGCGCGCTCTTCTTCCTGACCAGCGCGGTGAACGTCGCCGCGCTCATCGGCGGCGCCGTAGCGCTCGCGGCGGGTGGCGCGGGCGGTCCGGGCGAGTGGCTCCGCGCGGGCGCTCCGACCCTTGGAGGGCTGATCGCGACCGTCGCGGCGCTGGCCATCCCGAGCGTCGTCGGACGCTCGCCCCAGCGCGCATGGCCAGGCTGGCTGATCGAGCTCGCCGCCGGCATCACGCGGGCCCGCGGCTCGCTGCGGCGGCCCAGCTGGCGGCTGCTGGGGGCGTTCGGTTACCTCGCCTTCGACATCGCAGCGCTGGGAGCGGCGTTCATCGCCGCGGGCCGTCCACTCGGCCTCGGGCCGCTCGTCCTCGGCTACGTGATCGGGTACCTCGCCAACCTGATCCCGGTTCCCGGCGGCTTTGGCGTCCTCGAAGGCGGCCTGGCGGCGACCCTCATCGCCTACGGCGCGCCGGCCACACAGGCGGCCGCAGCCGTGGTGGTCTACCACGCGATCGCCTTCTGGATCCCAAGCCTGGGAGGCCTGGTCGGCTATGCGCGGCTGCGCCGGCGGCTGGGGCAGAGACACGGCTCGGCGGCGCGGCGGCCGGCTCGGGCTCGGGGGCTGGCGCTCGTCCACGAGACGAGCGGCTGAGTCTGCGCCAAGGCGCCGGCTCCAGAGGGCCGGGGCTGACCGCATTTTCTGCGAGATTCCAGCTCTTCCCGAAAGGACGGTCACCGATGATCACTAAGCTCGACTTCGTCGCCATCCCCTCGCAGGACTCCGAGCGCTCGCGGCGCTTCTACGGCGAGGCCCTGGGGCTACGTCCCGACGAGCACGGCCAGTTCGAATTCTGGGTCGGGCAGACCTGCCTGGGCATCTGGGAGCCCGCGCGGTTCGGGAGGCCGTTCGCACCCCAGAAGAACGCGCACCTTGCCCTCCACGTCGAGGATGTGGCGGCCGCGCGCACCGAGCTCGAGGCGAAGGGCATCACGTTCGCGGGCGACACGCTCGACACGGGCGTCTGCCACATGGCGTTCTTCACCGATCCGGACGGAAATGACCTGATGCTCCACCACCGCTACGCGCCCTACGAGCGAGTGACGAGCGTGTCTGAGGAGCGCGCGGCGCCGGCGTAGGTGCCGAGCGTCCAGCGGTTGCCGTCGGGATCGGTGATCGTGATGTCGCGCGAGCCATAATCCTGGTCCACTGGCTCGGTGACCCGCGCGCCTGCCGCGTTGGCGCGGGCGTACGCTGCGTCGGCGTCGTCCACGACGACATAGATCACGCTTACGCCAGGCGGCGTGGCGCGGGACCCGGCCCGCTGGTCGCCCAGCATGACGCTGCTCGTGCCGATGCGCAGCTCGGCGTGGACGACCCGGCCTTCATCGTCCTCGTAGACGGCGAGGCGCTCGGCGCCCATGACGCGCTCGAGCCAGTCGATCGACGCCTTGGCGTCCTTGAACGTGAGAGATGGAAAGACGGTCTGTGTCATGGCCAGGAAGCTACGCCTCCGCCGCGCCAGCGTCTTGAAGGAATGGGAACAGGGTGGGCGGCGCGCCACCGAGGGCGGCGAACTCACGGGCGAGATGCGCCTGGTCTGAATACCCATGCTCAGCGGCAAGACGCGCCAGCGGCATGGCGCCGAGGGCGGCCCGCGCGGCTCGAAGCGCATGAGGCGGGCGGCGAGGTTGGGAGGAGCGCCGACGTCCTCGGCGAAGCGCTTGGCCAGGTGGCGCCTTGAGCAGCCGAGCTTCTCGGCGAGCTGCTCGATCCGGAGCCGGCCGCCGCTCCGCGTACCCCTTGACCAGTCCGGCGAGGGCAGGGTGAGGGCGGCCACGGACGATCCGGCGCACGGCCAAAGCTTGGCATGGCGGCGGGCCGATGATTTGCGAGAGATGCGGCAGTCTTCAGGTGGCACAGCAATAGGAGGTAACGATGTCCACACATCAGACGGCAACCCGCGAGGAATGGCAGACCGCCCGCGAGAACCTGGCCGAGCTCGAGGCCGAGTACGCCGAGCTGGGCCGGAAGGTGACCGAGCAGCGCCGCGCGCTGCCCTGGGTCCCGGTGGAGAAGGAGTACGTGTTCGACACCGAGGACGGGAAGAAGACGCTCGGCGAGCTGTTCGAGGAACGCTCGCAGCTGCTCGCCTACAACATCATGTTCGGGCCCGACTACGAGCTCGGCGCCTGTCCTGGGTGCTCGAATCTAGGGGACGAGCTCGGCGCCACGCGGGTCCACCTGAGCCAACGGGACGTGACGCTGATCTGCTTCTCCCGTGCGCCGATCGACCGGCTGATCGCCTACAAGGAGCGGATGGGCTGGACCTTCCCGTACGTCTCGACGTATGGGACGGACTTCCCCTTCGACTTCAGCATCGCGCTGAGGCCCGAGCAGGCCCAGGCCATCCCGGAGATCAAGGCGATGATCGACGACCCGCCCGAGTGGCTCCAGGACTGGGGTCGGCAGATCGGCGCCAAGCTCGAGGACGGGCTGCGCGAAGGCCCGAGCTTCATCGCCTTCGCCCGCGAGAACGGCCGCGTCTACCACACCTACACGGTGATGGCGCCCGACCCGTTCGTCGCCCCGTACCACTCGTTCCTGCTGGCGCGCACTCCCAAGGGCGATCCCGGGGAGACCCGTGCCTGGCGAAAGGACGAGTATCCAGCCTGAGCGCGAACCAGACACGAGTGCGAAAAAAGGCGCTTCATGCGCTGATCTTCGGCACAAGAGCCTCTAGGGTTGATAATCAACCTATCTTGTGGTGATCTGACGGTGCGGGCGGCGTCGGTCTGGAGACCGAAGCATGGCTGGAATTGCCTACACGGGACGTCGTCTCGAAGCAAGGTCGCGAGGGCTATGGCCGCCTGCCGGCGCGCTCGGACGCCGAACGCGCTACCCGCGGGGCGGCTACGCGCTCGAGCTGACCCTCGTCGTTGCGCTCTACTACGTCGCGGCACACGTGGGCTATGCCTTCGAGTTCGCCGGCCCGGTGGCCGCCGTGGTGTGGCTCCCGGTGGGTGTCGGGATCGCCATCTTGTATCTCCGCGGGCTCTGGCTCTGGCCGGGCATCGTCATCGGCGACCTGCTCGTCAACAACTACTCCGCGCTGCCGGTCGGTGCGGCGATCGGGCAGACGTTCGGCAACCTGCTCGAGGTGGTGATCGCTGCCGTCCTGCTGCGCCGGCTGGCCGCGCGCCACGCACCGCTCGCCACCCGGTCTAGCCTGGCCGGAGTCCTCGCGGCGATCGCCGCGGGGGTAGCGGTAAGCGCGACGATCGGATCGCTTTCGCTCTTGATCGCCGGCGTGATCAGCGCCGGGTCGCTCGCCCACGTGTGGCGCACCTGGTGGCTGGGCGATTTCTGCGGCGCAGTGATCGTCCTTCCGTTGGCCCTGGCCTGGTTCCCGCCACCCCGCCGCGATTGGCTTCTCGCCCACGCCCTCGAGATGGTTCTAGCGCTGATCGTCGTGTTCGCGCTGAGCATGATCGCGCTGCACGGCGGCGGTCACCACCTGAGCTATCTGGCCTTTCCGGCGCTGGTATGGGCTGCGGTCCGGCTTGGTCCCCGCGGGGCCACGCTGGCCGTCACCGTGGGCGCGGGCGTAATGGTCTGGGGCACGACGCACTACCTCGGGCCCTTCGCCGTCCACTCGATCAGCAGCAGCCTGCTGGAGATACAGCTGTACCTCGCCGTGTCCGCGGTGTCGGCGCTCGCGCTCGCTGCGCTGGCCTCGGAACGCGAGGCGCTCGCCGAGAACGTGCGGGCGTCGCGGACCCGGATCGTCATGGCCGCCGACGAGGAGCGACGGCGCGTCGAGCGCAACCTGCACGACGGCGCCCAAGGCCGCTTGGTGGCGCTCGCCGCACAGCTCTCGCTGGCGGCCGACGAAGCCCGGACGTGGCCGGGAGGCGCCGCCGCGTCGCTCGACACGGCCCGGGAGGAGGTGCTGTCCTCGATCGACGAGCTGCGCGACCTGGTGCACGGGATCCATCCGGTCTCGCTTCGCCGCTTCGGGCTGGCCCGGGCCGTGGAGGAACTCGCAGCGCGCTCATCGATGCCGATCGAGCGGGTCGAGCTGCCCGGGGTGCGGCTCGACGAGACGGCGGAGGTCACGGCGTACTACGTCGTGCTCGAGGCGCTCACGAACGCGGGGCGTCATGCCAATGCCGGCAGGGTCACCGTGCGCGCGCGCCTCGAGGGGGGCATCCTGGCTCTCGAAGTGCGAGACGATGGCGTCGGCGGCGCGATCGAGCTCGGCGAGCGCGGGCTGCAGGGGCTGCGTGACCGCGTCGAGGCCACCGGCGGGACGTTCAGCGTCGAAAGCCTGTCCGAGCGCGGCACCCGCGTGGCCGCGATGATCCCGGCGAGGCTCGCGGGCGCCGGGTAGTCATTCCTCCGAGGGCGGGGTTTCGCCGCTGGCCAGGAAGAGCAGCGCGGCAGTCACGCGCCGGCTGACGTCGTCCGGGCTGGGCAGGTCCAGCTTGGTGAAGATCGCGTTGATGTGTTTCTCGACGGCGCGCTTGGTAAGCACCAGCGACCGCGCGATCGCGGCGTTGCTCTTGCCCTGGGCGAGCTCGGCGAGCACGTCGCGCTCGCGCGGGGTCAGCTCGGCCAGCGGCGAGCGCGCATCGATGCTGCGGGCGCGGACGAGGACATCGACCACCTTGGGGTCGATGACCGATTCGCCTCGGACCACGGCCTCGATCGCCGAGGTCAGCTCGCCGGGGCCGCCGACGCGCTCCTTGAGCAGGTAGGCCCGCCCGGCGCTGCCCGACTCCAGCAACTCGAGGGCGTAGGCGGCATCGGCAAATTTGCTGAGCACGACCACGCCGATGTCGGGATCCGAGTGGCGGAGCTCGTGCGCGACTTGGATTCCCTCGTTCGTGCGGGTGGGCGGCATCCGGATGTCGGTGAGGACCGCGTCCGGACGCTCCTCCGCGATGGCTGCGAGCAGCGAATCGCGGTCCTGGACATACCTGACGACTTGAATGTCGTCGGCCTTCGCCATCACGCGTTCGAGCGCCTCGCGCATGAGGTATTCGTCCTCGGCGATCACGACGCGGATCGGATTCCTACGATGCGTAGTTGAAGCCCCCGGGATTCAGATTGTGGGTAGAGAAACGCCTGCGGCCGACTGTATGAAAAGTAGCGCGGTCGCAGGCGGCCGTCACCTCAGGCTCGATCGGGCCTCACCAAGCCACCGGCGCTCGCGTCCTCGAGCGGTCAGGAGCTGTCAGTGCCCTCCTCGGAGAGGAAGATCAGGGTGGCCTTCACCCGTCGGCTGATGTCCTGGGTCTCGGGCAGGTTGAGCTTGGCGAAGATCGAGTTGACGTGCTTCTCGACTGCCCGCTTGGTGAGCACCAGCGACTCGGCGATCGCGCCATTGCTCTTGCCGGCGGCGATCTCCGCCAGCAACTCGCGCTCCCGTGGCGTGAGCTGCGCCAGGCGCGACTTCGCCGCCCGCGCCCGCGATGCGATCAGGATGTCGACGATGACCGGGTCGATGACCGACCCGCCCCGGAAGACCGCCTGGATCGCGCCGATCAGCTCCTCCTTGTTGCGGATGCGCTCCTTCAGGAGATAGGCGCGGCCACCGGTGCCCTGCTCGAGCAGGCTGATGGCGTACGCAGGCTCGGCATACTGACTGAGCACGACGACCCCGACGTGCGGGTGGGTCTGGCGCAGCCGCGCGGCGATCCGAGTGCCCTCGTCGGCTCGCGAAGGCGGCATGCGGATGTCGGTGAGCACCACCTCCGGATCCCAGGTGTCGATCGCCGTCAGGAGCTCCTTGCCGTTGGAGCAGATGGCCACGAGGTCTATCTCGGGGGCGGCGTTGAGCGTCGTCGTAAGGAACTCGCGGATGACGTAGGAGTCCTCGGCGATCACGACCCGGATCGGACGCTCGGCTTGGCGTCTCGGCCCGTGGTCCGGCGCGGCCCGGGCCGTGTCGCGATTCTGTTGCTGGACGCCGGAGGTCATTCGCGGGCGATCTTCCAGCGCAATCATGGGCCTATGCGGTACGGCGAGCAAGGGGGTCCGCTCCCCGCGCGTGAGGAGGCACGCACCACAGTTGACCGAGGCTCACCCGGATCGAACGATGACCGTCGCCGGCGGCCTGCTGCGATCCGGCCGATGGTCGGGGTGGAGATCACGTGGTTGGGGCACGCGACCGTCCTGATCGAGATGGACGGCGTGCGCATGCTGACCGATCCGATGCTCCGCCACCGGGTTGGCCCCCTCGTTCGGGTCGTCCCTGACCCGGACCGGCTCAGCCCGGTCGACTGCGTGCTGATCTCGCACCTCCATGCCGACCACGCCGACGTCCGGAGCCTTCGGGCCCTGCGCTGTCGTGGTCCGTTCGTGGCACCTCATCCTGGGACGGCATGGCTGCAAGCGCGTGGGCTGGCGGGCGCTGGCGACCTTCGCGCCGGCCAGGATCTCTGGGTCGGGGACGTCCGGGTGACGGCGACCGCGGCCACTCACGATCGCCGGCGGTGGTGGCTCGGGGCGGCGGCCGACCCCATCGGCTACCTGATACGCGGCTCGCGCTCGGTGTACTTCGCGGGGGACACCGACCTGTTCCTGGGCATGGCCGAGCTCCGCGGCGAGGTCGACGTAGCGCTGTTACCGGTCTGGGGCTGGGGCTCGTCGGTCGGCGCCGGGCACCTGGATCCGGAGAGCGCGGCCGCCGCGTTGGCCTTGATCGCCCCGAAGCTGGCGATCCCGATCCACTGGGGGACCTACGCGACGCCGCTGGCCGCGCGCCGCACCATCGATCGCGAACGTCCGGCACGCGATTTCGCCGCCTATGCCGAGCGTTACGCGCCGGCAGTGGAGGTCAGGATGCTGGCGCCGGGCGAGCGGATCTCCTTCTGAAGCGCTCCGCGGTCCGGATTCACCCAATTGGGAGGATGCGCC
This sequence comes from Solirubrobacterales bacterium, assembly GCA_019244395.1. Lineage (GTDB taxonomy): Bacteria > Actinomycetota > Thermoleophilia > Solirubrobacterales > Solirubrobacteraceae > Palsa-465. The sequence goes on along the minus strand of JAFASQ010000392.1, from coordinate 5,748 downwards.
TGGCCGGTGCCCGCGGCATCTTGCCATGCCCACGATGTCATCGGCCCTGTTTCGCACCTCGGCGTGGCGCGACCGGCGAGAGCGGTTCGGCGTGCTGCTGGGCGCGACCACGACAGCGTTCGCCGTCGAGGGCATCGCCGCTCCGAAGGTGTGGACCCAGGTGCTGGTGACCGCCCTGTTCGCCGGGACGCTGGTGCTGGCCCTCTGGGCGGCCGATGTCAAGCCGATCGTCATCCGCGTGGCCGCCGCGGTCGCCGCGATCCTGCTCGCCCTCAGCATCGCTGAGGCGGCAGCGGGAACGGTCGACAACACCGCCGTGCGTATCGCGAACACGCTGCTGGTCTTCCTGGCGCCCCCGGCCGTGGTCGTCGGTGTTCTGCGAAGCGTGCGGGCGCGTAGCAGGGTCACGGTCGAGGCCGTGCTCGGCGTGCTCTCCTTCTACATCCTGCTCGGGTTGTTCTTCGCGCAGCTGTATGGCGCGATCGATCGTGTCAACGGCGGCCACTTCTTCGCGAACAACGTGGTGGCGATGCCCTCGGACTTCGTGTATTTCAGCTTCACCACGCTGACCACGATCGGCTACGGCGATTTCACGGCGTCGGGAAACCTCGGCCATACGCTCGCGGTGAGCGAAGGGCTCCTGGGCCAGATCTACCTGGTGACGATCGTCTCGCTGCTCGTCGGCAACCTCGGCCGAGCCCGCCCGGTGGGGGAGTGACCGGGCCCGCCGGCATCAGGGGGCCGCGCTCGTGGCTGGACGAGGTCGAGCGCGTCGACCTCGCGGTCTACCGGGCGATCGCCGCGACGCCGACGCCACGACTGGATGGGGCCATGCGGAGGCTGTCGCAGGCGGCGAACTACTCGCGCTTGTCCATCGCGTCCGCGGCCGTGTTGGCGAGCATCGGCGGCCCGCGCGGACGGCGCGCGGCCGTCCTGGGTCTCTCCTGCGTGGCGACTACGGCCACGTTCGTGAACCTGCTCGTCAAGCCGGTCGGCCGCCGGCGCCGGCCCGACCGGGCCGGCGCCGAGGTCCCAGCCGCCCGCCAGGTGGACCTGCCCGGCTCACGCTCGTTTCCCTCCGGCCACACGGCGGCGGCGGTTGCGTTCGCCACCGGCGTCTCGCGTGTGCTGCCGGCCGTGGGTGTGCCGCTGCACTCGCTTGCGGCGGCGGTGGGCTACTCGCGTGTGCACACCGGCGTGCACTACCCGGGCGACGTCATCGGCGGGGCGCTCCTCGGCGCGATGGTCGCCGACGTGACCGCGTCCAGTCTTTCCCGCCGCCTGGCGCTGGGCGAGTCGCCCGTCACCTGGCCGTCCGGACCACGAAGCCCAGGCCGATCCAGGCAAGACCGTTGACGATCAGCCAGATGCCGACCAGGATGGCCAGGGTCGCGTAGCCGATGTGTGGGTCGGACACCACCACCACGCCGACGACGATCTCCAGCACGGCGATGGCCGCCCGCAGAAGCCCGCCGGTCACCCCCGCTCGCAGAAGGCGCATCACCCCGGCGGCGACGAGCCAGATCCCGATAATGAGCCCGATCGCGTTGACGGCGTGGGTCGGGTGGCGGATCAGGAGGATGCCGACGACGATGGTCAGCAGCCCGACGATCGCGGCCAAGGCACGATTCGCCTCGCTGCGGCCCAACGAGAGGACGAGCTCGATGATCCCGTCGATCAACAGGAAGATGCCCATCACAACGGCGAGCGTGGCCAGGCTGTGGCTGGGCTTCGCGACAAGGATTCCGCCGGCAACCACGCTGAGCAGGCCGACGAGCAGGAACAGCCACCAGGCGAACCTCGGCTCGGCCTCTCCCTCGCCTTTGATCGCGACCGGCGTCGGCATCGTTTACTCGTCCGCTTCGATGTCGTAGCCAATGGCGAGGGCCAGGCGGCGGGCGCTCGAGACGACGCGCGCGAGTCCGACCGCGGGAGCGACGGCAATCACCACGCCGACGATCTCAGCCTCGGTGGCACCGGCTTCCAGTGCCTGGCGCACCGTCGTTCGCAGCGAGCTGGTGGCCGCCCCCAGCGCCACCAGGGCGCCGAGGCGCACCAGCAGGTCAACCTTCCGGGGCAGCACGGGAGCGCCGGCCAGCGCGGAGCCGTTGGAAAGGACCATCCCGACCGACTCCTCGTCGTTGATGGCGAGGCGACGGAGCAGCCGCTCCACTTCGTCCATGGCGGGCAAACCTAGACCGGGCTGAGCGGCCTTCATCCTCCGATCCGGGTGAAATGGCGGCGCCGCATCATACGAGCACGCCGCGCGGGGACGGGCGAATCGCGAACATCGTCCGTGGTGTCTGCCTCCGCCAAGACGGAGGCTCGCCCCCTTGTCCCGGACCGTCGACTACGCGAGAACTGACTACGCCGACAGTCGTCCTGGAACCCGCGCGATTTCGATGCCCCCTGCTGCAGCCACACCCCATCGTCGCCCCCCGAACCTCGAGACCCAGACCGGTCTCGGATCCATGCTGGCGGAGCCACGGGGGGGTGTCCGCGGGTGGCGCGACGGCTACGTCCGCCGGATGGGGCTCGTCCGGCGGTTGTCCGAAGCGGGCGGCGCGTCGCTGGCCGTGATCGTGGCGCCGCCGGGCTACGGCAAGTCGAGCCTCCTCGCCGAGTGGGCCGAGCACGACGAGCGGCCGTTCATGTGGCTGGGCTTCGACCAGGCGACGAGCCGCAGACGCCGGGCGCAACCGGTCGCGACCGTTCTCGCGACCCTGCGCGCTCAGACGCGAAGCTTCGTGCTGGCCCTCGACGACGCCCACCTGGCACCGCCGGGCGTCCTGCGCGAGTTGGTCGGTGTGGTGCTCGAGGAGTGCCCCGAAGGGACGATGGTCGCCGTGAGCTCCAGGTGTCACCCGCCTCTCCCGCTCGGCCGACTGCGCGCGAGTCAGGCTCTGGTCGAGGTAGGCGTCGAGGATCTGGCGTTCCGACCGGCTCAGGCCGCGACCCTAATCCGCATGGCCGGGCTCGAACTCGACTTAGACGCGGTGCAGACCCTCGTGCGACGGACCGAGGGGTGGCCGACAGGCCTGTACCTGGCGGCGTTGTGCCTGCGTGGCAAACCTGACGTGAGCGACGCGGTGGCGCAGGTGCGAGGAGACGACTATGTCCTGGGCGAGTACCTCCGCGACGAGGCGCTGCCCGGACTGTCTCCGGCCTTGCGGGAATTCGCGGTGAGGACCTCGGTGCTGGACGAGCTCTCGGGTCAGGTGTGCGATGCGGTGCTGCAACGCGAGGGCTCGGCGCTGACCTTGGCCGAGCTAGAGGCCGCGAGCCCGCTGCTTCGCCCGCTCGACCCCGCCCACGAGCGGCATCGCTGGCACACGCTGTTTCGCGACGTCCTCAGCGCCGAGCTGCGGCGGACCGAGCCGCAGCTGGTGCGCTCACTCCATAGCCGGGCCAGCGCGTGGTATCAGGCGGGCGGCGACCGCGATCGCGCGATCGATCACGCCGTGTCCGCGCATGACCCGATCCGAACCGGCGATCTTCTCTGGCGCAGCATCGTCTCCTACGTGACCCAGGGGCGCAACGACATCGTCCAGACCTGGCTGGCCCGCTTCAGCCAGGAGGAGCTGGCCGGTTACGCGCCGCTCGCGTTGTGCGCCGCACACAGCTTCCTGGTTGCCGGAAACGCCGCCGAGGCGCGGCACTGGGCGATCACCGGCTCCGCCGCGCTTGAACGTGACCGCGCGCGATCAGGCTGCCCATCGTCATCCGCCAGCTTCGCCGGCATCAACACGATGCTGGGCGGCGCCGGCGTGATCGAGATGGGCCAGGCCGCGGCCGACGCGTGCCGGGTCGAGCCCGAAGACAGCCCTTGGCGCCCGATCTGGCTGCTTCTGCTGGGCACGGCGAAGCATCTGGCCGACGATCGGAAGACCGCGGGGCCCGTCCTCGAGACCGGTGCGGATATCTCCGCCGCGACCGCGCCGAGCGTCGCGTCGTTGTGCCTGGCCCAGGCGGCGATGATGGCGATCGAGGAAGGAGAATGGGACACCGCGACCGAGCTGACCGATCGGGCCGCACAGATCATCGAGGACCGAGGTCTCACCGACTATCCGATCTGCGCGTTTGCCTTCGCGGCAGCCGCCGCGACGCGCGCGCACCAAGGTCGCATTGATGAGGCCAAGCGGGATCTGCGCCGCGGCGTCGATCTGCTGGCCGCCCTCGGCGACTTCCTGCCCTGGTACGGCGCCGAGACGCGCATCCTCCTAGCCCACGCCTCACTGTGGCTGGCCGACCTCATCGGTGCCCGGACGCTGCTCGCCGAGGCCTCCCGGCTGGCTCGCAGGACGTCGGGTGCGGTGGTCTTCGCGCGGTGGTTCGACGACGCGTGGTCGCACATGGATTCGCTCGCCGAGACCAGCCTGGGTGGGCCGTCGTCCCTGACCATTGCCGAGCTGCGGATCCTCCGCTTCCTGCCCAGCCACCGATCGTTCCGCGAGATCGCGGAGCAGCTCGGCGTCTCGGCCAACACGGTCAAAACTCAGGCTCACGCGGTGTACCGCAAGCTGGGCGCGGCGTCGCGTTCGGAGGCGGTCGCGCGGGCGGTCGAGGCCGGGCTGCTGGGTCAGTAGGCCGGCGGGGCGTACGACGGGCCGGCTCCGCGGTCAGTAGGCCGCGCCGCGTCCGACGGGGCGGCTCCGCGGTCGGTAGGCAGCGCCGGCTCATCGGGGATGCCGGTCTCGTAGTCGAGGGCTGTCGCGAGGCGGGCAGCGCTCGAGACGAGCTGCGCGGCGCCCGCGGCCGACCCGGTGGCCAGCAGCACCGCGGCGAGCACGTCCTCGCCGGCGCCGGCGGTCGAGGCGAGATCGACTGCCCAGCGCACCGCGTCGGTCGGGGCGTCGAGAGTCAGCAGGGCGCCCAATCGGACGAGCAGCCGAGTGCGCCTGTCGAGGAACTCACCGCCGGTAGTCTGCAGCCGGCTCGCCGGATCGGTGGTTGGACGCAGGATCGCCCGTAACGCGCGCTCATCACCGGCTGCCAACCTGAGCAGCAGATCCCTGGCTGGGCTGCCGACGCGCACCTCGCTCATCGCTCTGGGCTCCGATTGTCACGCCGCGCGCGGCCGGCGCATCGCCCAGATGGGGTTAAGCACGCGGACCCGCGACCATGCCCTCGCCGAGCGCCATCGCCACCAGTTGCGCGCGCGAACGCGCTCCCACCTTGGCCATAGCGTTGCGGACATGCGTGCGAACCGTGTTGTGCGTCAGATGGAGCTCGTGCGCCGCCTCGGGACCGCTGTAGCCCAGCGCGAGAAGCTGGATCACTTCGAGCTCACGCTTGGAGACGGGGACGCGGTCGGAACGCAGAGGGCCCCGGTCGTGGTGCTGACGGCCGGCGCGCACCGCTCTAATCGCCACGAACAAGACGAGCTTCTCTCCGGTCACGATCGCGGGATGGCCGGCGAAGTCCACCGTGAGGTGACCGCCGTCGGCGCACGTCAGGTCCGCCGTGCCCGTGAAATGGTCCCGGCGGAGTATCGCCTGCCATTCGCTCACGGTGTACAGCGGCCCGCCGACCACGAACTCGTAGATCGGCCGTCCGATGACGTCGTTGCGCCGATAGCCGGACAGGCTCAGATAGGCGCCGTTGACCTCGACGTGACGGCGCTGGTCGTCAACCAGCGCCATCGCGTTCTTGGAACGCGTGAACGCCTCCCAGAACAGGGCGGCCCAGCCGGCATCGGTGGCCGGGAGCTCGGGCGCTCCCGTCATGCTCATCACGCAAAGTATCTAC
>JAFASQ010000350.1 GCA_019244395.1 Solirubrobacterales bacterium | reverse complement strand
TGCTACGTTTGGCCGGCCGTTGGCCGGCGTCGACGTGGTGACGGCAGCGGACGGCGAAGTGCTGGTGCGCGGGCCGATCGTCTCGGCCGGCGCGCTATCGGGCGACGGCTGGCTGCACACCGGCGACCTCGGGCGCTTCGAGGACCGAGGCCAGCTGGAGATCATCGGCCGCAAGTCCGAAACAATCGTCACCGGCGGCGAGAACGTGGCGCCGACCGAGGTCGAGGCGGCGCTGCTCGAGCACCCTGCCGTGGCCGATGCGGCGGTTCACCCGCGGCCGGATCCGGAGTGGGGGGAGGCGGTGGTCGCCACGGTCGTTCTGCGTGACGGCCGCGCCGTGACCCCAGCCGAGCTGAAAGCCCACTGCGCAGGTCGCTTGGCCTCCTTCAAGGTCCCGAAGGCTGTCGAGTTCGCCGACCGGCTGCCACGCACGCCGTCGGGCAAGCTGCTCCGGCGCCAGCTTTAATTCGGGTCGTGTCCTCCGTGCCGCCGATGACCCCGTACGACTCGCCCCACATGCTCACGACCTGGCAGCTCCCGGCAGGGTCCTGATTTCGTGGGCGCTTCGGATCCCCAAGCACTCCGGGCCGAGATCCACGAGCGCTGGGAGCGCGCGGCCACCGGCTGGGGAAAGCGGGCGGACCGGGTGCGGGAATTCGGCAGTCCGGTATCGAGTTGGATGATCGAGCACGCCGAGCTCGAGCCGGGGCTGCGGGTGCTCGAGCTCGCGGCCGGACCGGGCGACACGGGCTTCCTGGCCGCGGAACGGATCCAACCGGGGGGAACGCTGATCTCGACCGACGCCGCTGAGCCGATGCTCGAGATCGCGCGCGGCCGGGCGGCCGAGCTGAGGCTCGAGAACGTGGAGTTCAAGCGGATCGAGCTCGACTGGATCGACCTCGACACCGCCAGCGTCGACCGGATCCTGTGCAAGTGGGGTCTGATGTTCAGCGTCGACCCGGAGACTTCGCTGCGGGAGGCGCGCCGGGTGCTGCGGCCGGGAGGCCGCATCGCGCTGGCCGTGTGGGATGAGCCGCGGGCCAATCCATGGGCGACGATCACCACCGATTCGCTGGTCGAGCTCGGCCACGAAGAGCCATCCGATCGGGACGCGCCGGGCGGGATGTTCGCCCTGGCTCGCCCCGGCCGGCTGCAGGAGCTGCTCGAGGCGGCCGGCTTCCTCGACGTGCTCGTCGAGGCGGTGCAGCCCCCGCGTTCGTGGGGCACCGTGGAGGACTACGTGGACGAGACCCGCGATCTCTCGAGCGCTTTCGGCCAGACGTTCGCCGCGCTCTCGGCCGAGCAGCGCGAGCAGGTGACGCGGAAGATCGCCGCGCTCGCGCAGCCGTACACCACCCCGGACGGGTCGCTGAGCATCCCGGCCCGCTCGCTGGTGGCCACGGCGGACGCGTGAACCTTACGCCCGGCAAACCCGTGCACGCGAATTTGCAGCAAGCAAGGCCGATTGCAGTGATTCCGGTTCGTCGTCGTTACGACCACACTGCGCGCCATGCGTTTGCGACTTTCCTTGCTCATCACGATCGTGACCGGTGCAATCCTCATCGCCCCTGCGGCGGCCGCGGCCTACTTCGTCCACGTCGTCGCCCCGGGTGAGACGCTGTCTTCGATCGCCGCCGCGGACGGGCTGAGCGTCGGTCAGCTCGCTGCCGCGAACGGGCTCTCGCCGACCGCCCAGCTGATCGCCGGCTCGACCGTACAGATCCCCCCACAGTCCTCCTCGACCGGCAGCTCGACGGCCGCGGCGACCGGGAGCTCAACGGCCGCGGCGACCGGGAGCTCGACGGCCGCGGTGACCGGGAGCTCGACGGCCGCGGCGACCGGGAGCTCGACGACTGCGGCGACCGGGTCCACCGGCGACGGTGACAACGATGCCGACGACGTCGGCGCGAGCGCCACCACCGCGACCGCGCCGGTGAGCTCGTCCACGAGCTCGGGCGCCTACGTGGTCCAGCCTGGCGACACCTTGTCGGGCATCGCGGCGCGCGCCGGACTCCGTCCGGCATCTCTGGCGGCCGCCAATGGACTCGACCCGAACGGCGTCCTGGTTTCCGGCACCGTGCTTCGCCTCGCGGGCGGCGCAGGCAGCGCGGCGCCGGCGAGTACGACGGTGCCGGTGAGCCTGACCACGAGTGCGGGCAGCTACGTGGTCCAGCCCGGCGACACGCTCACCGCGATCGCCGCCCGCGCCGGCTTGAGCCCCTCGTCGCTGGCCGCCGCCAACGGTCTCGACCCCAACGGCGTTCTCGTCTCCGGCAGTGTGCTGCGCCTGTCGGGGAGTCCGGCGCCCGCCTCCTCATCGGCGGCGGTGGCGCAGCCGGTGGGGGCGCTTGCGCAGGGATCGGTCACCGACCCGCCATATCCAACGCCGGAGAGGGTCTCCGCGCCTGAGGTCGGCGGCATCGCCTCGGCCAACGGCGTCCCCGCCTCGCTGGCTGACGCCATCGCGTGGCAGGAGAGCGGCTTCAACAACGACCTCGTCTCGAGCGCGGACGCGCGCGGCGTGATGCAGATCCTGCCCGGCACCTGGCAGTGGATCCAGCACTCACTGGACACCGGGCCGCCGCTGGCGCCGGCCTCCGCGGCGGACAACGTACGCGGCGGTGTGCTCATGCTGCACTCTTTGCTGAACGCGACCGGCGGCGACCACGGACTCGCGGCCGCCGGCTACTACCAGGGTCTGCCGTCCGTCCAGCAGAACGGCCTGTATCCCTCCACCCAGCAGTACGTCAACGACGTGCTCGCGCTCGAGCAACAGTTCGGCGGCAGATGAGAAACCGGCCGGGGACGTCGCCACGCTAGGCTCCCGGCCAATGTTCTACGACGACGACGCTGATCTCTCGCTGCTGGACGGCAAGACCGTTGCCGTCATCGGCTACGGCTCCCAGGGACACGCCCACGCGCTGAACCTGACCGACTCGGGCGTGTCGGTGGTGGTCGGGCTGCGGCCGGAGTCGAGCAGCGGGGCCAAGGCGCGCGAGCACGGCCTGCGCGTCGCTGATCCGGCCGACGCGGCGAGCGAGGGCGACATCGTGATGATGCTCGTGCCGGACGAACTCCATAGCCGCGTGTGGGAGGCGGGAGTGCGGGACGGGATCGCCGCCGGCAACATGCTGATGTTCGGGCACGGCTTCTCGATCCACTACGGCGAGGTGGTGCCGCCTCCGGACGTCGACGTCGCGCTGGTGGCGCCGAAGGGGCCCGGTCATCTGGTGCGCCGGCAGTACCTCGAGGGGTCCGGCGTGCCGGGGTTGGTCGCGGTCGATCAGGACCCCACCGGGAACGCGTTCGCGCTGGCCCTCGCGTACGCCAAGGGGATCGGCTGCACCCGCGGTGGCGTGATCGAGACGACGTTCAAGGACGAGACGGAGACCGACCTGTTCGGCGAGCAGGCGGTCCTGTGCGGCGGAGTCACCGAGCTGGTGCGCGCCGGCTACGAGACCCTGGTCGACGCCGGCTACGACCCCCGCCTGGCCTACTTCGAGTGCCTGCACGAGCTCAAGCTGATCGTCGATCTGATGTACGAGAAGGGCATCGCGGGGATGCGCTACTCGATCTCCAACACCGCGGAGTACGGCGACATGACACGCGGCAGACGGGTGATCGGCGAGCCGTCGCGCCAGGCCATGAAGCAGCTGCTGTCCGAGATCCAGTCGGGCGACTTCGCCCGCGAATGGATTGCCGAGAACCGCGCCGGCCAGGAGAGCTTCAGGCGCATGCGCGATGAGCAGGCGGGCCACCAGGTCGAGGTGGTGGGCCGCGAGCTCCGCGCGAACATGGACTGGATCGACACCGAGTTCAC
>JAFASQ010000383.1 GCA_019244395.1 Solirubrobacterales bacterium | reverse complement strand
CGCTCGTGGCGCGCGATCTCGGCGACCGCGGCCCGGATCGCGGCCGGCGCTTCGAGTTCGTGCTCACCTTCGAGCGTGAGCTCGTGGTGGACGTCGCGGCGGCGCTGATCGCGCGCGTCGGCGAGGCGAGCGAAGCCCGCCTGGCGCTGGCGGCGTAAGCCGGGCTCCGGGCCCTCCCGGCCCGCGGGCGGTGGGCCCGTCCGCAAGTCCGACGGCATTCGAGCGGCCCCTGGCGGCGCTGCGCTTTGTCCTCGGACCCTCGTGTAGCGCTGCTACACGTCGGGTCCTGCGTCCTCGCGCAGCATCCACCGGTGGCACCTCTCGGTGCGACCGTACTGACGGAGGAGACCACTGACCCGCCTCCTTCCGCGATTGCGGCACGTCGTTGCGCACCGTCTACCTGGGCACCTCGCAGTTCGGGGCCGTGGTGCTGCGCCGGCTCGCGCAGTCGCCGCACCGCCCCGAGCTCGTCGTCACCCGGCCCGATCGGCCTCGCGGACGGGGCCGCAAGCTGGCCTCGCCACCGGTCGCCGACGTGGCACGCGAGCTTGGCCTCGAGGTGGACCAACCCGACTCCGTCAACCACGACGCGGCGATCACGCGCATCGCGGCCGCCCGGCCCGAGGTGGTGTGCGTGTGCGCGTTCGGCGCGTTGATCACCGAGCCGCTGATCTCGCTCTACCCCATGCTGAATGTCCATCCTTCGCTGCTGCCGCGCTGGCGCGGAGCGGCACCGATCGAACGGGCGATCATGGGCGGCGACGAGCACACGGGCGTTTCGATCATGCGGGTGGGGGAGGGGTTCGACAACGGGCCGGTGTGCGCGCAGCTAAGCGAGTCGATCGCCCCCGATGACACCTATGGCAGCCTGGCCCCGCGCCTCGAGGAACTCGGGGCGTCCCTTCTGGTGAGGACGCTCGACGAGTGGCCGCCGTGTACCCCCCAGGACGAGGCGCTCGCCACGTATGCCGCGAAAATCGCCCCCCGCGACCGCGAGCTCGACCCCGCCCGCCCGGCTGCCGAGCTCGAGCGGACGGTGCGGGCGCTCACGCCCCATATCGGAGCGCACGTACTCCTCGGTGACCGCGGGTGGCTCGGTGTCCGCGCCGCGCGCGTGCTGCCGAACGGCCCGCCGCCGGGGGAGGTCTCGCTCGAAGGGGACCGTCCGGTCCTCGGGTGCGCCGCGGGCGCGCTCGAACTCGTCGAGGTGCAGCCAGCCGGCCGGCGGTCGATGAGCGGCGAGGACTACCTCCGGGGTCGGCGGAGGTAGGTGGAGCGCCGTGCCCGCGATGCAGACCCGCGGTCGAGTCTCGCCCGCGCGCTCGTGTGCACTGCGCGTGGTGCGGCGCGTGTTCGAGGAGGATGCCTACGCCGACCGGGCCTTCGCCGCCGAGGCCGCGGGACTCCAGGCGCGGGACCGCGCGCTGGCCATGGCGCTCAGCTACGGGACCGTGCAGCGGCGCGCCACCCTCGACCATGTCGCTGCGGCGGCGCTCGACCGCCCTCTCGGACAGCTCGACGCCGCGGTGCTCGCCGTGCTCCGCCTGGGGTTGTATGAGCTCTTGTACCTGGGCGGCTCCGCCCGGCACGCGACCGTGAACGAGGGCGTCGAGCTGGCCAAGCGGGTCAGCCCGCGGGCGGCCGGCCTGGTCAACGCGGTGCTGCGACGGGCCGCCCGGGAGGGGCCGGGGATGCTCGCCCAGCTTGACGACTCGACGCCGGAAGGAGCGGCGCTACGACACTCCGTACCTGGCTGGCTAGCCGGCCAGTGGTGGAGGGAGCTCGGCGGGGAAATGGCGCGAGAACTGCTGCGCGTGGTCAACGAGCCGGCGGAATCGGCGCTGCGGGTCAACTCGCTGGCGGCTGCGCCGACGGACGTAGCCGCCACGCTCCCGGTGCCCAGCCGGCCCGCCGCCGGCCTACCGGAGGGCCTCGTGCTCGAAGGGCCGTTCGATGTGCAGGCCTCCGAGCTGTGGCGCGCCGGCGCGATACAGCCGCAGTCCCGGGCCTCGATGCTGGTCTCGCGGATCCTCGCTCCCCGCCCCGGCCAGCGTGTCCTCGATCTGTGCGCCGCGCCCGGCGGCAAAACGACCCACCTGGCCGCGTTGATGGAGAACCGGGGCGAGATCGTCGCCGTCGAGAGGCACCCGGGACGGGCCGCCGCCCTCGAGCGCACGGTCACGCGCATGCGGACCTCGTGCGTACGGGTCGAGGTTGGAGACGCCGCCGCGGGACGCGCCGACGGGCCGTTCGATTGCGTGCTGGTCGACCCGCCGTGCAGCGGGTTGGGCACGCTCCAGTCGCGACCGGATCTGCGCTGGCGGGCGCGCCCTGAGGCGATCGGCGAGCTGGCCTCGCTCCAGACTGAGATCCTGGCCGCCGGCGCCGGTGCGCTCGCTCCAGGGGGCACGCTCGTGTACTCGGTGTGCACCATCTCGCGCGCCGAGGGCCGCGACGTCGTGCAACGCTTCCTGACCGGGCACCCCGAATTCGACGATGAAGAGGGGCGCCGGGACGGGCTGGAGATGCTCGGCGTCCGGTCGGGAGCCGGCGTTCAGCTCCTGCCGCACCGCGACGGGACGGACGGATTCTTCATCGCCCGCCTACGCCGTCGGTGAGCGCCCGCGATGCTCGTTAACCTTTCCGTGTGTTGACCGACTCCGCGCCCAAGCTCGGACCCGAGTGCCCGGCCTGCGGTGAGCCGTGGCTTCGGCCGACGGCGGCACCCGGCCGCTACCGCTGTGTCTATTGCCTTCAGCGCTACGAGCTCGTCTCGGTCTGCCCCAACTGCGGCGAGCACTCGACGATCGTGCGGATGTCCAGCACGGCCATCGTCGCCTGCAACCACTGCCAGGGCAGCATGCTGCGGGCGGTCTGACTTTTGGCCGTTCAGACCGACCGTCCGGCCGAGACGACGCTGCGCCTGCTGCGCGATCGCCGCGTCGCGCCATCGATCCTGTCCGCGGACTTTGCCCGCCTGGGCGATCAGGTCGAGGAGGTGCTGGCCGCCGGGGCCCGAGTCATCCACGTCGATGTCATGGACGGGCACTTCGTGCCGCCGATCACCTTCGGCGCCGTGATGGTCGACGCGCTGGCCGACCGGGTCCACGGCGCCGGCGCCATCCTCGACGTGCACCTGATGATCGAGCGTCCGGAGCGCTACGTCGGCGACATCGCGCGGGCCGGCGCCGACAGCATCACGATCCACATCGAGGCGACTCCGCACGTGCACTACGCGCTTTCGGCCATCCACGAGGCCGGATGCGCCGCGGGCGCCGCGCTCACGCCCGGCACGCCGGCGGCGGGCCTGGACGAGATCGGGCACGAACTGCTCGACCTGGCGCTGTGTATGAGCGTCAACCCGGGGTGGGGCGGCCAGGAGTTCATCCCCTCCTCGCTCGACAAGCTGGCCCGGATGCGCCGCGCCCTGCCCGATCACGTCGCGCTCGAAGTCGACGGCGGAGTGCACGAGCAGACGGCCCGATCGTGCATCGAAGCCGGCGCGAACCTGCTGGTCACCGGTTCGGCCGTGTTCGGGTCCGCCGACCCCGGCGCCGCCTACGCCGCGATCGCCGCCGCCGCCGGAATCGCCTGACCCTGCCGCCGGCGGGGTTGCCCGCACCGAGCCGGACGCGACGCTAGGCTGCTGATGGTGCATTCTGCGAGTCTTCGCTGGACGCTCGCGCTGCTGATCGCCGTCTCGCTCTGCGCCAGCTGCGGATCGAGCGGGTCCTCCAAAATCAGCCCCGCGAGCTACGTGAGGGCGGTCTGCGCGGCGATCTCACCGCTCGAGCGAGACGTCGTGGCCCGTAGCCAGGCCGTCAACAAGCCCTCCGCGAGTGCGACCAAGGCCAAGGAAACGCTCCAGGGCTTTCTCGCCGCGATCGAGCAGGCCTCGAACCGCGCGCTGTCCGGGATCCGATCGGCTGGGACGCCGGACATCTCAAATGGCAGTGCGGTGGCGGGAACCATCGTCGAGGCATTCACACAGCTGCGGGACGCAATACACACCGCGGGGGCCAAGGCCAACTCGCTCCCGACGAATTCGCCGAGCACCTACAGTGCAGCGGCCCAAGCCCTGAACACCAGCGTACGGTCGTCACTGTCCAACATCGACGCGAGCGGGTTCCGCAACCCCGACATCGAGAAGGCCGCGGCCAAGGAGCCGGCCTGCAAGACCCTGAGCGCCTGAGGCGGTGCCGTCAGAACCGCCGTTTGCGCGCGCCGGCGGCCGCGGGTCCTCGCCGGTAGATCGCCCACAGCAGCCCGGACAGCACCAGGGTGGCCGTGAAGTAGGCGACCTCGACCCGCGTCACCTCGGAGTGGATCGCCGGCGCGGCGACGAACACCACGAACAGCGCCGCGGCCGAGAGCCAGGCGACCGCGGCCAGGACATTGCGGCCACGGGCCAGGGCCGCCTGGTTCAGGGTTCCGGCGACCAGATGAAGCCCCATTCCAACGCCCACGATGGCCAGGCCGAACCTCCCGTAGTGAAAGCCCTTCTTCCCCAGGACCGCGGTCATCACCGACGGCCCGATCGCGAGCAGCCCGATGGCCACCGCGCCGGCGAATGCCGCGATCACCCGGACCGTCACGCGAATGGCTCGATGGAACTCCTCCGCGCTCTCCCGAGCCTCCAGGCCGGCCAGGTGGGGCAGAATCGACGTCTGGACGGCCTGGAACAGCTGCAGCGGGGCGCGCACGATCAACAGGACGTTGAACACGAACCCGGTGATGCCGACCGTGAGTCCCGCCTTGGTCCCCTCCTTCACCGCGACGATCAGGACGCCCGCGTTCATCAGCGTCTGCTCGGCCAGCATGATGCCCACGACCGAGACCGCGAACCCGGCCCCCCGCTTGAGGCTCAGGTCCGCGGCGGCCTCCTCGATCTCGGCGTGGGCCGGGCCTTCGCTCGCCGCGTCGGCCGCCGGCACGCCGGAAGGGGCCGCGACGCGCAGGCGCGAGAAGGCGAACGGGATCACGCACAGCGACGCGAACGGTGCCACGGCCATGCCGAGGCCCACCGCTCCCTGGCCGGACGCGATGCCCACGGCGACGCCCAGCGCGAACAGGAAGCGAGAGGTCGACTCGAGGAAGACCAGCCCGCCGTACAAAGCGAAGCGCTCGTGTCCGGCCAGCCACCCGCGCGCGAAGTAGCTGGCCGAATAGGCCAGCACGCCGGTGACCAGGATCCAGTACAGGGCGCTCGAGCCGTCGAATATGCCCTGCTCGATCTGGGGTCGCATGGCCAATGCGACGATCAAGAACAGCGACGCGAAACCGAACTGGATCAGCGCCGGGATGCGTAGCGGATGACCGTGCAGCCCGCGTGCACGGCGGTCGGCGATCGTCCGTGAGAGCAGCTGCTCGACGGGCCGGTAGATCACCGACAGGATCACGAACATGATCGCCCAGCAAAGCGAGATGCGGCTGTAGGAGGCGGGGTCGAGCACGTGGCTGGCCGTGGCCAGGTACAGGAACGTGAAGATGCCGGTGGAGGCGATTCCGATCGTGAGCACCCGGGCGCCGGATGCATAGGAGGCGCTCGCCGCGTCGGGCACGCCGCCGTTCGGGTCCTGCGGGGCCGGTGCCGAGGTTGGCGAGAGCGCCGTGGCAGTGCTCTCGGGTGATCCGGCGCCCGCCATCAGGAGACCTTCACCAGCAGCATCGTCCAGGGAAACGGCGTGCGCGTCTCGATCACCTCGCCGTGACGCGCGACCGTGGCGACGAAGGCCCGCTTTGACCAGTGGTTGACGTGTCCGGGGGTGTTTCCGAGGTCGCGTAGGTAGGTCCCGCGGCCCACGTTCAACATGCGCCAGAGCGGCTCGCGCGGCACCGAGACGAGCAGATGACGGGCGGCCACGCGCGCCATGTCGGCCAGCGTCCGGTCCGGGTCGGGCACGTGCTCGAGCACCTCGATCGCACCGACCAGGTCGAACGAATCGTCCGGAAATGGCAACGCGCCGGCCGCGATGGCCCGGAACTCCAGGTTCTCGCGCCGACGGGTGCGCCACTCGGCTTGGAGCTTTGGGTCGGCCAGGTCGACGCCCACCACCGGTTTCTCGCCCAGCCACTCGGCCCACTTGTAGGTGAGCACGCCCTCGCCGCAGCCCACGTCGAGTACCGACCTCGGCCCGGCTTGCCTGAACAGGCGCTCGAGCGTTCCCTCGAACCCCGACATCAGCCGGCGCACCACCGGGTTGCTCGAGCCGTACTTGTCGTAGGTGTTGCCGGTGGGCACGGCGCCGTGGCCCCCGCCGGCCCTGGGGCTTACCCCGGGGACGGGGCTCATACCTCGAGCGCCCTGCGGTCCGGAGCGGACGGTCTTTCGCTCACGCTGGGCTCGCCCGGCATGTCCGCCGGCGCGCCGGGCTCATAGTGCGACGGCTCGACCCCGAGCTGTAGCTCGATCCGACGCACTCGCTCGAATGTGCGCTGCGACAGCGTGCGCTGCGCATCGAGCAGGTCGCCGATCACGCCGAGGGCGAGGAGGAGCATGGCGCCGAAGAACAGCACCGCGCCGAAGATCAGCGACTGAACGTGTCCGGCCTTGCCGCCGTGGACGATGAACAGGACGAGGAAGCGGATGAACAAGGCGAGCGCTGGGATTCCGAGGATCAGCGCACCGGTCCAGAACAGCTTCAGCGGCTCGTACTGCGCCCACACCCGAAAGATCGTGAGCGCATTGCGTCGTACGTACGCGCCGACCGAGGGGAACAGCCGCGACTCGCGCGTCTTGGGATTGGTGCGGATCGGCACGTGGTCGATCGCCACCTCCAGCTTGCCCGCCTGGATGATCGTCTCCAGCGTGTAAGTGAACTTGGAGACGACGTGTATCTGCAGCGCCGCCTCGCGGTTGTAGCCGCGGAAGCCTGAGGTGGTGTCGGGAATGCCGGTGG
>JAFASQ010000373.1 GCA_019244395.1 Solirubrobacterales bacterium | reverse complement strand
CCTCGATCATCGCCCCCGTCACCATCGCCGCTCAAGCGTCCGCTTCGCGAGGACGAAGGCACGCTAGCTGCGGCTTGTCCACCAACCGCTGTTGCCTCACTTGTCCTCCCCTCGACGCCCAGCGGACGTCGACGACGCCACCATCGGTCCCTGACGGCGCACCCTACCACATGCCAGACCGTCGATCGGCCGGCCGGCATCGGCGCCAGCTCGGAGGGCGCTGGCGAAAACCAGCCGAGGAAGGAATCGCACTGGCTGGGCGTCTGTACGTGCCAGGAAGTCATCTGACGTCAGGCGACTTCTTAGGCTGAACTAAGCGCTGAGAGGGGCGTGTCCGGCCGCGCGGCTGGCCGTGAAGACCTGACGAGATTGCGAGGGACCGATGAACGATCAGCACTATCGCCGGCACGTTCATCCGCGTGTGCGCGCCCTCCCCGGTGCCACGGCGCACCCAGCCGCCGAGGCGTGGCAGTCGGAGCGCACACCCGCCGGAGCGGTGGCGCTGCTCTCCACGCACGACCAGATCCTCAACGGTCGTAGTGGCAGCAGTTCGCAGGCTGCCGCTTCCCCGCCGATCCCGCCTATGCCTCCGTCATCCCGGACCGTGTCCGCCGCGCCTGCGACCTGCGTGCAGTCGTGAAGGCCGCGCGGTGACCGCGCGGCCCTACCGAGTCAACGTCCAAAACTGCGGTGTGAGTCATCCGCCGCCGGCGCAGACCCATTGACTGGCGCCGGCGCCGCCATTCCAGATTCGTGAGGCCACGGCGGCCTGCTGTTGGGCGGTGGCCTGATAGGCACTGGGGGCGTACTGGCTGCCGCCGTAGGCCTGCCAGGTGCCAGGGATGATCTGGTAGTAGCCGGAGGCACCAGCATAGTTCGGCGGGAGGTTCCGTCCACCCGACTCGCACTGCACCACCGAGCCGGGGATCGCCCAGCCGCCGGCGCGCAGCGACGACGACCCTGCCGCGGCGGCTTGCCGTGCGGCCACCACGCGGGCGTGGTGCATCTGCGCCTGGTAGCGGTCGTAGCCGCGAACGAAGCCTCGGGCTGCCGGATTGCGTTGGCAGCGTTCGATGTAGCCCAGTAGCTTCAGGTCGTGTTCGCTTACCTGCCCGTGGCTGGAATAGATCAGGTTGGCGGCGCCTTCACCCATCTTCACCGTGAAGAGCTTTTTGCACCCGCGCTGCGCCGCGGTGCGCGCGGTCCGGCGCTTCACCGCCGCGCGCTGAGCGCTTGCCGACGCGGTCCGAGCCGCGCCCGCTGGGGATGAACCCAGCCCGGCGGTAAGTGCGGCCGCCGTGGCCGGAATCGCGAGCAGCAATGCGCCCGCGGCAGGGAAAATCAGGCGCCTCTTGCGCCCGACCGCAATGGGCCTCATCCGGAGGTCCTCCTTGTTCTGACTTTCCTCGACTGATGCCGACCGGGTTAGCTGTCGGGCTCGCGACCTCGGTCCAACCCACGTATGAGTTGGCCGCTTTCGCTACGGCGGCCCACCATCCGCTGGGCAGCCGATTCGCCCGGTCCGAGCCGGACATGGACTCGGAGTGGGTCCCCGTCGCCCCCACCCTCGCGGGAGCGACTCAGCAGGTCGAATTACCGGCCAAGGAGGGTGGCAGGCTCAAATCGCAGGCAGTGTGACGTTGGTCACTCGGTATTTCCGGTGTCAGCCGGTGAGCGCCCCGGTGAGCGATTGCTCGAGAAGCCGCGCAGGTCCGGCGCCGCTGATGCCGAGCGGAGCCCGGCACGGCCGGCCGCGGGCGTAGAGTCCGCCCCATGCCCATCTTCGTACTGCGCCTTATTGCCCCACGGCCGAACTTCGCCCAGACCCTTACTGACTCGGAGCGCGAGGTCATGGGTCGCCACGCCGCTCACTGGCGCCCGTACCTCGAGCGTGGCGACATGGTCGTCTTCGGACCGGTCCTCACTGACCAGGACTCGTACGGTCTCGCGGTCGTCGAGACGGGCGACGAGCAGGCGCTGCGCGAGTTCGCCGCGCAGGATCCGGTCGTCACGACGGGAACCGCGGCCTTCGAGCTCGGGCGGTTGGCCTCCGGTCACGTTCGCGAGCGGTGACCGGGAATACAAGGCAGCCCCGCGGGAGGCTGAATCACGCTTCTGAAGCACGGTCGCCTCACTCGCTGTCGTACTCGTCGTGGCGGCGGATCCAGAGCTGCCATCCCTCCTCCTCATCCCGACCCTTCGGCGCCCGATCGAGGAACCCGTAGTAGGGCATCAGGAACTCGACCCCGCGGCCGGTTGTCGAGTAGGTGTGGTAAAGGACCGCGTCCTCGAGCGTGAACGAGGTGAAGCCGAACAGTTCGGTCAGGTAACCGTATATGTCGGTGCCGGCGTCCTTCGCGTTGCGGAAGGCCACCGCAGGAAGCTGGTCGAGAATCGGCTCGATTGCGTCTCGCGCCTGCTCCAGGCTGGTCGAGAAACCGAAGTCGCCGTTGAAATCGCTCTCATAGCTCGAGGCCCAGTTGAAGCCCCACCGCATCCGGTCGCGGTAAGCCAGCAGCTTCTCGATCGGCGCCCCCGAGACGGCGACCAACGTCACGTCCCGAGCCTTTAGGTGGGGGATCACGCTGTCGAACGAGTCGGCGATCGAGGAGTTCACCGGGCAGCCTGCCTCGTAGCTAGGCCCGAACATGAAGTGGTAGACGAGCAGCTGCGAGCGACCGTCAAACAGCTCCGCGAGCGTCTTCGCCCCGTCCGCCGTCTGGAGCGTGTACGGCTTCTCGAGCGCTACCCAGGGGAGCGCCCGGCGCTGCCGGGCCAGTGCATCGCCGATCCTCGTGTGTTCCTTCTCGCGCGCCAGAAGCGCGGTGCGCGCCGCCAGCCATTCTTCGCGCAAGGCGATCTTGTGTCTCGTCATCGTCGTCTCCATGTTCTGTCCGCTCATTCGTGCCGCAACGGAGCTCGGCCGCCACCAGCGCCGGTCGGTCCTCGAGCTCGGTCGTTTGCGATTGCGCTCCTCGAGCTCGGTCGTTTGCGATTGCGCTCGTTGAGACACCGGTGTGGTTCAAAGTGGAACGGTCCGTTTCGCGCCCGGCTGGTGTCATTAGGACTGGATGCGAGCGATCGGAGAGCATCGCCGGTGATGCAAGGGTGAGCAAGGATGTCCTCAGCCGCGCCCAGCGGGGCGACGGCCCCGCGTTCCGTGAGCTGGTCGAGCCGTACCGACGCGAGCTTCACCTGCACTGCTACCGAGTCCTCGGGTCGCTGCAGGATGCCGAGGACATCGTGCAGGAGACCCTGCTCGCCGCCTGGCGCGGGCTGAGTGGTTTCGAGGAGCGCGCTTCGCTCCGCGCCTGGCTATACCGGATCGCCACTAATCGCTGCCTGAACGCGCTCCGCGACCGAGGGCGCCGCCCGCAGGAGGTACCGTCGATGGCCGAGCCGCCGAAGCCCACGCGCATGGGCGAGCCGATGTGGCTCGACCCCTACCCGGACGTATTGCTCGAAGGCGTCGCGGATAGCGCTCCCGGGCCCGAGGCCCGCTACGAGAGCCGAGAAGCTGTTGGGCTCGCGTTCGCGGCAGCACTACAGCACCTGCCGCCCCGCCAGCGCGCGGCGCTCGTGCTCCGCGAGGTGCTCGGCTTTCGCACCTCTGAGGTCGCCGACATGCTCGAAACCAGCGAGGCGTCGGTCAAGGGCACGCTACAACGCGCCCGCGCGACACTCGACGAGCGCCGTCCAGCCGGCAGCCGGGAGCGCGCGCCGCTGCCCGGCTCGGCCCGTGAACGCGAACTCATCGGCCGTTTCGCCGCCGCGGTCGAGCAGGGCGACACGGCGGCCATGATCTCGCTGCTCACCGACGAGGCTTGGCTGACGATGCCGCCGCAGCCGTACGAGTACCAAGGTGGAGAGGCGATCGCGAGGTTCATCGCCCGCGAGCGAGGAGGCCGTCGGGGCGCCAACCTCCGGCTCGTGCCGACCCGCGCCAACGGGCAGCCCGCGTTCGGCTGCTACCTCCCGGACCCTCACGCGCCGATCGCCCGCGCCTATGGAATGCTGGTGCTGACGCTGGACGAGGACCGCGTGTCGGCGATCACTTGGTTCGGCGAGCGCAGCTTGTTCGCATACTTTGGGCTGCCGAGGGCGCTGCCCGAGTAGGGGTCCGCTCCCGCAGCCCGCCTCCGGAGGCGAGGAAGTCCCTCACCACAATCGCCACGCGCGTCTTTGCCGCGGTTAGTATGTCGTGGTCGGGGACAATTGGGCGGCAGATCCGAAGGTGCAGATTCTTGGCCAGCACGGGGGAATGCGACGAATCTGGTCATGCAGGTTTAGGGCGGCGGTCCGGGGGGTCGTCGTCTGCGCGATGTTCTGGCTCGCGGTTCCGGCGGCGTCAGCGACGGATACACGTCATCGCGTCCTGTCGCTCGCCGAGCAGGAGATCGGCTACCACGATTACGGTGACTGGTGCACGAAGTTCGGGCCGTGCGAGGCCTGGTGCTCGCTGTTTGTCACGTGGGTATGGGAGCGGGCCGGGGTGCCCGTCCCGAGCCTGGCCTTCACGGGCTACCTGTACGACTGGGCATCGGCCTGGACCTACGTCCGGAGCCCGCGCGATGTGCCCGAGCTGGGCGATGTGGTGCTGTTCGGGACGGGGCCGGAAAGCGTCTACACCAGCCTGCACACGGGGATTGTCGAGGGGGTCTATCCGGGGTATCTGGTCACGATCGAGGGCGATTCGCTGCACGCGGTGCGACGGTACGTCGTCCCGCTCCGAAACCCGCAGCGTGTCGGCGAGCCCGGGCCGATCTACGCTTACGCATCGCCCGTGGCGGACGGGTACGGGCTGGCCCCGCGCCGGCCGGGGAGCACGCGCTTCCCGGCGCGGGCGACGGCGGTGATCGTCCACCAGGGCGCCGCGCAACCGCCGCTGACCGAGGAGCAGCGGCTTGTGCGTGCGACCGTGGCACTGCGCGCTTTCCAGCACATGCCGTTCCGGAGCAACCAGGTGCTGATCAGCTGGACCGGGGTCAACCGCCAAGGGCTGGTCGAGGTCCAGGTCACCAGCACGATGCCGTTGTCCTCAGCTCGCCGCGCCTGGCAGGCGTTCCTTCGCCGTTCCAATGACGCCGGCCGCGCCTACGCGGTGTCGTTCCAGACGCCGCCGGATCCGCCGCTCAGCAGCTCCCCGCCCTCGATCTCCGGCAGCACCTCGGTGGGTCAGGCACTGACCGAGTCCCACGGCTCCTGGGCGAACAACCCTACCGCCTACACGTACCAGTGGGAGGACTGCGACGCGACCGGCCAGTCGTGCTCGGCCATTGGCGGCGCGACCGGCCAGACCTACGTGCTGACCGCAAACGACCTAGGTGACACGATCAGAGTGCAGGAGACGGCAAGCAACGCGGGCGGCCCCGGCCAGCCTGAGACGTCGGCGGCGACATCGGTGGTGGGACCGACGCCCCCCGGCCCCTCTGGGAGTCAAAGCGGCGCTCGCTCGTAGGGCGAAGCCATCCCGGGGCCCGCGGACCCAGACACAGACGACACCCATTCTCGCCCCACGTGGCGCAGAACCAGAAGTACCGCTCAACCGTCATGTACGGATCCATACGTATGCAGGGCTACCCACCAGCGCCTTCGGGGCTTCTCGGACCAGTAGCTTGGCGCCGCTTACCGACCGATGGAGGTGCCCGATGCTTATCGTCCTTGCTGTCATCCTTGTGATCCTGGCCATCGCGGGTGGCCTGGTGGTCCATCCGCTCTTGTTCCTGATCGCGATCCTTGCGCTGCTTGCGTTCTTCGGCAGCCGCCGCGGCGTCGTATAAGCGCCGAGAGTGACGCCGCTGTCCCATGGGGCTCGTGAATGTCAGGATGCGGCCGCGGCGAAACGGTGGTGGCGGAGCTTGGCGGGGGGAGCACCGTGCAGGAGCCAGGTGCCGTCCTCGCCACGGCTCACCGCACCGCTGCGCGCCAGTTCTCCCATCGCCGCGGTTACCGATGGGCGGTGCGAGCCGACGAGATCGGCCAGTCGCTGGTGCGACAGCGGCAGCGGTACAGCGATCCCGTCGGGCCGGACGCGGCCAAAGCGGTCGGCGAGATGCCAGAGGGTCAAAAGCAGGCGATCCTCGACGCGCGGATGGTGAGCGATGGCCAGGATGACGCCGAGGTGGTGGGCTCGCCGAGTCCCGCGGGCAAACAGCTCAAGGCCCAACCCTGGCCATGGGTTGATCCTGCGGATCAGGCCATGGTCGAGCACTGCCAATCGAGCCGGCTCGAGCACCATCCAACCCACCTCGGCACGAACATGAGACCCCTCCGTATCCCAGCTCCAGGGACGAAGCACGTCCCCGTGTCCGAGCAGCTCGACGCATCGGCGATCGAGCACTTCGACCTCGCGCGCCAGCAGTCCGCTGACGACCAAGAAGCCCCGATGGTGGATGTCGGGCTGAAGGGCGCTCAGGGCATCCCACTCGCCGGCCGAGAGCGAGTTGATGCGCGTTAGCGCGTGTCTGCGCGCCTGTTCGCGCTCTTCCTCGTCGAGCATCTCGGCAAGGTCCGGGTCGGCGTCGACGATACTGATCAGGTCTGCACGGGAGGGCATAGGGCACGGGCGAGCGAGGAGGCCGCAACATTACCGCCGCTGCGCCAGCGGGCCGCCACCAGCGCACGCTCCCAAGACTCCGGGAGCGCCGGACGCGCCCAGACCGACGACCGGCGCCTAGAGGCGTCCAACCCGTGCGCCACGGTCAGGTGGACAGCTTGGACGTCCTGCAGATTGCCGCAGCATGGAGCGATACGCGGCTGGTGATGCGCGTTTCCGGCGAGCTGGACCTCTGCAGCGCACCTCAGTTGCGCCACGCGCTCGATCACGCCGCGGGACGGATGCCGTCAGCGGTAATCCTGGACCTCGAACCGGTGACCTTCATGGACGCCGCGGGCATCCGGGCCATTCTCAGAGGGGCCGAGCTTTTCGGCCCGCGCTTCATCCTGCGCCGCACGCCGCCTTACTTCATGCGCTTGTTCGCGATAACCGGCGTCGAGCAGCAGCTGAGCTTCGAGCCCGAATCAGGCAGCGAGTAAGCCGCCGCAACGCGCCACGTACGGCGAGCCTGCCCGATCACGGATGACTGTCCGCAGGGGTCGCTGAGGTTTCAGCCGCGATGCGCTCGGCGGCTTTTGTCGCCTCGCTACTGATCCGCCCCACCTCAAACACGACGGCGACCACACAGCACGCTCCGATCACGCCGCCGATCGCGCGCGCCCCGCTGACGTGAAACCCGCGCAGCACCCCCCAGGCAAGGAGGTAGCTCCAGCCGCCAAGCGCCGCGCCATATACCAGGCCGACAGCTTGGTCCTGGCCTACCCTCAGGGTTCTGAACAGTCGGTGTTGGCGGCCGGGTGGCCTGGTCGTGCCATCGGACTCGCGTTGTCGGTCCGGGGCACGAAGCTCGAGCAGCCGCGCGAGATCCCGGGCGTGATACAGCGCCGCTGCGAGTGTCTCCGTGTTGCGCAGCTCGTAGACGAGAATCCCGACGGTTGCGACTAAGCCCAGCAGTCCCAGGCCAATCAGACCGCCCGTCGAGGGATGGGCACCGCCGATCCCCACCGCCGCCAACGCGACCGTGGGAACTGTGCCGAGCAGTTTGAAGCGCACATCCGTCAAAGCGCTGATCTGCCCAGCTGTCTGCTCGTAGTCGAGGCGCAGCCGGTCGTCCGCGTCCATCCATCGAGTATCGAGCGAACGGCGCCGCCGATCAAGGCGCAGATCGTGCTGCAACAGAATCTATCTACCGCACGGCTGCAGACGATCGGTAGTCAGCAGCAGGCGCCCGAGCGCGAGCCAGGCGCCCCCATAGTACGTTGGATGTTGCGCGTTACGCTGCCCAGCCTCGGCTAGGAGCGCAGGCACGGCAGCGGTGTCACCGCTCGCCTTGGCCGCACCCGCCGCCGCGACCAGCGTGATCGCATCGTGACTGTTGCCGGCCGGCGCTCCGCTCAGTTGGTGCTCGGTGACTATGTCCGCAGGCTTGGTCTGCCGGAACACGCTCCACGCTCTGGCCAGCGCGCTGCTTGCGACGGGACCTGGGTCGACGGCGAATCGAATCAGCGTGCGCGGGGCGTCGTAGGTGAACATGCCGGGCCCGGTGGTGGCAGTGGCGGCCGACACGGGCGTCGCCTGCCCGGTAGCGGCGTTGACCATGGCCCAATCGGGCGGGAGCGGCCGCGTCAGCTGGTCGACCAGCTCCGTCCCGCCCGCGGCGACGGCGTTGAAGCGCGCGTCCCCGCTTGCCTGGCCGAGCGCACGAAGGGTCGTCGGGTCGACGTAGCTCGGGTTGAAGACGAGGTGAGAGCCCATGTTCGCCCACGGACCTGGCAACAACACGTCGGTCGATCCCGCCCTCGCGGTCTCCTGGGTCAGCACTGCCTCGCCGATTCTGAGCGCCGCGCGGCGCAGATCAGGCTGGTTGAAGCGGCACGATGCGACCAGCAGCGCGCGGGCGGCGTCGAGGTCGGCGTCGGCGGCGGGGTGGGGATCGACGACGCGCCCGCCCGCCCAGTGAAACGCGAGCAATCCGTTGCTTTGCAGCATGTTGTCCTTGGTCCACGACCAGATGCGCTCGAACCGCCGCTGATCGCCGAGCGCGGCGGCAGCAAGCATTCCATAGGCCTGGCCCTCGCCGACCGTGTCGCCGCCCTGGTCGGTGCGCTGGATGCGGCCGCCGTCGGTGGTGTAGGTGTCCAGGAACGCGTACGCCGTGTCGGTTGCCAGCTTGTCAGGACGCCGCCTCGCCGCGGATTCGGCGCCGACGGCGGTGCGGTTGCCGCTGGATGATGTCTGGGTCCGGCTGCTCCCGCATGACACGAGCGAGAGCGCGAGCAAGCACAAGAACAAAGTCCCCCTCGTTCTCATGACGCCTGCAGGCGGATCACCTCCGCCGACGATGCCGAGCCGCTATCCGCCGGCTGCGGGCGGCGCAACGCCGGCCAGCACCCGGTCAACAGCACACATATGTGAAACAGCGCAAACGACGCGTTGTTGTACGTGGCGGAGTCGGGGGTGTGGATCAGCCCCCAGATCGAGACGCTGGCGAGGACGGCGATCGCCGCCAGAGCCGGTGCCACCGCGCGCGGCTGGCGAGCATTCGCCCCGGTCTTCGGGGTCACCTTGAACGATCCCCGCCGGCGCGCAGCCGTGAGGAGCGAAGCCACGATGAACACCCAGAAGGACGCCGCGGCGAGGGCGAGCGCGGTGAACGTATACGAGCCGGCGCCGGCCAGCGCCGCCGTCGACAGCGCGATCAGGAAGTAGGGGACGAAATGGAGCAGGAACTCGGGTGCAGTGAGGTGCGCCAGGGGCTGCACCCCGAACAGGATCCGCAGCAGCGGGAACATCATGTAGAACAGCACGGTCCATCCCGACAGCCAGTACAGCCCGGACAGCAGGTATTGAGCGCGCAGGCGCCAGGGCAGACGCGCGCGCAGGATTCGCGGTAGCGCCGAGAGACAGCCGCGCGCCCAGCGCAACTGTTGCGTGGTGTATGCCGCCATGTCCTCCGGCCCGAGGCCGGCAGCAAGGACCTTCGGGAGGTACGCGGTGCGCCATCCGCTCTCGTGCAGCGCGATCGACAGCTCAAAGTCCTCGGTGATTGAGTGCGTGGGAAAGCCCCCGGTTTCGTCGAGCGCCGCACGCCGGAACACCACGTTCGTGCCGCAGCAGAAGGTCGCGCCCAGGCCGTCCTTGCCGCGCGCGATCGCGCCGAAGAACAACGTCTGCTGATGCCAGGCAGCTCCCGGCACGCCCGGCTCGTTGCCGTTCGCGTAGTACTGCGGCGTCTGCACGAAGGCGAGCCGGTCGTCCTCCTCGAAGTGTCCGAGCGTCGCCTCCAAGAAGTCCGGATACACGACGTGGTCGCAGTCGATGATCGCGACGTACGGCGCGTCGATCTTGGTCAAGGCGTGGTTGATGTTTCCGGCCTTGGCGTGGTCGTGGACGGGCCGCCGCAGGTAGCCGACGCCGTAGGTGTCCGCGAGGGCGCGCATCTCGTCGCTGTCGCCGTCGTCGAGGAGCCATACGCGCACGTCGTGGCCCCGCAGCCTGGCGGCTGCGGCGACCGTCAGCTCGACGACCTCTGGCGGCTCGTCATAGCGCGGGATTAGCACGTCGACGGCTGCCGGCACCGTCGGCGCCTTGGGCTCTCGGATCCGCTCGAACGCGCAGGTCCACCAGAAGCCGACGGCCTGGACGACGTTCAGCAGTTCGGCGCAGACCAGCAGCACGTACAACTCGGGTTGGCCTATGCGCACCGGATCGAACAGCCACGACAGGTAGAAGACGACGAGCGGCAAGCCGACCAGCGCCGCGAGCCGCACCCGCGTGCGCACGGGAAGCCCGCGCGGCAGCGGGTCCCAGCTAGGACGCCGCAAGCGGATGTCGAGGGCGTTCGCGCTCACCGGAACCACCACACATTGACGCCGGAATAGCTGTGGCGGGTAACGAGGTGACGGGTCGCCCGCAGAGCTCCGATCTCACGGTTGAGGAGAGCCTGGAGCCTCGGGCTGTTCGCAAACGAGGTGACGACGAACACGCTGCTCGCCTGCGCCCGAGTCGGCAGCCTCGTGGTGAGCGGTGATACATGCAGGCCGGGCGCGTACCGGGATACGACCGGGTGCAGGGCCGAGGGCTCGTAGAGCACGGCCGCCCCCGGACGGGCCTCCCGCTGCACCCGGGCCAGGGATTGCCGGTACGCGTAGCGGCGCGGATTGTTCTTGTCGGTCTGCTGATCGACCAGCGCCCCGATCAGCACGAGCAGGATTCCTCCGACGACCAGCGTGCGACCGAGGCGGCTCCGCGGCCACGCCGTGGCGACGTGCCCGACCAGTACGAACAGGAGCGGGACCGCGGCGAGCGCATAGCGGACGTCGAATGCGCCCGGAACGGCGAGACCGAGCAGGAACACGCCGAGGGCCGGGGTCAGCGCGCAACCGAGCAGCAGCCAGGCGCGGGGGCCGGCCTCACGTCCGATCATCACGAGACTGGCCAGCATCCCGAGCGGCCAGAGCGCCGACAGGACCGTGGTCACGGCGCTGGGGTGAAAGCCGAACAGACCCCAGGAGACGTTCGAGACCGTGGTGTAGAACGAGACGCCGGACGCGCTCACGTCGGTGACACCGGTCAGCCCACCGTTGTGGCTCAGCTGTGCGGCGAACAGCACTCCGAGCGCCACGAGCTGAAAGCCGAGCGCGAGCGTGTCCAAGCCCCAGGCGGCGAGAAACGGTTGCAGCGGAGTGCCAGTGCGCCGGCGCTGAATCCACACGAGCACGAAGCCCAGCTCGATCGCGGCGACCACGAAGATGCCCGACCAGCCCGACCACACCGCCAGCGACGCCGCGACCACGTGCAGCACCCAGTCGGCGGGTCGCCCGCGCTGGATCGCCCGCGCGGCACCGATCACCGCCAGCGTGGAGAACAGCGCCACCAGCGCGTAACTGGAGGCTTCCTGGCTGTACCAAACGAGCGCCGGCGCCACGGACACCAACAACGCAGTCGCGATCGCCGTTCGGCGATCGAACAGCTCGCCGCCCAGCCAGGCGGCGACCGGAATCAGGGCAATCCCAGCCGCGAGCGATGGCACTCGCAGCACGAAGTCACTCCCGCCGGCGACGCGGACCAGTAACCACTGGAGCACTGGATGGAGAGGCGGCTGGACGCCGGCGTGGGAGAGGTGATTGATCAATCCGCCGAACGAGAGGTGCGCCAGATCGGCCGTCTTGACCTCCTCGAGCGAAAGATCGCGATTGACGGCGAGTCGAAGGGCGGCGCCTGCGAGCGTTGCAATTGTCACGATCGCGGCGGTGCTCTCCAGGCGGAGCTCGCGTCTTACCGGGAGGCGCGCGCGGCCGCGTCGCGACAGCGGAAACGGCTCACCAGCGGTGGCGGCAGGCCGCGCGCCGCGACGGCGCACAGGGGTACGTGCAGGGCTGTATTCCGGGGCAGTTCGAACCATCAGCAGACGCGGCCCGCGAGACGTCCGTTTCCAGCGGCGGGCCGTATCTAGCGGCTACCCACACATCCGGTGGCTAATCGTCCCTAATCCTCGTAATGGCGATTACTCGCGGGCTGGGCGGGAAGCACAGGTTGGTGATTTCACAACCAGGACAAGCAACGCGCAGAGGTGGTCGGTTCGACGGCTACGAGCTCGAGGAGCTCGTCGGTCACGGCGAGATGAGCGCGATTTACAAGGCCCGCGACGTGCGGCTCGGTCGCCAGGTGGCGCTCCGCATCGTCGGTCCCGATCTAGCCCGGGACCCGGCGACCAGGGCGCGATTGAATCGCGCGGCATCGGCGCTCGCTTCGGTCGATCACCCCAACGTCGTGCCGATCTATGGGACGGGCGAAGCCGACGGCAAGCTGTTCATCGTCACCCGGTGGATCGAAGGCACCAGCCTCAGCGACCTGGTGAGCGAGCAGGGACCGCTCGAACCCAGGAGCGCGGTGCGCATCGTCGACCAGGTCGCTTCGGCACTGGCGGCGGCGCACGCCATCGGCATCATGCACCGCAACGTCAAGCCCTCGAGAGTGCTGGTGACTCCGGTCGACCATGCCTACCTGACCGACTTCGGGCTGGCGCGTCGCGCGAACGACCTGACCGGGCTGACGGTCCAGGAGCAACTTCTCGAGTCATTCGACTATCTCGCGCCCGAGTACATCGAGGGCGCGGATGTGGACGCGCGCGTGGACATCTACGGGCTCGGCTGTGTGCTCTACGAGGCACTGACCGGCGAGGTGCCATACCCCGAGGCAACGCCGGCCGCCAAGATGTATGCGCACCGGTCGGCGGATCCGCCATCGGCTCGTGCTCGGCGGCCTGAGGTGCCCGAGGCGCTCGACGCCGTCGTCAGGCGCGCGATGGCCAAGGACCCATCCGCCCGCTATCAGTCTCCCGGCGAGTTCGCTGTCGAGGCCGCGGGAGCGGTTGGGATGTCCGGGCCACTGTGGGCCACGAGAGCGCCCACTGTTTCGTCCTTCGACGAAGACGAACTGGCCGAGGCGGATAGGTCATTCCAGACGAGCGACCGGAGCGCTGAGAAAGCCGGTCCGAGC
>JAFASQ010000339.1 GCA_019244395.1 Solirubrobacterales bacterium | reverse complement strand
CGCAGCCTTGCCGCAGCGGGAACGCGCGCATACTGGTGATTCGCACCCGCGCCGGCGCCAACACCGTGTAGGTCACCGTCTTCGAGGCGCTCAGCCCGTCCTTCGACGCGGCGGTCGCGGTGAACGTGTGTGAGCCCGGCATGGACGTATCCACCGCGGCGCCCGAAGGCCGCCCCTGCTGATCCACACAGGAGGCGATCCCCGGCCCGGCCGTCCCCTCGGTGCAGGTAAAGCTCGAGTGCACGACCTGCCCGACGGTGTATCTCGCGCCGCCAGCCGGCGTTGTTATTTGCACGGTCGGGGGCGCCGGGACCGCGATCTGCAGCGTCTCCACCGCGCTGGAACCCCCGTTGCAGCTGGCCGTCTGGCCGGTGAACACAAGCGCCGTCGAGCAGCCCGCATCATCGGTCACCGTCAACGTAACGGTGTAGTTGCCCGGCAGGGCGTACGTATGCGACGGCGTCGGCCCGCCATTCGGCGCGGTGGTCCCATCGCCGAAGCTCCAGTCATATCGTGCGATCGATTGTCGTGGCGACGCAGTCGAACCCGAACCATCAAACGTCGAAGCCTGACCCGGCGGCCTCGGCGCCGCCACGAACGCGGCCACCGGCGCCTGATCAGGACTCACCACCAACGCCTGATTGTTGGACTGGCGGCCAGTGTTGCACGCCGGGCAGGGAACCAGCGACAGCGTCCCGTCCGCCGCCACCGCGAACACCGACAGCGTCCCGAGGCCCCGACCGATACCCGTCGCGCCGTACAGAAACCGAGGCCCTGGAGCGATCGCCAGGCTCGTGAAATCTCCGACGTTCGGATTGCTACAGCCCGAGCAGGGCACCGGCGTCAATGACCCGCCAGTCCCGATCGAGAACACCGACAACGTGCCGTCGCCGTTGGCCGTGTACACGAAGTGGCCGTTGGGGCTGACCGCGAGCATGCTCGGAAAGAGACCGCTGTTGCAACTGGTCCCGGGGCACGGGATCGGCGTCAGCGTCCCGTCGGCCGCGATCGCGAACCCCGAAACCGACGAGTTGGCATTACTGGTCACGTAGAGGTAGCGCCCGTCCGGCGTGAGCGATTCCCCGAACGACCCCCCACCGGTGCTGCACTGATTGTTCGGGCACGGTATCGGCGTCAACGTCCCATCGGAGGCGATCCGGAAGATCGATACGAAGTTCGGAGGCCGCGGGAAAACGAACGGGGGAGACACGGTGACGTACAGGAACTTGCCGTCCGGCGTCACCACCGGTGTAAACGGAAAGGTTCCCGGGCCTGTCGTGCAGTTGCTCGGAGCGCACGTGACCCGCGACAGCGACCCATCCGAGGCGATCGCAAACACAGCGATCACGCCTGAACTCTCGACCGGCGCATATAGGAATCGCCCATCCGGGGTGATAGCCAACTGCAAGACCGTGCCACCGACGTTGCAGCCGCTCGTACAGGCGATCGGCGAAAGCGATCCGTCGGCGCCAAGCGCAAATGCCGAAATATCGCCGAGGTATCCGCCGGTGTACAGGAACCGGCCGTTCGGGGTCACTGCCTCGCCGACTGGTTGGGTCGCATTGCACCTGGATCCCGCGCACGGGATCTGCGACAGCGAGCCGTCGGCACCGATCGAGAACGGGAATACCTGGTTGGAGGTATTGCCCGCGTAATACAGGGCGCTCGGCGGCGCAGCCGCCGCGGGGGCCGGCAGCACCCCCAGCCACACCAACAGCAGCACGAGCACACAACCACCCCATAACCGAGAGCCCGCCAAACCCCGCCCCGATGGCCATGCCAAGGTTTTCAGCGCGCGAAGATCGCGTCCCACTCTGATCGACCCAACGCCCAACCAACTCCGGGTACGCTCCACAGAAATCACCCCTCACACCCTCGTCATCGCGGTCAGACGAGAGCAATGACCAAATAACGCGTGCACACTAACACACACTGATCGCGCATCACAGTTTCTGGCCGGCTTGCACCTCGAACTCGGCGCGCTGTGTGGCGGAGACATGGAACGCCAAGCGCAGCAAGCGCGCCTGCATCGGCGATACGACCGCATTCTTGGGCGCGGGAGAGCCGGCGAGCCGGACGGTTGCTTCCTCGTTGCCCGCTAACGCCAACCGCGGCTTGCGAGATCGATGACGAGGGTCTTCACGACGCGGAAGTACACTCGGCTGCCCGGACTGCCCACCGACCTCGAACACAGCCGCGCTACTGGTCGCCGAGGAAAGCGGCCGCGCGGACGCTGCGACCGGAATAGGCGTAATCCAGCAGCGCGCATCGGCACTCCGGCGCGACCGCTCTCACCCGGAGGAGTCGTCGACCGGGTGGCGCCGGAGGCCGCCGTTTTCGGCCAGTCGGAACGGCTCTCATCCCTCGCACGATCGCATTCATGTTTTCGCCGGCGTCGGGCTTGCTTGTGCTTCCGCGACATAGCATCCGCGCAGGCGTCGGCAGACGCACTCTCGCAATGCCACGTCCTCACTTGTCTCGCGGTGGCGGGGGGACGGCTGCTTCACCCCGGCGATCCCGGAATTGGGGGCTCCATACAACCGACCGGCTCTGTCCGACCCCGCGACGGTCGAGAGAGCCGTGCGGGTCGGACGGCCGGAAGGATGTCGACCGAGCGCGAGAAGTCGCCGCTGGCGGCGTCCTTATGGATGCTGGTCCAGGAACCTGATGTCGATCCGGCGAGGGTCCCAGAGGCGACTGGGGCGCCCATCCGCCGTCATCGCCGGCGCGACCGTAACTGACTCGACGGTGTCGGTGATCAGCCGTCGCCACGCCGCTAACCGCTTCGCGGGTTCGCGCAGCTTGTCGATCTCGTCATGACCGATGACATCGCTCTTGCCGCCATCGGCGAGTCGCGCGCGGACGGCGTGCGCGTCATCGAGCGCCGTGGTCAGCTTCGCCAAGGTCTCCTGGCTCGCCGCCCGGGCCCAACAAGCCAAGCTCGCCGAGCTGCCGGATCGTGTCATCGAGCTCCGCGCCGGCCCGTTCGATCGCCTCGTCCGCCTCGCATATCTGGCGCTTGCGCGACGCACGAGGGTGCGGGTTGGCGGTGGCCGAGTGCGCCCGGACGGCGTCCACCACCAGCGCCTCGACCCGGTCGGCCTTGACCGCCGCCCGTCGCCGGCAGCGGTTCGCGCTCGTGTCGCCGCAGCGGTAGCTGCCGCTGTCGGAGTTGATCACCATCCGCGACCCGCACGTTCCGCACCGCAGCACCACGAGGCGGGCCAGGAGCCGCTCAGACTTGGCTTGGCGCCCGCGCGAGACCGTCCGCCGCTGCACCCGCTCAAAGAGCCGGCGATCCTTCACGATCGGCTCGTGAGCATGCGGGTTGTGCAGCTCGCCGAAGTGGATCTCACCCGGGTACATCCGCGAGCGCAGCATCCAGGCCACCCCGGAGAGCGCGCGCGCAATCCCATTCTCGGCCAGCCACGCCTGGATCTCCACCAGCGACGCGCCCAGGTCGCGGCGCTGGAACGCCCGCACCACCACCTTCGCCGCCGCTGGGTCGACCACCAGCCCGCCGTCCTCGCCGCGCACATACCCGACCGGGACCTTCGGGTGCGGGTAGACCGCCCGCGCCACCGCCCGCGCCTGCGCCACCGTGACCTTCTCGCCCGTGATCTCAGCAAAGTACTGGAACACCGAGCCGAGCATGTTCGTCGACAGGCGCTGCGCCGCCGTCCCGTTCGTGAGCTTGCCGTGATCGAGCGCGAA
>JAFASQ010000330.1 GCA_019244395.1 Solirubrobacterales bacterium | reverse complement strand
CCGGTTCGGCATCGAAATCCCAAAGATCTCGCAAGCTCCGCTCCATCGCTCGCCACGCGTTCGGCGTGGCCGCGTAACACCGGTCGCGCGACACCCGCACACCGGCTCTCCGGCATCCATGGCACGGTCCTGACCGAGCCGGTCGGGCCGCGCCATCACCGCAACGTGGCGATCTTCGCCGACGGCGAAGTTGACCGCTCGCGAACCGGGTCGGCGACGTCGGCGCGCACCCGCCTTGCCGCTGGCCGACGGCGAGATCGCCGCCGGCGACATCTGGCGCAACGACTCGATGGCCGGAACAAGCTTCACGGCCCAGGCGATCGACGACGTAGCCGAGGGCGTCCTCACCGAGGTCTCCGGGACAGCCTTCCGCACCGGCGAGCACCGCTTCGTGCTCGACCCTCGCGACCCGCTCGGGACCGGGTTCGTCCTGCGCTGAACGATCTCGCGCTGCCCGACGCCACGACTCGCGCGGCGGCTGAGCGCCACCGATGCGTCCCACGCACTCAAAGGGGCGCTCGCTGCAGCGCTCGCCCGGGGAGGCCGAGCCGCCCAGCCGAGCGTCCCCGCCGGTCCTCAGGAGCAGCAGGACCCCGGGCACCAATGCCACCAGAGTGCCGCTCCACGACAGAAAGAAGCACGACCTCGTCGCTGTCGCAGTCCAATAAGCAGTGCCGGCCGACAGGGCGGCCACGCGACAGCGTCGTCAAGGACTAGCTGCTCCGTCGCCGAAGCGGTGGCGTCTCGAACGCCTACCAGACAAGCGAAAGCGTCGGCCGCGAGGTGTGCGGCTTGGCACCAGCCGTCCCTTTAGTAGCTGCGATCGGGTTTTGAGACCCGGGGCTTGAGCGCGAGTACATAGAAGCCTCGGCCCGGGAAGGTCAGCAGATAGGGAAGTTCGCCGATCCACGGAAACGAGACGCCGCCGAACGTGTCGACTGGAACCCGATCACGCCACCTTTCGAGGTCGAGCTCAACCACGGTTGCGGATCGGCTCAGGTTAGCTGTGACGAGTACCGCGTCATCCTCGAATGTCCGAGTGAACGCCATCACCCTCCGATGCGACGTTTCGATCAGCCCCAGCGCTCCGATCGCGAGCACCGGGTATTCGTGCCGCAGGGCGATGAGGCGGTGCAACCACCGCAGCAGCGATGCCGGCGTGCGCAACTGGCTTTCGACGTTGACGGCCTGGACGCCGTACACAGAATCTGACCCCACCGGGCGGACGAGGTCGGCTTCCACGCCGCCGGAGAACCCGCCGAGCGGCTGTCCGATCCATTGAAACGGCGTACAAAGCGCGTTGCGCCCGTCCAGGTCGAGGTTGTCGCCCATACCGATCTCGTCGCCGTAAAAGAGAAACGGGCTACCTGGCAGGGTGAAGAGCAGCACGTATGCGAGCTCGAGCGTACCCCGGTCGTTGTCCAGAAGCGGCGCCAGTCGCCGGCGTATCCCGTTCCCGAGTCTTGCAGCTGGATCGCGGGCGTACTCGCCCAGCATGTAGTTCGCTTCGTCGACCGGGAGCCCATCGAGCGGCAGCTCGCAACCGTCGCGCAGGTACAGCGCACGATGCCCGTGGGCCGGGCCGCCAGCAAATCGTGCTGTCCATTCGATGATGGGCGACGCGTCCTCCCTACGGGCCGCTAGCAACACGGTGGCGCCGAAGTCGGGCCGCGCGGTCATGCAGCTAACCCGAGCGGACGGGCCGTCCCCGGACACCGGACTCGACATGGGCAGGATTACCACCCGCTCGCGTACTCGGCACACGGCCGCGAGGCGTTCCACCAGCGTCTCAGCCTCCGCGTCCGCGCTGCGCAAACGGACGCCGTCGAAGCCGCGGTCCAACCAAGTCGTCGCGACGTGTTCGAGCTCATCGGGCGAGGCGTCCCCGGGGGCCGCGTGCAACGAGCACACGACACGGATTCCCCGAGCATGCGCATCGTCGATCAGCGCCATCGCATCGCCCGCGTCGCCGTAGGCGGCCGTGACGGCTAACGGGTCATCGAGCGGGCTGATCGGCGACAGGATGATGCAGTCCACGCCGAGCCACTGCAGGTAGTCGAATTTTGCGATCAACCCAACGAGATCTCCGCGCCCGTCGTAGTCACCATCGCAGTAGGCGTCCAGATCCAGCTCATAGAACACGGCCGTGAGATACCAACCTGGGTTCGTGGCGAAGTCCGTCGACCGTGCCGTGTGAGGCCAGACAGGCCGGGGCGCCTCGGTGGCGCGAGCCGCCTCGGCGATCTCGGGCACTGGGTCGTGGCGAAGCTTGTGAAGCAGTAGCTGGGCCGCGCCCGCATGACGCGATTGCCCACGAGAAATCCGTGCCAACACAGGAACGATGGGCCGCCGCTCGGCCGGATCTACGCTCAAGGCACGTTCGCGCACATCGGCCAACTCGAGCTGAGCCCCTTTGGCCGGGTTCTTCGAAAGGGCGAGCTGAGACGCGGCGTTGATCCGCTGCGCCTGTGGCTCCGGACGACCCAGGCCGATCAACGCTGCGCGGGCGCGTCTGAAGATCGCCTCCAGGTCCAACAGGTCTCCCGCGTCCGGTATGCCGTCCCGCAAGATTTCCATCAAGGCGCCCGTGAACGCCGTGAACCGCTCACCCTCGGGCGCCAAAGCCGTTCGGTTAGCAGCAGACGCCGTCATCACGAATGACCCGGCGACGTCGGCTTCCGCCGCAAGCTCTCCAGCCGACATCGGCTGGATCGCCCGCCCACTAAAGCAGCAGTCCAAGATGACAACCTTCGCGCTGGCCGGGCTTGAGCGCAGCGCCCGGCGGACCCACTCAAACGGGATCGCCGTAGCGTGAAGTCGGTCCCGCTCAGTCGCGCTTAATGCGAGGTGAAGCGCCCCGTCATATTGGTCGGGAACTCCGTGGCCCGAGTAATAGACCAGGAGTGTGTCCTCCGCATCCCGCGCGCAGCCGGCGAGCTCCCGGTCGACGTCGTCGGGAAAGCTAGGGTCGATCAGGACCCGGCATGCGTTCGACGCTAGTCCTCCGTGCGCGGGATCGAGGAGCAGACGCTGGAGCTCCTGAACACCAGCGGCGACCGCCGGCAAGTCCTCAAGCTCGCTTCCCGCGCGATAGCTGCCCACACCAATTAGGATCGCGCGGGAGCGCGCGGAATCCATCAAGCGGGTGCTCGTCACTCTTTAGAAGCGACCTTCAAAAACTTCTCAATCATTGCGTCTGGATCCTTTACGCCGGCATCGATCTCAAGCTCGACTCCGCCCGGTCGCCTGATCACCATCCTGACCGTCTGGCGGCGCGTCTGGATCCACGTGCGGATCGCCCCGGCGAGCACCGTAATCGCGCCGCCGGAGCCAACCGCGACCGTCAGCGCGTCAGCCGCGGCGCCCATATCTTCAGCGCCCGCCGTTGCCGGCCTGATCGACATGGCACCCGGCCGAGGACTCTCCAGCATCAGCCAATCGCGCAGCGCCCGAAGCTCACCCTCATCCGGAATACCGCCTACGGCGGTCGTGATCTCTATTTCCATGGCGCCACCGTCCCGAGCCCCGGCGGCCTCCACGCTGCCGCCGAAAAGTACGGCGAGGCAAACGTTATCCGATTCCCGCCAACCCGAGGATCGCTTTCAATCTCAGGCCCGACCCACGCCCCACGATCGCGATGGCGACGACCAAACGTAATCTCGCGACGACGCGGCGCTAGCCGGTAGCGAGCAAGCGAACCCGTCCCGCACTCCCATCGCGCCGAATTCTGCCTCGTGGATGCGATCGCGCGGCGTCTCGTGACGGCGTCACTGCAATGCCACGAAGGCGATCGCGCGCGGTCAACCCGCCGAGCGGGGGCGAACGCGACGCGGGAGCTGCTGTATCGCGCCGGTCACGCGTTGGATTTCAGCGGGTAGCGCTCAGGGTGCTCGATGGATTCGATGGCCAGATCGACGTCCAGGTCGGGCCAACGGAGGTGGCCAGGCGCCGGCCGTTCGAGGCGCAGGATCGCCTCGACCGGGGCACGCTTGAACCAAGGGAAATCTTCAAACGGCAGAAACAGCTCACGTCCGTCGAGCAACAGCCAGAAGCCGTGCTTGGAAATGTTCGTGACTTCAAGTGTCGAAGTGCTTGTGCCAGGCATCTCGAATCTCCTGCTCATGATTCAAGACCAACTGTACGGCGCGGCTCAAGTCCTGAGCGCTCAGCTCATAGTGCCGCGCGAGCTCGATCTGCGGCTCGATCCAGAACTTGGCCTCGCCATCAGCCGACTGGACGTGGATATGGAGTCGCTCCTCCTCACGCGAAAGAAGAAGAACCGGAACGGACCATCACGGAAGACAGTCGGACTCATGCGAGTACGACGATGCCACTCAGACCGGATGGGCCGCCACCGCTTGGGGGAGGAACCGCGCATGCTCCCGACCCGGGCGTTCAAACGAACCGACGTGCCAGGTGAATCGTCCGATCTCGGCCAACCGGCGGTGCTCGCTCGCGTCCGCAGTCGCCTGGTCAAGGGCCTCTCCGAGCGCGCGACGGGGATCGACGGTGGGAAGGCCTGAGCGGAGCATGCGATTCCGCGCCGCTCGCTACTTGCCAAGCCCTCCCCTTCCCTCGAACGGTGTTCGGGGGCTGACCGCATCAATTTGGGAGTCGAGCCAGCGTCCGCGGGTAGGCTCGGTCGACGGGGACACCCGAGCCGGTGCTCGTCGCCTCCTAACGGCGCCAACCACGGTACGCGACGCGGGGTTGACCGCCCCGTCAACTCGAGCACCATGCGGCCAACTGGGCACCGTCCTCGAGCCGATCAAGGCGATGTCGCCGAACGCCTTGAGGAGGGTGCCGGGCAGCCGCATCGCGTTCTTGGGCTGCCGCCCGCCACCCTGGCGCACTGATGCGGCGTTCTGTGAAGGATCGTCTGTGCAGGGATTTCGTAGCGCAGGCATCGACGCTGCCCGTGCTTCGTGAAAGCAGACATGCCGCGGCTGGTTTGCTTCTCTGGTTCCTGGGCCTGCCCCGGGTGGGGATGTCTGCGCCAACGATGATCGGGGTATAGGCAACGGTGCGGGGTCCGGAACTGACTTCGTTGGAGCGTGATGTCGCTGAGGAAGCTGAAGAGCAGCGCGGTGCCGTGGTTCGGACTCGCGGTGTTCCTGTTCGTTCTCGGCTTGGTGCTCGGGGGCGGCGTGGGGACCATCGTGGGGATCGTGTCGTTCTTTGTCGGTCTCGGGGCGTGCATCCGGGCGGTTGTGCTGGCGGTCAGAGACGATGAGGTCAGCTCGGCGAGCGTCTCTCGCACCCCCGTAGAGCGAACAATGGCGGCGATCGGCGCAGACTCAGCGGCAGCGCGCCGGCGGCGTCGCGATGCACGAGCGCGGCGGGGGGACTCTTCGCACTGATTGCACTCTTGTGAGCCGTGAGAGCTCAACTGGATGCTTGGCTGGGCGTCAGTGGTGGCGGGGTCGACGGCGCGGTGATGACGCCTTTCTGTCCTGCGGGATGCGCGAGGAAACTGAGAAGGCGCGGCCATAGGCGGGCGTCGGCATTGGCGTTTGCGGACAGCGTGTTCCCTTGGCCAAGGGGATCGGTGAGGTCGGCAAAGGCATCGCCGGGCTCGTAGGGCACGAGCGTGTTGACGTGTGGCCCGCTCCCTGGTAGCGGTAAAGGACGTGGGGATAGGGAACCTGGCGGCGTTGAGCCGGCTCTCGATCCGCAGCGCGTAGGCGCAGGAGCTCCACAGCTGGTCCGCGGTGCCGATGGCCGCGGGCGCAAATCGCGGGGTCTTCTTTTTAGGGCGGCGCCGACGGCCGCTGACGCCTTTTCGCCGCTTCTGCGCGGGACTTGTGTGCTATGTCGTGCCGGCCGTGCCGGCTCGCGTTTCACGTTCGGCCGATTCGCGCGCCCGCAGGGCGAATTTCTGGACTTTGCCGGTTGAGGTTTTCGGGAGTGGTCCGAACTCGATCGAGTCGGGGCACTTGTAGCGTGCAAGCCGCTGGCGGCAGAACGCGATGATTTCGTCCGGCGTCGCGCCCGCT
>JAFASQ010000053.1 GCA_019244395.1 Solirubrobacterales bacterium | reverse complement strand
TGGTCGGGCTGCTCGGGTGCTTCGCCGAGGGAGAGACGGAGGTGCGGGGCGCCGCCGAGTTGAGGGTCAAAGAGTCGGATCGGATCGCCACCGTGGTGGAGGGGCTGCGGGCGCTCGGCGCCGAGATCGAGCCGGCTGCGGACGGCTTCGTCGTGCGCGGCACCGGTGGGCTTCGTGGCGGCCGGCTCGACGCTCATGGTGACCATCGCCTGGCGCTGCTGGGCGCCGTCGCGGGGCTCGCCTCCAAGGACGGCGTGGAGGTCGTCGGGATGGACGCGGCGGCGGTTTCGTATCCGCAGTTCACGCAGGACCTGGGGCGACTCGCGTCATGATGATCGTGGCGAGGCGAACGGGGGCCTTCGTGGGGCGGGTGGAGTCGTGACAATCGTCGCGATCGATGGTCCGGCGGGGGCAGGAAAATCGACCGTTGCACGGGCGGTGGCCGACGCGCTCGGGTTCAGGTATCTGGACTCCGGGGCGATGTACAGAGCTGTGGCGCTGGCCGCGCTCGAGCGCGCCTCCGAGCCGGCGGCGATCGCCGACTCGATCGAGCTCGAGATGGGGCCGCGGGTGCTGCTCGATGGTCTTGATGTCACCGAGGCGATCAGAGCCCCGTCGGTCTCTGAAGCTGCGTCGCGGGCGGCGGCGGATCCTGCGGTCCGCCGGGCGCTGGTCGTGCGCCAGCGGCGCCTGCTCGGTGACGGAGATTGGGTGGCGGAGGGCAGAGACGTCGGCACGGTGGTCGCGCCCGACGCGGAGGTGAAGGTGTTTCTTACCGCCGATCCCGCCGAACGAGCACGACGGCGGGCGTCGGAGCTGGGCGCGGAACATGCGATGGTGCTCGCGGAGCAGACGATTCGCGACCAACGCGACCGCACACGGCAGCACTCCCCGCTCGAGCCGGCTCCGCGAGCGGTGGTGGTGGACACCACCACGCTGACGCTCGAGCAGGTGGTGCGGCGGATCGTCGAGCTGGTCAAGGGGCGTGAGTGACGATCTCCACCTGGACAACAACCCATTCGAGCTGCCTCAAAACTCGAGTAGACCGTATGGGTTGATGTCCGGCCGGTGAGCGAGGATGGGTCGGCACCCCCGCGAGGTCGTGGGGGGTTTGCTCGCGTTCGAGGATGACGCCCTCGGCGCGAGGTTCACAACCTTCATAGGAGGCACCGACGTGGCTGACGGTATCCGGTGGGTCGGTCTTGACGTGCACGCGCGCGAGTCGACGATCGCGGTGTTTGATCAGGGAACAGGCGAGGTGGTGGTGAGCCGGGTGGTGGGTTATCCGCATGAGCTGATCGGGCGGCTGGTGGAGATTCCGGTGCCGACACGGATGGTGTATGAGGCCGGGCCGACGGGCTATGGGTTGGTGCGCCGCGCGCGGGCGGTGGGGATCGAGATGGTGGTGTGCGCGCCGGGGCGGACCGAGCGCCCGCCGGCTGATCGGGTCAAGACCGATAAGCGGGACGCGATCCGGCTGGCGCGGTTGTTGGCGGCGGGGGAGCTGACGCTGGTGATGGTTCCCACGCGCGAGCATGAGCAGCTGCGCGATCTGGTTCGCTGTCGCGAGGCGATCCGGGTTGATCTGATGCGCGCGCGCCACCGGCTGGGAAAGTTTTTGTTGCGCCGCGAGATCTACTATCAGGGGCCCGCGAAGGCGTGGTCGCGGGCGCATCGGCAGTGGCTGGCGGGGCTGCGGTTTGCAGACCGCGCCTCGCAGCTGACGATCGCTGACTATCTGCACGCCCACGACGTGCTGCTGGCCCGCCGCGAGCGGATCGAGGGCGAGCTCTGCGAACTGGCCGACGGCTCGCCGTGGCGCGAGACGATCGCGCGGCTCAGATGCCTGCGGGGGATCGACACGCTCTCGGCGCTGGGGCTGTGCGCCGAGACCGGCCCGCTTGACCGATTCGATCATCCCGACAGCCTGGCGGCGTACCTGGGGATCGTCCCCTCAGAGCACACCAGCGGCCAGCGCCGCCGCCAGGGGCAGATCACCAAAGCCGGCTCTAGCCACGCCCGCCGGCTGCTGATCGAGGCCGCCTACCACTATCAGCGCCACCCCGGGATCGGACGCCAGCTAGAGCGCCGCCAACGCGGCCACCCGCCCGAGATCATCAACCTCGCCTGGCGCGCGCAACGCCGGCTCAACGCCCGCTGGCGCCAGCTCAAACACGCCCGCCGCAAACCCAACGGCGTGATCGCGGTCGCGATCGCCCGCGAACTCGCCGGCTTCTGCTGGGAGATCGCCACGCTCCCCTAACCCAACCCCAACTCCGCCAACAACCCGCTTGTGGTTGGCGAGGCGGCCCGGGCCTCCCGGCACCCGCGCACACAACGTCCGCGAAACAACCCTGAGCAGCCCGACCCGGCCGCGCTCGATAGTAGACAGCGGACCGTGCGACGAACAAAGGTCTAGGGGTACCCAGCCCCCGCATATGAGGCTGACCACCGTCGCGAAA
>JAFASQ010000315.1 GCA_019244395.1 Solirubrobacterales bacterium | reverse complement strand
CCACGAGCGCGGCGAGCGCTTCGGCACCGAGCGCCTGTTCTTCCGCCACCCGTGCGGGATCGAGTACCAGATCATCGGCGACCCGGATCCCGACGACCGCGAGCCCTACGACGCGGTGGTCCCGGCCGAGCACGCCATCCGCGGCGCATACGGCACGACCACTTCAGTACGCGATTCCGAGCCCCAGCACTTCTTCTTCACACAGGCGATGGGCGGCGAGCTGCTCGGCACCGAAGGCCCGCATCATCAGTACCGCATCGGCGATGAGCAGGGTTACGGGCGGATGCTCGAGTTGGCCGAGGAGCCGGATCTGGCCCAGGGCACGTGGCAGTTCGGCGAGGGCACCATTCACCACCAGGCGTTCGACGTGGTCTCGGCGGCCAACCAGCAGGAGGTCAAGGACTGGATCGTCGGGCTCGGCTTCACCGACGTCTCGGAGCCCAAGGACCGCGGCTACTTCTTCTCGATGTACTGCCGCAGCCCGGGCGGCCTGCTGGTGGAAATCGCCTACGGCACGCCGCAGGGCTTCACGATCGACGAGTCCGAGGAAGAGCTCGGCACGCACATGTGCATCCCGCCCCACTGGGAGGATCGCCGGTCGGAGATCTCCCAGCTCGAGCCGATCGAGACGGTCGAGACGGTGGTGGGATAGGGGCCGCGCGGTCGTAGCGCGAGGCCGGCTTGATACGCCGGCGCCGCGCGGCGTCCCTGGGACCGTTCCGCCGGGCGTCCGTGCCCGGCGGGCGGCGTCCACCCGCGCGGCGCCCACCGACTGGACGGGGCCGCCCGGCCCGATCCTGCCCGGCGGGCGGCGTCCACCCGC
The DNA here is from genome assembly GCA_019244395.1 of Solirubrobacterales bacterium. GTDB lineage: Bacteria > Actinomycetota > Thermoleophilia > Solirubrobacterales > Solirubrobacteraceae > Palsa-465. The sequence continues at coordinate 21,578 of JAFASQ010000315.1, read as the reverse complement.
GCGCCGCGCACCGACCGGACGGGCCCGCCCGGCCCCACGGACGCCGAGCGAAGCGAGGCCCGGCCTAACCACTCACTCGACGATCGCCGCCACTCGAGAGTGCGGTTACGGCCGTCATGCGCACGCTGAGCCGCACTCGGCCGCCGCGACCGGCCGAGTGAGCACTTAGGCCGAGACGTACAGCGTGACGTTGCGATCGAGGCGGCCGCCGGCAAACCCCTTCGGCCGGCCGCCCTGCGCGTCGAGGTAGGCGAGCTGGCGGGAGATCGCCGCGAGCTGGGACCCGGTGTGGTCGAGCATCCAGGTCTGGATCGCGACGCCACCGCCGGCGGTGGCGAGCACGCGCACCGCGCGGGCCTGCTGGGGATAGTCGATCAGCGAGGCGGTGTTGATCAGCCAGTAATGGCCACGCGGCTCGATCGAGTTGCGGTGCGTGTGGCCGGCCAGTGCCGCAATCACGCGGGGGTGGGCGTCGAGGAGCGCCAGCAGCTGCTCGCCGCCTTCGGAGCTCGACAGCGGCTGGTGCGACACCACGACCACGTACCGCCCGGTCGACGCCGCGCCATCCAGCTGGCTGGCTAGCCAACCAGGCTGGCCGGGGCGGACGAGCCCGCCCGATCCGCCGGCGCGGCGGGCCAGGTCGAGCACGATCAGACGCAGATCGCGTCCGACGTCTGCGGCATAGTCCAAACTACCTCTGGTGCCGGGCCGCAGAAGGTCGATGACCTCGGCGGGGTCCATCTGCCGGCGCGCCGGGTCGGACGGGACACGGACCGTGGGCCCGGCGAGCGCGCGCGCCAGAAACTCCTGAACGAGGCCGGGCAGTGGCGGACCGTCGGGGGAGCCGCCGGCGGTCAACGGGGTGCCGGGAGGCAGCGAGAGCCCGGGCGGGAGCTCCCACAGCGCGCGGTTGCCTACTGCCAGAGGGCGCGTGACCGCGGTCGGCGCGAGCTCGCCGGCGACCAGGATGTCGTGGTCGCCCAGCACCGGGTACACCGCCGCGTGGAGGCCTCGCGCACGGAATGAGCGCGCGGCCCGCTGCAGGAGGCCCGGATGGCGAGGCGCGTCGAGGTCGGGGCGGTAGTAGAACGGATCGGGGTCACTGGCCAGCTGCACTCCGTAGTAGGGACCCGGCCGCACCACTCCGCCCCGCAACACGGCAAGCGCCCAACCGAGCTCGTTGCGCTGGTCGTTGTCGATCAGGTCTCCGCCCTCGATCACCGCGTCGGGCCTGAGCCCGGCCACCGCCCGGGTCGCTCCGGTCAGCACCTGGGTGGTGAGCGTCTCCTGGGGCCGGAAGGTCGACTCGAACGGGTCGCCGAGGCGGTCAAGGAACGGCACGCGCGCCGGCGAGGAGGGATCGAGCACATGCGCGTCGGTGACGTGCGCGAGCGTGGCGAGCACGCGCTCGGCCGGCCGCGCCGGGCCCAGCTCGGTTCTCGCGATGAGCGCCTCGCCCGGACCAGGCGCAAGCGAGCCCGTGCCGGCCGGGTCCGACCAGGTCGAGGCCAGGGTGGAGCCGGAGCGAGCGGCGCCACTCGTCCCCCCGCTTCCGCACGCCGCGCTGAGCAGCGCACCGGCACCGAGGACGATCGCCTCCCGCCGGGTGATCATGACGCCCCCAGCCCGGCGATCACGCTCTCCCGCGCGATCTGCCGCGCCACCCACGCGACCGCGACGGCCCCGGCAAGGACCAGCCCGGCCAGCACCACGGCGATCTCGGTCCCGCTGGCGCCGAGCGACAGCGTCACATAGCTGGCCGCCAGATGCGCCAGCGCCGGCCCGAGCAGCGCGCGCTCGAGCAGGATCCCGAGCAGGGCGGCCGGCGCTACCAGCGCGATCACGGCGCCGCTCAGCAGCCGCCGGACCGCCGACGGTCCGGCGCCGAACGCCCGCAGGACCGACACCGTGCGACGGCGCTCCTGCACGATCAGCGCGCAGGCTTGAATGAGCGCGTAGAGGCAGACCAGGCCATCGACGATCGCCACCGCCCGCAGGATCGAGCGCAGCACGGCGACGAGCGGGACGCCGCGGCCGACCGCGCCGGTGGCGGGCGTGGCGCTCGGGCCGAGCGCGGCGCTGACCGCCGAGGCGCTAGCGCCCGGTTTCAGCCGGACCGCGAGCTGCGCGCCGTCGGCGGTGCCGGGATCGGCGGCCAGCATGGCCTGCGCGGGGACGTAGGCGATCCGGCCGTCGTGATCGAGCGAGCTGACCACGCCGGCTACGCGGAGCCGGAGCTCCGGGCCCGAGGCGAGCTCGATGGCCAGGGTGGAGCCGGGGGTGAGCCCGAGGGCCTGGGCCAGGCCGAGGCCCACCTCGGCCTCGTGAGCGCCGTGCAGGCGGGCCCCGGACACGAGCGGCGGCGCCTCGAAGATCGTGTGGTCGCCGGGATAGGCGATCACGTCGATCGTCTCGCCGAGGGAGAACGAGTCGACCGCCCCGGCCTCGTAGCGCGGGGCCGCCGCCTGTACGCCGGCGATCGAGCGGACGTGCGCCGCCGCCGAGGCCGGTAGGTTCGCGGTGAGCTGGTAGCGCCTGCCGAGTGCCCCGGGGTCGGTCTCCAGCGAGCTGAGGGCCGAGGCGAGCGCGAGCATCAGCAGCACGAACGCGGTCGAGAAGCCGAGCGTCGCGGCCGTAGCGACGAGGCGGACGCGGTGCGCGCCGGCCAGACGGGCGCCGAGGACGGTCAGGCCGGCGCGGGGGATGGCCGGGCCCCGGCCGGATCGGGCCCGGCCGCGCGCGCCGCCGCTCAGTTCGGCGCCGCGCAGAAGTGCCACCGGCGGCCGACCCGCCGCCCGCCACGCCGGCCAGGCCGCGGCCAGCACGGGGATCGCGACGGCACCCAGCCAAGCGCCAGCCAGCGCCGGCGCGAGCGCCGAGCCGGGCGCCGGCTCGTTCAGCAGGACGAGCAGCCGAGTGGTCGGGCCGTAGGTCGCGAGCAGTCCGCCGAGCGCGCCGATGGTCGCCGCCGGCGCCGCGACGAACGCGGCCTCGAGCGCCTGGACGGATACCAGGTAGCCGCGCGAGGCGCCCACGGCGCGCCGCACCCCGATCCCGCGCAGGCGGCGCTGGACCTCGGCACGGGCCGAGGCGGCCAGCATCGCGGCGGCGGTGGCGAGCGCGATCAGCGACAGCGCCACCAGCAGGTCGATCACGATGCCGGCGGCCTGGTCGAGCAGAACGCGCACGCCCGAGCGGGTGACGAAGCGCACGCCGCGGAGCCCGTAGCTCGTCGAGCGGGCCTGGACGAGCACCTCGTCCAGGTTGCGCGGGTCGCGCAGCCAGATGTCGGCCAGGTTGACCCGCGGGGCGCGCCCTGCCCCGTACACGGCCGCCTCGGATACGTACACCCGGGGCACCGCCAGCGGATAGGAGACGTTGTCCGGGCTCTCGGAGAACCCGACGATCCGCTCGTCCCCAAGGCCGTCGATATCGAGCGTTCCGCCGAGCTTCAGTCCCCAGGCCGCGGCCAGCCCACGCTCCACGACGACCTCGCCGGGCCGGCCGGAGACATCGCGGCCGCCGACGATCGCGTAGCCGCGGCGACCCCGTCCGACGATCTCAACCGCGCCGTTGTCGGCGAAGTTGCCGGCGGTCTCGAACCCCGCGCCGGTCACCTCCTGGCGCACGGTGTAGGCGGCGACGTCGGGGAGCGCGGCGATGCGCTCCCTCACCCGGGCCGTGTCCTGCAGGTCGAAGCGCACGATCACGTCCGGCAGGTGCGCGGCGTGGGCGGCTCTGTCGAACCCGAGCCCGAGGCTGTCGGACACGACCAGCGCGGCCACCAGCATCGCCGCGGCCAGAGCGATTCCCAGCCCGGTCAAGAGCGAGCGCCCGCGCCGCAGCGCGATGCCGTGGCGCGCGTCTGCGAAGGCCGCCCTCAGGCCGACTCCCTGAGGACCCGCGCGGTCCTAAGCCGGGCGCCCTCCGCTGAGAGCCGCCCGTCATCGGCCAACAGCCGACCGTCCTGAAGATGCAGCACCCGGTCGGCGATCGCCGCCGCTTCGGGCTCGTGGGTCACGATCACTACCGCGCGGCGGCGGAGGTTGCGCAGCAGAGCCAGGACCGTGGCGCCGTTCTCACGGTCGAGGTTGCCGGTGGGCTCGTCGGCCAGCACGAGCTCGGGGTCATTGACCAGCGCCCGCGCGATGGCCAGTCGCTGCTGCTCGCCGCCCGAGAGCTCGTGTGGGCGGCGGCCCGCGATCTCGCTCAACCCGAGTTCGCTGATCAGCCGCCGCGCCCGCCGCTCGCCGTCGCGGCCGGCGCCGGGCAGCCGGGCCGGGAGAAGCACGTTCTCCTCGCCGCTCAGCTCCTCGATCAGGTGGAAGGACTGGAAGACGAAACCGACGTGGCGCAGCCGCATTTTCGCCAGGGCGCGGGGCGTCTGCGCGGTCAGCTCCTGCCCGGCGAGGACGATCCGGCCCGCGTCGGGACTGTCGAGACCGCCCAGGAGGTGCAGGAGGGTCGACTTGCCGCTCCCTGAGCGGCCGAGCACCGCGACCACCTCACCGGCCTGGACCTCGAGGTCCACTCCGTCCAGGATGCGGCGCTGCGCGCGCCCCGCGCCAAGCGTCTTGGCGATGCCGCGTGCTTCCAGGACCGGCATGGGGGCAACGGTAGCGAGCGCGGGAGCCGCGGCTGATCCTCAGAACGTGACGAGCGCGGCGCTCTCCGCAGGCAACGTGAACAAGTAGCGGCCGTGGCCGGACCTGAGCCTGGCGATGCTCGAGCGGCCGGCGAGCCGGCCGGTGGTGGTGCGCCTGCCGAAGCTCTGGCCGCCGAGCGAGACGCCGGCGGTGCTGGTGAGGCCGGGTGCGCGCAGGCGCTCGAGCGTGGCCGGACGATCGGCGCCGGGGCTCAGCGAGACCGTGCGCCGGTCGGGGCTCTCGTTGATGAGCACGACTCGCACTCGGCCTTTCCTTCCCCGGGTGGCCCACACCGTCACCCCCTGGGCGTTCGTGGTCGTGGTCGAGATGAGCCGCGATCCGGGTGGTGCGGCCTGGGCGAACATCAGCAGGCCGTAGTACTCCGGGCTCACCCAGGCGCGCCACTTGCGGGCCGTGTGGGTGATTTTGAACAGCTCGTAGGTGGCGCCCGGATAGGTGTGGAGGTTCACTCCGTCAACGCCGACCCGAGCCATCTCAAACAGGGCATCGAGCGCCCACAGAGCGGAGACAAACGCATTGCTGACGCCGGGCGCGGCCCCGCACGAGTCGGTGTTCATCTCGTCGACTCGCACCGGCTCCTGACGCGAGTGGGCGAGCGCCACGGCCACGGCGACCCCATCGGCCAGGCCCGTCGTCGCCTGGGGGGCGAGCAGGTGCGAGACCGTGGGGAACAGCGGAGACGAGTGCGGGACGTCGCAGGTCTGGAGCGGATAGGCGTGCACGGTCACCAGCTTGACGCGCGGCTCCGCGGCGAGGAACCGACCGGTGTCCGCCATCCAACCGGTCGCGCCGGTGGCCGGTCCGGCGAGCGGCCCCGGGAGGGCCTTGGCAAACGCGCTGAAGTCGCCAAGGAATGACTGGAAGTCGTAGCCGGGCGGACGGCCGAACACGTGCCGGCCGTCGGGCAACACGTACCAGGTCAGGCTGCCGTATAGGTTGGGCTCGTTGCCGAGTTCGAGCGCCTCGATCCGTCCCGTCCCGATCCCCCGCTCGAACGCGCTCGCCTCGTCGTCGGCGGCGGCGCGGCTGTCGGCCTCCAGGTCGATGCCCATGATGAGCCGGGCGTTCAGGTCGCTGGCGAGCGCGTGCGTTACGGCGAGCCAGCGCCGGGTGAGCGTGACCCGCACCCCGTTCGGCTTGGTCAGGCCGGGGACCGGGTACCACGCCCAGTCGGTGCTGTCGCCGCCGATGCGCAGGACGGGGGACTGAGCCGCGGTGAGGTTGCGGATGAGCTGCTCGAAGACCGGGTCGACCCGGTGGGGGCCGCGTCCGGCGTACGGGATGATCGCGCTGTTCTCGAGCGACAGCCCCAGAAAGCCCGCTGGAATGAGACGCCCGCTCACCCCAGCCGTCGCGCGCGGGACCGTGATGATCACGGCGTCCCGAGGCAGCGGGGTCGGCCGGGGCTTTGACGCGGCGTATCCGGTGAGCGCGCGCAGCGTCGGCCGGGGCTTTGACGCGGCGTATCCGGTGAGCGCAAGCAGCGTCGGTCGGGGCTTTGACGCGGCGTATCCGGTGAGCGCAAGCAGCGTCGTCACGAGCGCCGCGGCGAAGGCGAGGCGATGGCGGCGCGGGCGAGGCACGGTCCGCCAATTTGCCACGCCGCCGCCGGTTCGATCAAATAGTGAGGTGAGCGCGACCCTTCCGATCGAGCGACGGCAGCTCGGGCGCTCCGAGCTCACAGTCCCGCGGGTGGCGCTCGGATGCGGGAACTTCGGCGGGGTCGGCTCTGCGCCCGAGCTGTTCGGGCAGGGCCTGGGTCAAGACGAGGCGTTTGCACTGATGGATGCCGCGTTCGAGGCAGGGATCGACCACTTCGACACCGCCGACGCCTATGGCGGCGGGCGCAGCGAGGAGATGGTCGGCGCGTGGATGCGCCGTCGCGGAGTGCGCCCGATGATCACGACCAAGACGTTCAACCCGATGGACGAAGGCGAGGATTCGGGGCTGGCGCCCGAGCGGATCGCCCGCCAGCTCGAGTCGAGTCTCGAGCGCCTCGGTGTGGAGTCCGTCGATCTGTACCTCGCCCACGACTTCGATCCGAACGTGCCGCTCTCCGAGACCGTCGGCGCGTTCGAAGAGCTACTCGGCGCCGGCACGATCCGGGCCTACGGGGTGAGCAACTTCGACGCCGAGCAGCTCGAGGCGGCACTGGCGGCCGGAGCGCCGAGCGCGATTCAGAACGAGCATTCGCTGCTCGCGCGGGGCGACGAAGCGGCGGTCCTGCCGCTGTGCGAACGCGAGCAGGTGGCCTATCTGGTGTTCAGCCCCCTGGCCGGCGGCTGGCTGACCGGCAAGTACCGCCGCGGGGAGGCGTTCCCGCCCGGGTCGCGGATGACCCAGCGCCCCGAGCCTTACGCCGTGTTTCAGTCCGGCGCCACGTTCGATCGGCTGGGGCGCCTGGCCGCGCTCGCACAGCGCGCGGATCGCTCGATGGCGGGACTGGCCCTCGGCTGGCTGTTGGCCGATCCGCGCGTGACCCAGGTCGTGGTCGGTCCGGGGCGTCCGGAGCACCTGGCGCCGGTGCAGGAGGCGCTCGAGCGACCGTTGGGGGTCGCGGAGCGCGAGGAGGTCGGCCGGTGCTGATACTTGGTCACGACGAGGTGCTGGCGGCACTCCGTCCCGAGGACTGCGCCGATTCCATGGCTGAGATACTGGCGGCGCACGCCCGGGGCGAGGCGCAGATGCCGTTGCGCGCGATGATTCCGTTCGAGGGCGCGGCCGGGTTCATGGCGACCATGCCGGCATGGCGCGGCGGCCCCGAGCCGGTGTTCTCGCTCAAGTCGCTCTGCATCATGCCCGGCAACCCGGCGCGCGGCCTGGACTCCCATCAGGGAACGGTCACGCTGTTCGAGGGCTCGACCGGCATGCCGACGGCGATTCTGGATGCCTCCGCGGTCACTGCCGTGCGGACGGCGGCGGTGAGCGCGGTGGCGACGCGGGTGCTGGCGCGCGAGGACGCGTGCGTGCTGGCCATTCTCGGCGCCGGGGTGCAGGCCCGGGCGCATCTGACGGCGCTGCGGCCGGTGCGTTCGTTTGCCGAGGTCCGCGTGTTCGCGCCGAATCAGGCTCACGCTCGGGCGGTGGCCGACGGGCGCGCGAGCGTTAGCGCGAGCGCTGAGGAAGCGGTGCGCGGGGCCGACGTGGTGGTGACGGCGACCACCTCGTCCGAGCCCGTGCTCCGCCGCGCGTGGCTGGCCTCCGGGGCGCACATCAACGCGATCGGGGCCAGCGTGCCGTCGGCGCGCGAGCTCGACGTGGAGACCGTGGTGGACTGCGCGCTGTTCTGCGACAGCCGGGAGTCGCTGCGGGCCGAGGCCGGCGAGTATCGGCAGGCGGTGCAACAAGGGGCGATCGACGGCGATGATCACGTGCGCGGCTCACTCGGCGAGGTGCTGGCCGGCCTGGCGCCCGGCCGCCGTAGCCCGGAGGAGCTGACCGTGTTCAGGTCGCTGGGACTGGCCGTCGAGGACCTGGCCGCCGCGTGGCATGCCGTCGCAGCGGCCCGGCGGCTCGGGATCGGCGTGGAGGTGGCTCTGTGATCAGACCGGGACCGGGATCGCGGTGATCGAATTGCGCGAAATCGAGGCGGCGCGGGCGCGCATCGCCGACGTGGCCGTCCGCACGCCGCTGGTGCGGCTGCACGCCGCCGAGGTCCCGGCCGATACCGAGGTATATCTGAAGCTCGAGGCGCTCCAGCCGATCGGGTCGTTCAAGATCCGCGGCGCGACCAACGCGATCCGCACCGCGCCCGAGCAGGCGCGGCGGGGCGGCCTGGTCACGGCCAGCGCCGGCAACATGGCCCAGGGTGTCGCCTGGGCCGGGCGGGAATTCGGCCTGCCGGCCACGATCGCCGTTCCCGACCACGCGCCGCGGGCCAAGCTCGACGCGATCGAGCGGCTCGGCGGACGGGTGGTCAAGCTGCCCTACGACGAGTGGTGGCAGGCGATCGTGACCAGTCGGGTGAACGGGATCGAAGGGCTGTTCGTGCACCCGGTTCAGGACGAGGCGGTGATGGCCGGCAACGGCACGATCGGTCTCGAGATCCTCGACGACCTGCCCGACCCCGACGCGGTCGTGATCCCGTTCGGGGGCGGCGGGCTGACGGTCGGGATCGGAAGCGCGATCCGCGCCATGCAGCCGGACACGAAGATCTACACCGCCGAGCCGGCCACGGGCGCCGCGCTGGCCGGCGCGCTCGCGGCGGGCGAACCGGTCGACGTGCGCTACACGGCTTCGTTTGTCGACGGCGCGGGAAGCCGGCGGGTGCTCGATGCCATGTGGCCTCGCCTCAGTCCGCTCGTCGATGGCGCGTTCGCGGTCCCGATCGGCGAGGCCGCCGCGGCGGTGCGTCTCCTCGCGGCGCGCGCCCGCGTGGTCGCCGAGGGCGCCGGCGCGCTGGCCACGGCGGCGGCGCTGGCTGGGCAGGCGGGGAGCGGAAAGGTGGTGTGCATCGTGTCTGGTGGCAACATCGACCCAGCCAAGCTGGCCGACATTCTCCGGGGAGGTGACTCGTGAACGATGCTGCTGACGAGGACCTGCATGCGCCGGTCCTGCCGGGCCACGGCGCGAGCGATTACGAGCGCTACCTGCGCACGGACGAGCTGCTGTCCCTGCAGAGGCCGCCCGAAGAGCGCGTGCACCACGACGAGTTGCTGTTCCAGACCGTTCACCAGTCCTCGGAGCTGTGGCTGAAGCTCGGCACGACCGAGGTCGACGAGGCGGCGGCCCGGCTCGAGCGCGATGAGGTGGCGTCGGCCATCCGGCTCATGCGCCGCGCCGTGCTGTGCCTGCAGTACGTGACCACCCAGCTGGAGATGCTGAACCAGATGAGCCCCTGGGAGTACCACCAGATCCGGGTTGTCCTCGGCCATGGCAGCGGCTTCGATTCGCCCGGGTTCCGGCGGGTGCCGGCGGTGACTCAGCGCGTTTCGCGCGGGTTTGATCGAGTGCTTGAACGGGCGGGGCTGTCACTGCCGCAGCTGTACACCCACGGCCGCGAGCACGAGGAGCTCTACCAGCTGGCCGAGCTCCTGACCGAATGGGATGAGCGCATCTGGGTCTGGCGCTTCCGCCACTACACGATCGTGGCGCGCGCTCTTGGCGAGGAAACCATCGGGACCCAGGGCACGCCGGTGCAGGTGCTGGGCAAGCTGATCGCGCAGCGCCAGATCCCGAAGCTATGGGACCTCCGCAGCCGGCTGGTCGAGCTGTTCGACGCCGAGCAAAGGGGAAGCGCCGCGTAGGAATGTCACCTTTGCCAGGTTCACGCTAGCTGACGGCCTGCCCATCTCATAGAAGAAGAAATGGTTGGGTCGGAATCCGGGCGGGTAGAGATGCGAGGTTTCTGCTGCCGCTGGGCGACGCGCGTGAGGAGAGGTGCCATGGGTCTTAGGGTTCGTCTAATCCTGGTAGGGGTCTCGGTTGTCGCGTGCACCGGAGCGGTTGCCGTCGGCATGACCGCGGCTTCCGCGAGCTCGCGCGCCGTAAGCGCTCACCGGACCGTGAGGGTCACTCGCGACCGGGCAGCGCTCAAGCGCGCGCGGCTCGCTTACGACCCGGCCATCGAGCGCCGGATCAACGCTCTCATCAGCCAGATGACTCTCCAGGAGAAGCTCGACCAGCTCACGCTCCTCTCCGACGGGCAGATCAACGATGCCGAGGCGGCCAAGCCGGTGGGGGGCGTTTTCAGCCTCACCGATCCAGCGAAGATCGACCACTACCAGCAGATCGCCGTGCAGCAGTCCCGCCTGCACATCCCGATCCTGTTCGCCTACGACACCATCCACGGCTTCCGCAGCATCTTCCCGATCCCGCTGGCCACCGGAAGCAGCTTCGACCCCAACGTGGCGCGGACCGATGCCTCGATCGGCGCCGCCGAGTCGACGGTGGTCGGTCTCAAGCAGGTCTACAGCCCGATGGTCGACGTCTCCCATGAGCCGAGGTGGGGCCGGATCTCCGAGGCGGCCGGAGAGGACCCCTATGTCAACTCGGTCATGGCCGCCGCGCGGGTCAAGGGCGACCAGGGCAACGACCCCAGTGCGCCTAATAAGGTGCTCGCCAGCGTCAAGCACTACGTGGCCTACGGGCAGCCCGAGTCCGGCCGCGACTACAACACCACAGACATGTCTCTGGCCCGGCTGTGGAACTTCTACCTGCCGCCGTTCAAGGCGGCGATCGACGCCGGCGCACAGACGGCGATGTGCTCGTTCAACTCGCTCAACGCGGTTCCGGGATGCGCGGACCGCTACACCGAGACGAATGTGCTCAAGCGCCAGTGGGGCTTCGATGGATTCATCGAGAGCGACTACACCGCGGTAGCCGAGCTGCGGTCTTGCCCACCGGTCAACCCGAACACCGGGCCGTGCGGCCACGGCGTGGCGCCGGACGGTCCGACGGCAGCGCAGATCGCCCTGAACGGCGGGACCGACATGGAGATGGTCTCGACCAACTTCCGTGACTTCGGTGCGCAGCTCGTGGCCAGCGGCCGCGTGCCGATGTCGCGCATCAACGACGCCGTCCGCCGCATCTTGCGGGTCAAGTTCCGCGCCGGGCTGTTCGACCACATCAGCTTCAACCATGTCGACAACCGGCAGACGCCGATCCCGCCGGCCTATCGCGCCGCCGCGCGGAGGGCCGCGGACGAGTCGATGGTCCTGCTCAAGAACGACAACGCGACGCTGCCGTTTGACCCGACCAAGAAGACGGCCGTGATCGGGCCGCTGGGCCAGGCCTCTGGGACGGGCGTCACGGCGCCCGGCCACGACATGCTTGGCCCCTGGTGGGGGCAGGGCCGCGACCAGGATGCGGTCGCTCCCTACGACGGCATCAAGGCGCAATCCCCGGACGCCACCTACACCCCGGGTTGCACGCTCAGCCACAGCGATCTCTATGACCCGGCGGGAGAGTGCGCGACGGTCGACGACGCTGCGGTGAAGGCGGCCGCCATGGCCGCCGATCAGGTCATCCTGACGTTGGGCGAGACCCGGGAGATGAGCGGCGAGGCGGAGGCCCGTTCGAACCTCGATCTGCCCGGGCAGCAGCAGCAGATCATCAACGATGTGAAGTCCACCGGAAAGCCGTTCGCGGTTGTGCTGTTCAACGGCCGACCACTAACGCTCAGTCAGGTCGCCGCCACCTCGCCGGCGATCCTGGAGGCCTGGTTCGGCGGCATCGAGGCCGGAGACGCGGTGGCCGATGCCGTGTTCGGGAAGATCAACCCGGGCGGCAAGCTCCCGGTCGATTTCCCCGTCAACGTTGGCCAGGTGCCGATCTATTACAACCATGAGCCGACGGGACGTCCGTGCGACCCGACCTCGAAGTACAACTCGCGCCACCGCGATATCGTCAGCTGCGATCCGCTGTTCGGGTTCGGCTACGGCCTGAGTTACACCACGTTCAAGGTCTCCAACCTGCGGCTGAGCTCAACGACAATGGACGCCCGGAACGGCACGGTGCGGGCCAGCGTCGACGTGACGAACACCGGCACGCGAGCTGGAGACGATGTCGCTCAGCTCTATATCCACCAGGTGGCGGCGAGCCTGGAGCAGCCGGTGCGGCGGCTGCGGGCCTTCCAGCGCGTGACGCTGGCACCGGGCCAGACGGTGACGGTGAGCTGGCCGCTGACGAGAAACGACGTCGGCTACTACGACAACGGCGGACGCTTCGTGGTGGAGAACGGAACCATCGAGGTCTTCGCCGGCGACAGCTCGAGCGAATCTGACAACCGCGCAACGTTCGATGTCGTCAACGGTAGAGCTCTCACCCAGGGCAATCCGTTCGGGCCCCTCCTGGCGCGGCAGGCGAAGATGATGGCGATTCAGCGGCGGCCGTAGCGCCAGCCGCCGCGGGCGCCGCCCGTCTCGGTCAGGACACGTCCTGAGCGCTGGGGTAGGCGCCCGCGGAGAGGAGAAGGAATGTCAGAGCAGATCGCTAGCGACGCCCGGGTTGAGGAGCGACGGAGAATCGGCTTCGCCAGGATCGCCTCAACGCTGATCGCCACCGCCGCGGTCCTGCTGGGTGGACTGTCTACTGCCTCAGGTGCCGCGCCGAAGACGGTGCACGCGCACTACGCGCAGCGCGTCGGCACCGTGTCCCTCACCGCTCAGCAGCGTGCTGTCCTGTACAGGATCGCCCGCGACACCTGGCGGTTCTACCCCGCCGACGTGGACCCGACCACCCACCTACCGCTCGACAACCTGGGTCCCGGTTCCACTCGCGGCGCGTACACCTCGGCCGCCAACATCGGAGTGTTCCTGTGGGCGGTGGTCGCCGCCCACGACCTCGGCTTGATCGGCACGGCGCAGGCCGACCGGATGGCCGGCGCCACCCTCCGCGAGGTGGCGACGTTGAAGCGCTACGACGGGTTCCTGTACCAGTGGTACGACACGAACAACGGGAACGTCCTGTTGAACCCCGGCCAGGGCGATTGCGCCCAAACCACGGGTACGAACGACAACTGCTCATTCCTGTCGGCCGTCGACAACGGCTGGTACGCATCGGGGTTGATCGAGGTACGCCGGGGGTTGCCCGACCTGCGGGGCCTGGCCAACCGGCTGCTGGGGCCGATTGACTTCTCGATCTTCTACGACAACCGGCCGCAGACGGACTGCAACACGAACGCGTCGCTGCCTGGCAACCAGCCCACTGGGCAGATGTACGGCGGTTTCTACGTCGGCGTCGGGCCGGCCGGATACCACAACGGCGCGCTCTACAGCGACCCCCGGATCGCCATCTACATCGGCATGGGGCGCCACCAGATGCCCGGCGATGTGTGGTGGCGCACCTGGCGGACGCTGCCCCCACAGCGCTGCCCGACCGATCCGGACTTCTCCTGGCAGGGGCAGTGGCCGGTGCCGGGCTACTGTCAGACCTACACCGACCCGCAGTCGGGCAAGCCGTTCGACGTGTGGGAGGGCCACTACGACTATCCGGGGACGACGCTCATCTTCGTCCCGACGTGGGCCGGCGGGATGTTCGAAGGGCTGATGGCGAACCTGGTGGTGCCGGAAACCACCTGGGGGCCCAGTAGCTTCGGGCTGAACGACGTGCGGTGGGCCCAGGTCCAGATCAAGTACGCGACGGAGGTGCTCGGGTACCCGGTATGGGGGATCTCGCCGTCGAGCACGGCCGACGACAGCGGTAATTACGGCGGGTTCGGGGTGGAGGGTCTCAAGTTCCCGCCGCATCAGGGCCTATCGCAATGCAGCGGCTGCGCCACCGAGGACACAGTGTCCCCGCACGCGTCGGCGATCGCGCTGCCCGTGCTCCCGGACCAGGCCTACGCGAACCTGCAAGCGCTGCGCGCCCGCTATCCCGGCATCTACACCGCGCACGGCGGCTTCTACGACGCGGTCAACCCGGTGACGGGTTCGATCGGCCACCGCCGCCTGGTCCTCGACCAGTCGATGATCATGGCCGCGCTCGACGACGCGCTGCACCGTGGCGCGCTCCAGCGGCATTTCGCGGCCGACCGTGAGGCATGGGCCGCGCGGCTCTATCTGTCGATCGAGCGGTTGTCGATCCAGTAGGACGCAGCTCACCTCATCCACGAGCGAGCTGACGCAGCGCTCGAGGTGGACGGTGCCGCAGCAGCGCTCGAGGAGGACGGTGCCGCAGCAGCGCTCGAGGTGGACCGTGCCGCAGCAGCGCTCGAGGTGGACCGTGCCGCACTGCCCGTCGGCGGTCCGCACCTCGCGGCCGGACCCTCGCGGCTTGGATGCCTGCGGGCCGGTTACGCCCCCAGCCTCGCCACCAGCGCCCGCGGCGACTTCGCGAGGATCAGGGCGGCCGCACCGAGCACCTCGGCCCGGGGGCCGAGCATGCCCGCCGTCACCTTCACGGCGGCAGCCGCGGGCGCGACGCTGTGGCGCTCGATCGCGGCGGTCATTGGGGCCAGGAGGATCTCGCCGGCCTGGGCGAGGTCGCCGCCCACGACGACGAGCTCGGGATTGAGGACGTTGACGACCATCGCCACCGCCCGTCCGACCGCCTCGCCGGCTTCCGCGACAGCGCGCCGTGCCCCGCGGTCCCCTTGGTCGACCAACTCCAGGAGGCGCGAAACGCTCACCGGTTGGCGCAGGCTGCGCTCCAGCAGGGCGGCGACCGCGACGGGGCTGGCCACCGATTCCAGACAGCCGCGATTGCCGCAGCGGCAGATCGGGCCGTGTGGATCCGACAGCACGTGACCCACCTCGCCCGCCACGCCGACGAAGCCTTGATACGGCTGTCCCTCGAGGATCAGGCCGGCGCCGATCCCGGCGGACAGGCGGATGTAGACCAGATCGTCGATACCGCGGGCGGCTCCAAAGGCTTTCTCGCCGAGGGCGCCGAGGTTCGCGTCGTTCTCGAGCGCGACCGGAATCCCGAGCCGGGCCTCCATCTCGGCGGCGGGGCGAATGCCGCGCCAGCCGGGGAGGATCCCGTCCGCCTCGAGGTTGCCGGTCGCCTTGTTGATCGGAGCCGCGAGGCCCATGCCCACGCCGAGCAGCCGGTCGCGCGCGACGCCGGCGGTGTGCAGCGCTTCGTGCACCAGCCGCTGCGCCAGGTCGAGGCTCTCGATCGGCGCATGGTCGACCTCCGCCGGCGAATAGTCGTCGACGACCGGCTCGCCCGACAGGTCGCACAGCGCGACCCGGATGTGCTGGTGGCCAAAGTCGAGGCCGACCGCGAATGCGGCGCCCGATACCAGCGAGAGCAGCAGCGGGGGGCGGCCGACCCCGCCTTCCTGGCCCGGGCCCGGAGCGGTCGCGCCCACGCCCTCCTCGACCAGACCCGCTTGCACGAGCTCCTCGACGAGCGCGGATACGGTCGCCCGTGACAGCTGCGTATGCCGCGCCAGGGCGGCTCTGCTCGACTGCGGGTGCCGGTACAGCGCCTCGAGGATGCGCAGGCGGTTCATCTGCCGCGGGTCGAGGCTCGGATGCTCCGTCATTCAGCGTTCACTAACGCGGAATCTACCGTCACAGGCGGCTCGAATTGCTTGATTTTGCTGCACCCTATACATATCTATTCGATCGAGACCGCGGTTGCGCCTTGACTTCTGCCAACGCGCGACGTAAAGTGCGCGCGCCACAGTCCAGGGAGCAGAGGTCGATGATCGACGCCGACAGCGTTTGGGGGCGTACCGGGGTCCGCGTCAACGGATGGCGCATGTTCTCGGGGGGCGGCGACCGCGGAGGGATGTCTCCGCCTCTCTCGGACAGCGATCACGTCGACCTTGAAAGGGAGTCCCCATGCGTCTGCGCCTGCTCCTGCCGGCGGCCATCCTCGCCGCGCTGATCGCGGTTCCGATCGCCTATTCCTCGGCCAGGCAGCGACCTAGCGGAGACCCGACCCCGATCTACCTCAGCCGGTCGTACTCTCCGGCCGAGCGGGCCGCGGACCTCGTGGCGAGGATGACGCTCACCCAGAAGGCCTCGCAGATGAACTCGAGCCAGGCGCCGGCGATCCCCGCGTCGCCGTCGATCCCGACCGGTGTGTCCGCCTACGGTTGGTGGAACGAGGCGCTGCACGGCGTGTCCAGGCTGCAGCTCGCCCCGTCGGGGAACTCGACGGTGCTCCAGAACACGACCTCCTATCCGATCAGCCTCGCGCTGGGGTCCTCGTGGGACCCCAACATCATGTACCAGGAAGCGTCCGCGATCTCCGACGAGGCGCGCGAGGTGGTGCCCAACAACTCGCTGGACCTCGACTTCTATTCGCCGACCGTCAACCTCGGCCGGGACCCGCGCTGGGGCCGCAACGATGAGGCGTTCTCGGAGGATCCGCTCCTAACCGGGGATATGGGCTCGCAGTTCGTCGACGGCCTCGAGGGCAAGGACCAGCAGGGCAACCTGCTGCCGCAGGGGGGCGGCTACCTCAAGGCGATCGCAACGATCAAGCACTACGCGGCCAACAACACCGAGGGCGACCGGATCGGCGGTCCCACCGATCGCCTCACCGGGACCTCGAACATGGACGAGCGGACCCTGCGCGAGTACTACACGGCGCAGTTCAAGCAGATCATCCAGCAGTCGCACCCGGGCTCGATCATGTCCGCCTACAACTCGGTCAACGACATCCCGTCGCCGGCCAACATCCACCTGATCGACACCCTGGCGCGGCAGACGTTCGGGTTCGGCGGGTACTTCACCTCCGACTGTGACGCGGTGTACGAGATCTATCACGGCCACCACTGGCAGCCGCCGGGCTACAGCCGCCCGCTCAACGTCACCGAGGCGCGGGCGTTTGCCGATGCGGCCGGCGAGGATCTGAACTGCAACGCCGGCTACGCGGACAACTTTTCTTACGGCAATACGCTTCCCGCTGCCGCGCATGAGGCGATTCCGACTCAGACGGACATCTTCAACTCGGGCGACATGGATACGTCGCTCGTGCGGCTGTTCGCCGCGCGGATGCAGCTGGGGGAGTTCGACGACGTGGCCAATGAGCCGTGGGTGAAGGCGGCCCGCGCGCAGCTGCCGCCCGGCACCTGGACAAACTCCGACGCCAATAACGCCGTGACGGAGACACCCGCGCGTCTGCAGCTCGCGCGGCAGGTCGGCGACCGCGGATTTGTCCTGCTCAAGAACTCCAGCACCACGCTGGGGAACGGCGCCACCGGCACCGTGCTGCCGATCCACGTCCCGCGCAGCGGCCCGTTCAAGCTGGCGGTGATCGGCTACCTGGCGAACCCCACGCCCCGGGGGGAAGTCGGCTCCACCGGCGCCGCCGCGGGTGCGATGTACCTCGGCGGCTACTCGAGCGACCAGGGGGCACCGGGGATGGCCAAGGAGGCGACTCCCTACCAGGGGCTCAAGCAGGCCATCCAAGCGATCAACCCGAACGCGACGGTTGACTTCTACAACGGTTTCACGGGCAGCCCGACGAACGCCTCGCAGCTGACGACGATCGACCAGTCCGCGGTCAACGCCGCCGCCAACTACGACAACGTCATCGTGTACGCCGGGACCGACGACAGCACCGCGAACGAGTTCGTCGACCGCACGGACATGGCGCTGCCAGGCGCGCAGGCGCAACTGATCAACGAAGTCGCGGCGAAGAACCCCAACACCGCGGCGGTTATCGAGGCGATCGGGCAGGTCGACGTCGACAGCTTCCGCGACAACGTTCCGTCGCTGCTGTGGACCTCCTACTACGGCCAGCGCAAGGGCGACGCGCTCGCCGACGTGGTGCTCGGCAACTACAACCCGAGCGGTCACCTGCCGTTCACCTGGTATGAGAACGCCAGTGACCTGCCGGCGCTCGACGATTACAGCATCCGCCCGAGTGCCACCAGCATGGGGCGCACATACATGTACTACCGCGGCCCCGAGTCGTTCCCGTTCGGCTATGGCCTGAGCTACACGACCTTCAGGACGTCGAACCTGAGGGTCGATCGGAGCAACCTGGGCGCCAACGACACGTTCCGCGTCGCCGTCGATGTGACCAACACCGGCTCGGTCGCCGGCAAGGATTTGGTCCAGCTGTACATCAGCACACCGGATGCGCCTGCGTCGATGGAGCTGCCGATCAAGCGACTGGAGGGCTTCCAGCAGGTCGAGCTCGATCCCGGCCAGGCGAAGACGGTCACCCTGACCGTGTCGGTGCCGAAGCTGGCGTTCTTCAACCAGAGCGCCAGCCGCTACGAGGTCTACGACGGCCGCTACGGGGTGGAGATCGCGAGCTCGGCGGCCGACGGCGACATTCTCGCCCAGCGGGATGTCACGGTCAGGGGCGCCCTGACCGCGCTCCCCTCGGTGCTCACCGCCAAGCCGACCATGCTCGGCGACGCCCAGCGAGGCATCCAGTCGCGCGTGATGTATCCCGAGAACGCGGCGGTGATTGCGCACCTCACCGTGTCGATGAACGACGAGTCGCTGTACGGGTTCATCGAGCCCGGGCAGAGCAAGCCGTTCCCGGCCGGGATGCGATTCACGTTCGCCAGCGACCATCCGGGCGTCGTCGCGGTCGAGCCGGGCAACACGATCCGGACTCTCCGCAACGGCGTGGCGACGATCACCGCCAGGGTGACCTACCGGGGCGTCACTCGCTCCACACAGTTCGTGGTCAGAGTCCTGTCCGAACTCGACCGGCTGAGCATCGACGGGCGACGCATCCGCGGGTTCCAGCCCGACGGACTCAGCTATGACTCGATCGTGCCCGACGGCGCCCCGACTCCTCGGGTCACCGCGCACACCCCCGACCCGTCGGCGACCGTCACCGTGACGCAGGCGAGTGGCGTTCCGGGGCACGCGACCGTCACCGTCACCGGCCCCGACGGGATCACCCAGACCTACACGGTCTACTTCGCGCGCCGCGCGCGCAGCGACGAGTTCAGCGGCACGAGCGTCGGACCCCAGTGGACGTGGATCCGCCAGGATCCGGCAGCCGAGCAGGTGAGCGGCGGTGCCCTGACGATCACGCCCGAGCAGGGAGATCTCGGCGGGACCAACCCGCCGGCCCGCAACATCCTCCTCCAGCCGGCGCTGGGCAACTGGGCGATGGTGTCCAAGCTCACCTTCAGCACCGCGCCCCACGTGGCCAACCAGCAGGGAGGCCTGATCGCCTATCAGGACGACGCGAACTGGCTGAAGATCGACTGGGAGTACTCAAACGGCACGGCGGAACTGGCGGAGACGACCTCCGACAACCAGAACGTCTCGGGCACGCAGACAACGCAGGTCCTGACCACCATCCCCACCGCCGGCCTGCTGAGCGCGAACACGGTGTGGCTGGCGATGGAGAAGATCGGTGCGCGATACATCACCTACTACTCCACCGACGGCGTTCACTTCACCCCGATCTACAACGTCGGCGCGAGCCTCAGCAACGTCAAGGTGGGTCTGTTCGCGTGGAACGGACCGGCCACCAACAGCGACCTGAAGGTCTCCTTCCAGCACTTCCGCATACTCAACGGCGGTCCGGGCTTCGCCCGGGCGGGGTGAGCCGCTCCGGCTCGCGAGCGATCAGCTCGGCGCCCGCTCCGCTCCGGCTGAGCGCTCAGCCCGGCGCCCGCTCCGCCCTGACGAAGGCGTAGCTGCGCCGTTTGATGGTGCAGAACGAGACGCGGCTGAAGCCCGAGGCGCAGAGGTCGTGCATGAGCTGCGCCGGCGAGCGGAAGCCGACGTGGCTCGGCTGGAGGGCGCGGAGGAGCAGGTCGAGCACGAACACCGCGGGATGCCGGCGATTGGCGTCCGCTATGACGACACGGCCCCCGGGTCTCACCACGCGTCCGAGCTCGCCGATCGTGTCGAGGGGCCGCGGGAAGTGGTGAAAGGCGGTCGTGCACACGATCGCCGTGAACGCGCCCTCCTCGAACGGCAGCCGTCCGCTCACGTCGCCCTCGATGAACGCGACGTTGTCGAGGTGCTCGACGCGCGCGCGCTCGCGGGCCTGGGCGATCATTCCCGGCGAGAGATCGAACCCGACCGCCCGGGCCACTTGCGGGGCGCCCTCCCGGACGGCGGCGCCGGTGCCGCAGCCGAGATCGAGCAGGACATCACTCTTGTTCAAGGCCAGCGCGGCGAGTGCCGCCGTCTGCACCTCTCCCAGCCAGCGCGCCGCCGCGTCGCGCTCGTAGGTCTGCGACCAGCGATCGAAGTGGGTCCTCGCGGCGGTCGTGCGCGTGTCCTCCACGCCGCGACCGTAGCAGTCAGGCGGTGCCGGTTTGATTCTCCGCGCGCCAGCCCCGGACCGCGGTCGTCGCGGCCAGCGCGCCGGCCGCGAGCATCACGATTACCTGCAGGATCAGCGAGGCCAACACGCTGAGCAGCCCGAACGGGCCGTTCGGATCGCCGGCGAGTTGCGAGGCGTCGAGCGAGAGCGCGATCGCGTAGATCGCGGTGGCGGCGGCGATCGCGACCATGGCCAGGGTGACGAGGGTCCCGGCCATCAGCGCCACGCGCAGCCGTGATGCCGGGGTGGGGGTGGCGAACAGGGCGGTGCGGCAGGCGAGCACGCACGTCACGCCGCAGCCGATGCCGGCGATGCCCCAAACGACCGCCGCGCCGTAGCCGACGACGGTGGAGTGGCCGGGGCCGTAGGCGTGGGCAAGCGCGATGAAGCCGCCGGTTATCAGCACGAACACGACCACCGGGATGAAGGGCAGCACGACGCCTCGCCGGCGGCTGGGCTCGCGGCGCGCCTGCGCCATGGCGCTCGCGATCAGCGGGAGGGCGCCGAGGACCACGGCGGCCGAGGCGATCACGGCCAGGGCCTGCACGGCGAGATGAGCGTCCCGGAGGAGGGGATGGGCGTGCCCGGCGAGCGAGAACGGATGATCCTCCGTGCTCTTGTAGAAGCCGAACCCGGCCACGGCGAAGAAGATCCAGCACATGAGCACGCCGCTGGCGCTGGCCCTGACGCGATCGGCGGCGTCCACGGCGCCGGCGGGCGCATCCGCCGGGCGCAGGTGCGCCAGCAGCGCGCCGCGCAGCAGGTCGAGCACGGTCCGCGGGCGGGCGGGGCTGTCCTCGAGCAGCGCGCGCATCTCGTCCCCGTAGCGGCGCTGGTAGGCCAGCGGGTAGAGGCGCAGGGTATGGCGCGCGAGCCAGGCGGCCGCCGCGCCACCGCTCGATCCGGCCGGCGAGGACCCGCTCACCGCGCGACCTCCGCCACCTTGAGGCGATCGAGACCCCGCGTCGTGACCGACTGCAGCTTGCGCAACTCCTGCTCGAGCGCGGCGCTGCCGTCGGCGGTCAGGCGATACGGACGCCGGCGGTCCTCGGCCGGCAGCCCTTCGATCAGGCCCTTTGCCTCCAGGCGCGAGAGCGCGCCGTACAGGGTGCCCGGTCCGAGGGCCACGCCGGAGAACGCTTTGATGTCGGTCGTGATGGCGTACCCGTGCTTGGGGCCGTCGGCCAGGCTGGTCATGACCAGCAGCGACGGGTCGTTAGATCGTTCCCCGATGTATCGCATAACGTAATAGTA
>JAFASQ010000428.1 GCA_019244395.1 Solirubrobacterales bacterium | reverse complement strand
GCCGCCGGGCTCGCGGCCGCCACCGGGTCCGCGGCCGCCACCGGGCTCGCCGCGGCCGCCCGCGCCGCCAGCACTCCCGACGCAACGGGGGCGATGGCCAGCGCGAGCAGCACCGTGCTCGAGCGCTTGGCGCGAAGCCTCATTTGGCGGTCGTCCCGAGGTGCTCGAAGAAGTTGACGAGGCCCGGACCCGACCCGATGACGAGCGCCGATGCCGCCGAGATCACGGCCGCCATCCGACCCCGGGCGGCGTAATGCGGGTTATGCGCGTGTGACGCCACCGCCCACATCGCCGCGCCGACGAACGCGCCGATCAGCGCCATCGCCAATGCCCACGCCTCCGCGCCGTTGACGAGCTGCTGCAACACGTTGCTGCCCGGAAGGCCGGTCAGGTCCGGCTTGGCGGTCACGGCGATCAAGATCATCTGTGGCTCCGAATCCAATTGAGGCAAATCAAGTCCATCCAAACCTAGCAAGACCAGTTTGAGTCTGCTAGGGTCATCTGGCTTCAATTTAGTCTCAATTGGCTTCAAGATGACTCATATCGAGGAAACGGCCAGGCTCGTCGCCGCCGGCGACGTCGGGGAGCTCTATGGCCTGCTGGCGAGGCGACTTGAGCACATCGTTCGCCTCGACGTCCGAGCTCCTGATGCGGTCATCGAGGATGCCTGCCAGTTCGCCTGGAGCCGCCTGCTCCATCATCGCCACCGTGTGCATCGCGACACCGTGGTGAGCTGGCTCGCCCGGACTGCGGTACACGAGGCGTTCAAGCTCCTGCGCCGGGACCGGCGCGAGCTTTCGCTGGACACCGTCGCCGAGGACGCGATCGCCACTCCCGCCCCGCCGTCCGGTTCTCCCCACGAGCTCGCCGAATGCCGTGAGCGGCTGGCCGGGATCGGCAGGCTGCCGGTGCGCCAGCAACGCGTCCTGTGGCTGCACGCGCTCGGTCTGAACTACGCCGAGATCGCGGACTACGAGGAGTGCACGCTCCGCACCGTGGAGCGCCAGCTGCTACGGGCCAGGCGCAGGATCAGCCAGGAGGACGACACGTAGGCCCGGCCGCGGGTTACCGCGCCCGGGTTGTTTGCGGCGCCGGCGCGGGCTTATGATGCCCCGGCCTCGCCTGTGCCGCCGCCGGCGCGGGCTTACCGTGCCCGCCCTCGCCTATGCCGCCGCCAGCGCGGGCTTATCGTGCCCGGCCTCGCTTGCGCCGCCGCCGCTCCTCCGGGCTCAGCTTCCGCGGCTTGGCACGCTGCTTGGAGCCCTGCCGCCGGCCCTGGACGTCGCCTGCGACCCCGGCCCGATGACGCACCGGCGCGCGCCGGCGTGCGTCGCGCCAGATGAACACAGAGATCCCGCCCAGCACCACAATCGCCCCGATCGCGATGATCAGCGCCGAGCTGCCACTGAAGCCGCTCCCGCCGCCGGCGGTCGGGGTGGACGTGATCGTGGGCGTCGTCGTGGTCGTCGTGGGCGCGGACACACTTGGCTGCGGAAAGCCCGGGGACAGCGGATTCGTGGTCTGCACGGGAGACAGCGGAGTGGTGTTCTGCGCCTCCGCGGCCGAGGGCAGCGCGAAGCCCACCCAGAGGGCGACGACCACGACAGCCCGGAGAACCCTCACCCCCGCCCCGGCGCTACGCGAGCGGCTGCTCCATCGCGGGCGTTTCGGGTGCGTCGACGTACGGGTGCTCGTCCCGCACGTCTTCCTCGTGGTAGACGCTCTCGGCGTTCACGGCCCAGATGTCGTGGTGGGCGCCGGTGAGGATGTTGTCGACCGCGCGTATCGCGGTCAGCATCGAGTGATCCGAGTTGTTGTAGCGGTGCAGGCCGTTACGGCCGACTTGGATCAGATTCGGGAGGCCGTCGAGCCAGCCGCGGATCGTGGTCACGCGTTCGCCATATTCGGCGTCGTACATCGGGTAAGCCTTGTGCACGCGTACCGCGAAGCCGAACTTGACGTTCTCGGCCCGTGCTAGCCCGAGCTGCTGGATCTCGCGGGTGGCCAGAGCTACGAGCTGATCGTCGGGCATCGTCCACAGCTCGTCGCCCTCGAAGCAGAAGTACTCCATCCCGATCGAGGCATCGGTGTCGTTGGGCACCATCCATGGGCTCCAGGAGCGGAAATTCTGGATGCGGCCCACGCGGACCCTGGGGTCGTGGATGTAGATCCAGTTGTCGGGGAACAAATCCTCGTTCTCGATCACTAGCGCAACGGTCAGGAAATCCCGGTAGCGCAGGCCCCGAGCGGCGTCGCGCACCTCGCCCGGCGCCTCCGGCTCGGCGATCCCGACGGTGGTGCGCAGCGGCAGCGATGAGATCACGTATGACGGGGTAAGAGTCTCGCCGCCGGCCACCACCTCGACCACCCGCGATCCGTCCAAGCGGATCCGGGTGACCGGCGCGTTCAACCTGACCTCGCCGCCGCGGCCCCGGATCTCCTCGGTCATCCGCTCCCACATCTGGCCGGGGCCGTAGCGCGGATAGTTGAACTCGGAGATCAGCGACTTGATCTGGTTGCCCCTGTTGCCGAAGAACGCGTGCTTGGCCGCGGCGAAGAACGACAGGCCCTTGATGCGCTGGGCGGCCCACTCCGAGCGGATCTCCGACGTCGACACCCCCCACACCTTCTCCGTGTAGGACTTGAAGAACTGGTTGAACAGCCACCGCCCGAAGCGGTTGCACACCCAGTCCTCGAAGGTGTCCTCGCGACCCTTGGGCTTCACCGCCGCGTACAGATACGACATCAGCGCCTTGGTCAGGTCGACCGGGCCGAGCTTGCGAATCACGTCCATGCCCTGGAGCGGGTACTCGAGGAACTTTCCGTTCCAGTAGATCCGCGACTGGCGGGGACGGCGCAGGAACTCGCCCGAGAGGATCTCGTGCCACAGATCGTCGACCTCGCGTGCCTTGGTGAAGAAGCGGTGGCCGCCGAGATCAAAGCGGTATCCGTCGCGCACCTCGGTGCGGGCAATGCCGCCCACCTGGTCGGTCGACTCGAGCACGATCACCGGCTTGCCCTGCTTGGCGAGCAGGTAACCGGCGGTGAGTCCCGCCGGGCCGCCGCCCAGCGCCAGGACGGGGTGCTCGGGCGTGATGTCCGTGCCGGGCGCGGCTGAAGTAGCGCCGGGGGCGCGTCGTACCGCGGGAGCCGAGCCAGGAGTGTGATTCGAATCGGTCATATCGAGAACTCAGGACACCTTCTCGTAGAGCGCCGCGCTGTAGGAGAGGATGCTGGCGCCGCGGTAGTTGTGCGGCGCTATGGCGACCAGCTTGAGGACTCCCTGGTTGACGTCGTTCTGGAGGATTTGACCCATCTGCGCCGCGCGCCGACGGACCAGTTTGGTCCAGGACGACTTCCAGTTATTCGCGCCCTCCGTCAGTGGTCGAATGTACAGCAGCTGCTGTCCCGGCCGGAGGCTAGCAACCACCGGGTCGAGGACCGTCCCGGCCTCGGCCGCCTGGAGGCGCTTGAGCGCGTAGACCCAGTTCATGTAGCTCGGGTCGGACACCCGCCCGAGCCCGGTCGCGTACTGCAAATCCGCCGGAAGGTAATACCAGGCCAGTGGGGTCGAGTCGGGCTGCGCGTTGAACACCACCGCGTCGCGTTGCAAGAGCGGCGTGACCTCACCGCTGATATCGCGCATGTCGCTCTTGTACCTGGGCGCATATGACGACAGGTGCACCACGAACACGAGTGACAGAACGATCGCGACCAGTCCCACGATGCCCGCCCGCGCCGCGCCCCACGCCGCCAGCAGCAGGATCGCCCCGAGGATCGGCGCGAAGTAGCGCGACACGAATGCGGGCGTGATCTGCGAGGCCAGCCAGGCCAGCAGTAGAGTCGCGAACGCCAGCAGGATGAGCGACCACATCACTGTGCCGTCGCGGGTGCGCCGGTAGCGCTTGGTGAATAGGGCGCCGAGCCCGATCGCGCCCGAGAGCACAAGCGCCGCCGTGATCCGGTCGCCGCCCATCAGGTCTCGGGAGAGCAGGACGGGCGCGCCGAAGCGCGGAGGCGGCGCCCACGGCGCCCCCGTATGGGTGGCCTGGTAGTAGAAGTTGGGCAGCCACGGCAAAAACAAGATCCCGGCGCCGACGTAGGCCATCACCGCATCGCGCACGAGCGCACGACGATCCTCGCTCACCCGCCAGATGGGGATCAGCGCGATCACCGAGCCGGCGCCGAAAAAGATGCCCCAGGCGTGCGTGTAGAGCATCAGCGCCTGGCAGACGGCGAACATGATCAGGTAGCCGCGGCGCCGGTAGACGAAGGCATGGATGAACGCCGCGGTGGCCAGGAGCCCGAGCAGGGCCATCAGCTCGTACATCCGGCTCTCCTCCGCGTACGCGGTCACGAACGTGCTGAACGCGAACAGGATCGCCGTGTACACGCCGGCACGGCGGCCGAACAGGCTCCAGCCCGCCCACATGCCTGCCGGGATGCACAGCAGCCCGAACACGAGCGAAAGCGCGTGGGTTGCGGCCTCGCTCGGGCCGAAGATGCTGATCCAGAAGTGCAGGAGCACGTAGAACAGCGGCGGCGAGCCGTCGTGGCGCAGCACGCCAGGGATCGCGCTCAGCGAGTGCGAGGCGATTCCGGTCGTGATCGCCTCGTCCTCCCAGAACTGGCCGGTGATGTAACGCGTCCGCAAATAGGCAGAGATCGCCATGAGCACGACCAGCAGCCCGGCGGTGCTGGCCCAGACCGGGATCCGCGCCAGCCGCTCGGGCTCGCGCACGTCTAGAACTCGCGGGATCCCACGCGAAGGGGGAGAGGTGACGGCGGCCACTTAGCCGCGCCCCTTGGCGGGGCACGTCGAGAACACTCTGAACGTGCGCACGTGGGCGATCTGCTTGTAGCGCGCGCCGGCGTGCTCCCAGGCGACGATCTGCGCAGGAGTTGGCAGCAGGTGCGCATTTGACTGAGCGCGGGTCTGGAGGATGACCGCCGGCCACGGCGGCCCGACCAGCCCGGTCGGCGTCGCCTGGACGCGCAGCGTATGGACGCCGAGGGTCCAGGCCGCCATCGGGACTTGGAAGCCCTCGGTCATCACCGTCCCACAGTTCAGCAGTGCTCCGGCACCGCCGGCCTTGCTGACCGCGGCGCTCAGGTCCTCGCGGAGGTGCGCCTGGTAGGCGAGAGCATGGTGGGTCCGCGGCAGGCTTACGATGTTCTTGCCAATCCACGGGGGTACCGCGAGGAACGCCGCCAGTGCCACCACCGTGCCGGCCGGGACCGCGAACCGTGGGCGGCTCAGCTCGCGGAGCCCCGAAGCTCGGCTGCCGAGCCACCGGATCACGTCCGCCGCCGCCACGGAGAACCAGCCCCAGGCAACACCGCCCACGATCGCCACCGGCGCCGTTCCGAGTACCAGGTAGCGGTTGTTGCCGGAGAACCCCGCTTCGGTCTCGATCGCCACTCCCAGCCACCAGAGGAAGCCGAAGAGGCCGATCCCGAGCATCCAGGCGCGGGCCCGCACGCCGAGATCGACGACGCGGCGCCTCCACCACGCAGCGCGCGTGCGCCACAGACCGATCGCGGCGGCGAACAGCGCGATGATCCCGGGGATCTTCACCCGGTTGAGCACGGTCGGCCAAGCCTCCTTCTTGAATACCGTGCAGACGGGGCACTTCGCGAAGGCGGCGCTGTTGGACCGTGGGTGCTGGGCGCGGTTGACCCCGCGTAAGAGGTGGCCGGAACCCCACAGTTCGGGCAGGAACCAGAGCACCGGGATCAGCGCGAACAAGGCGACCACGAGTTTGCGAGCGCCCGGATCGCGCCAGAACAGGTACAGCCCGTAAGGGCCCCAGATGAACCACAGCTCGGGCCGGTCGAGCGCGGCGAAGAAGCCCACGACGAACGCCTGCCGAGGCGCTCCATCGAGGTAGCGGTCCACCGCGACCAGCATCAGCGCGGCGGCCAGGCCCTCCGAGTAGCCGAGCGCGTTGTTGGAGATGAACCCGACCGAATTGACCAGGCTGCCCGCAGCGATAAGTCCGGCCAGCAGCGGCGCGAGCAGCGTCAGCCGCCGAACCCACCCGGTCTTTCCGGACGCGTCGGTCTCCGCGGGCTTGCCGGCGACGAGATCCGCGGTCAGGCGCCAGGCGACCTTGAACACCATCGCCATCGCCATCACCGCGCCGGCCCGCGCAACGAGCAGCCACAGGTCCGGCTGGGCCTTGCCGAAGGGCGCGAACACCGTTGTGAACAGCACCGGCAACGGCTTCCACGACGGGCCGCCGGTTGTCTGCAGGTTGATGTGCACGATCTCCCTGCCCCAGACGAGCCACGCCCACGGGTCGTAGCTGGGGGTGGAGGGGATCAGGAGGGACAGGGCGCCGATCAGCAGCGCGGCCCCGCCGAGCCAGAAATAGAACCGTCCTCCGCCCAACCATCGCGTGACCGCGTCGCGCTGGGCGGCGGCGTCAGGCGACGGCGCCGGTGCAGTCAGCTCTGCAGTGGGAACAGACACGGGGACCGGAAGATCTGATTGGTGCCGCGCTCGCAAGATACGCACGGCGGCGGCAGACGCGGACATAGCCTGCGCACCGAGCGCGGGCGTCGCGCGTCCATTCTAGAGGCGCCTATCCCTGCACGCCCTGCGCCAGGCAATCCTCGATGCGGCTCAGGTCGGCGTCGGAAGCCTGGTGCGGGAAGACCAGCGCGGCCCCGATCACCTCGGCGCCCTGGGCGTTGCCCTCGATCTGATCCGCCTGGGCGGCGCCCGGCGTGGCGCGGAAGAGAATCGTCGCGCCGCTTGGGGGCGCTCCGACCAGGAGCGTCGTCGGGCTTCTTACCTGAACCAGCAGGTGGGCGTCACGCAGGCAGCCCAGGTGGTTGCGCATGTCGGTCAGCGGACTGTCCACCTTGCCGCGGCTGGCCAGCCTGGACGATCCAGCCGGGGTGGTCGGCTGCACGCGGACCGCGCCGCAGCCGGAGAGCAGCAGCGCGAACGCGACGGTGGCCGACGGCACTAGCCGCCGGGTGACAGCTCTCTTGGGGCACATGCGCCGAACAAAGGTAGAGGATGATTGCGACGTGCTCCCGCATGGCGCCTTGTCCGCTCCGCCGCTCGTGCTTGGCGCCCTCTCGGGGCCGCTGCCCAAGCTGGGAGTGGTCGCGGCGGCGCTCCTCGCGGGCGTGGTCATGCTCCATCGAGACCTCCGCTTTCAGGCGCTGGCGATGCTGGGCGCCCTGGTGCTCGCGCCGATCCTGCTGCTGGCCGACATCTGGCACTC
>JAFASQ010000427.1 GCA_019244395.1 Solirubrobacterales bacterium | reverse complement strand
GTGGCCAGATACCCACCCCGCTCCGCCCAGCCGGGTGTCGGGAAGAAGCGCACGCCCTGGTCGGAGAGCCACCGGCGCTTCTCGCCGGCCGCGAACTCGACGTAGGCCTCCGCCCAACGCCGCGGCCAGGCATCCTCGGGGCGATCGAAGCCCGCGCTGCCCAGCCAGTCCTGGAGGGCAAGCTCGGGCGAATCCTTGACCCTGACGCGGCGCTGCTCCGGGCTGTCGACGAGGAACAGCCCGCCGAACGACCAGAAGGCCTGACCCCCCAGCGAGGCGTCGGGCTCCTGGTCGAGCAGGATCACGCGGCGGCCGGCGTCGGCGAGCTCGGCGGTGGCGACGAGGCCGGCCAACCCGCCGCCGACCACGATCACGTCGGCGTCCATCAGCTCGACATCTGCTCTAGCCGGCAGTCCAGCGGCGCCTTGTCTTCGCGCCAGCGCAGGATCTTGGTGCCGTGGCGGATGCGGCCACCGCTGACGTGGTCGAAGGTCACCTCGACGATCAGCTCGGGGCGCAGGGAGATCCACTCGAGCTCCCTTTCGCTCTGCCAGCGGCTGGGGTCGCCGTGCCCGCGTTCACCGGTTTCGTATGGCGCCAGCTTGCCGACCAGCGCGCGCTTCTCGGCCGCCTTCAGCCCCGAGGAGTGGCCGACCACGTGCAGCTTGCCGGCGTCGTCGTAGAGCCCGAGGATCAGCGAGCCGACCGTGTCGGGCTCCTTACCCGGTCGCCAGCCCACCACCACCGCGTCGATCGTGCGCTGACGCTTGATCTTCATCATGCCGGTGCGCTCACCCGGTCGGTAGGGAGCATTGCAGTCCTTGGCCACGACGCCCTCACCGCTGCGCAGCCATGGCTCGGCCTCGACTGGCGCATTGGTCAGCGGGGTGAGGATCAACTCGCCCGGGGCCAGCGCTTCGAGCCGGGCCCGGCGCTCAGAGAACGGCCGCTCAAGCCACGACTCGTCGCCGCAGGCGAGCAGATCGAAGGCGACGAAATGCGCCGGCGTCTGCTCGGCCAGCATGTTGATTCGCGAGGTGGCCGGGTGGATCCGGTTCTGAAGGGCGTCGAAGTCCTGTCCGCCGTCCGGATCGTCGATCACGATCTCCCCGTCGACCACGTACCGGCCCTTGGGGAACCGGAGCTCGGGGAAATAGCGCCCGAGCGACTTTCCCCCCCGCGACTGGATCATCGACGGCTCGCCCTCGACGAACACGATCGCGCGGAAGCCGTCGTACTTGGGCTCGTACGACCACTGATCGCCGATCGGCAGGTCGGGCTTGGAGCGGGCCAGCTGGGGAAGGACGGGGGGCTTGAGGGGAAGCTTGGTCATCGGTCGCGATGCTATGGGATGCGGAGTTCGGCGGCCGATACGATCACGGTCGTGAGCTCACACCGGGGCAGCGTCGCCGAGCAGGAGTACCTCGAGATGCTGTTCTGGCTGTTCGAGGCCGGCTTGCCGATGACCGGCGCCAACCTGGCCCGCGCCATGCAGCTGTCGGCGCCGACCGTGCACGAGATGCTCGGGCGGCTCGAGCGCGATGGGTACATCGCGCGCAACGCCGAGCGGATGATCGAGTTCACGCCGTCCGGGCGCCAGCACGCCGAGCAGATCGTGAGCCGCCACCGGATGATCGAGCGGTTCCTGACCGACGTGGTGGGGGTGCCGTGGGACGACGTGCACGAGGAGGCCGAGCAGCTCGAGCACGCGATGACGCCGCGCTTTGAGGCGTACGTGCGGACGTCGGTGGGCAACGCCAAGACATGTCCGCATGGCCATCCGATCCGGGTGGGCGAGCGGATCGGCGGGGTTCCGCTGGCCGATTGCGAGCCGGGGGCGCGCGTCACGATCTTGCGGCTCGAGAACGAGGCCGAGGACCTCCTGCACTATCTGAAGGACGCGGGGATCGAGCCGGGGCTGACCGGCGAGGTGGCATCGAACGACGGCGAGACGGTGGCGGTCCGGTCCGATGGCGGCGTGGCGAGCGTTACCGCGAGCGTGGCGGAGACGGTCTCGGTGGTCGCGGATCCGTCGCCGCCTCCGCGTACTGCACTACCGGAACAGTTGGTACTGGGCCGGGACCGCTACGGGCGCTGAGTCCGGCGCGCCAGTTGGGGGCGTGCTGAATTTTCCCGGCGATAGCGAGGAAAATTCGCCACGGCCTAAGGTGGGGGGAGCGCTCGCTGGCTCTGCAGGCACCGGCGCATCTGGTCGTAGATCGCCGGGTGGTTGAGCAGGTCAAAGTGGTTGGCGCCGCCGAGGTGGTGGTAGTGCTCGATCGGGAAGCGCAGGTGCTTGCCGTGGCCCTCGCGGGCCCAGGCGCTCGGTTGGAGGACCAGCAGGTCGCCGATGATCCGGCTCATGGGCGCGTCGGCCTCGCGGGTTAGCGTCGCGCAGATGAAGTAGTGGCGCGCGGTGGGCGCGAACGGGATCTCCCGCGAGGTGTCGCGCAGGAACGCATCGCAGTCCTGATCCATCCAGCACTCGTCGACCAGGTAGCCGTAGCGCAGATCTTTGATGCCGGAGCTGCGGATGTTCAGGGCCCTGGCGATCGGCCGCGTCTCCGGTAGGCGCGCCAGCGCGGCGCTCGCGGCGTTGGCCACCTGCTCCAGAGGCGCGCCGCGATGAGGTGTCCCGAGCGTGAACACGTGACGCACCTTGGCCACGCACGCGCTGTCGGCACCGTAATGGCAGGCGCTACGCGACACCAGGCCACCCATCGAGTGCCCGACCAGGGTTATCTCGTGGACCGGAGCCGGCCAGGCGGCGAGGAGCTCTTTGAGCAGCTCGGCGAGCTCGCGACCGTTCTCGGAGATGTGACGGCCGGTGTTGTAGCGCAGGTAGACCGGGGTGTAACCGAGCTCGATCTCCATCCGATGACCGTAGGGCACGTGGCGCCCCAGCTTCCAGGCCTCGTCGGTCTCGCACAGCCCGTGCACGAATACGGCGATCCGCGACTTGGCGTTCGGATACGCCCGCCGGAGGTCGGTCCGCGTGAGCTCGACGTCGTGGTTCTTGCGGCGGACGGTCATCGTCAGCGCCAGCGCGTTCTCGCGCCGCACGAGCGTGTCGCCGAATGCGCCGTTCAGCGCGCCAATCGCGACGCGGCCGGCGAGCGTGCGCTCGACTGAGGGGGCGTCGGGAGATCGCGCCGTGCTCGCCGCCTGGGCTCCGGCTCGGACGACGGCGCGGCTCAGCTCGGCGGCGGCGGAGTAGGCGCCACCGGCGATCGAGTCATGGGCTAGTCGCACGGGCCGGGCGGCGGGCCCCACACGCCGCCAGACACGTCCGGCGATGCCCGTGTGCAACT
The DNA here is from genome assembly GCA_019244395.1 of Solirubrobacterales bacterium. Lineage (GTDB taxonomy): Bacteria > Actinomycetota > Thermoleophilia > Solirubrobacterales > Solirubrobacteraceae > Palsa-465. The sequence continues at coordinate 5,606 of JAFASQ010000427.1, read as the reverse complement.
CGTGGATCTGCCTGGTCGCGCCCCGGGCCGCCTCGCCGGCCAGGTCTCCGAGGGCCGCGATCTCCTCAGGCCGCATCTTCGCTGGCGGCCGCCGTCAGGTGGTGGTAGGCCTCGGCGAGGCGCTTGACCCCTTCCTCGATCTCCTCCGGCGTGACCCCCGAGTAAGCCAGCCGAAGACTCGATTCGGCGCCGTCCAGCACGAAGTCCGACCCTTTGACGAACAGCACGCCGCGCTCGGCGGCCGCTTCGAACAGCGCGGCCACGTCGGTCCCGCGCGGCAGGTCAACCCACAGGAAGTAGCCGCCCGTCGGCTTGACGAAGCGAGCGTCGGGCAGCTCGCGCTCGAGCGCCTCGCAGAGGGTCTCGGCCCGCTCGCGCAGCGCCTCGCGCACCTTCTCGATCGACCGCTCGAGGGCTCCCGACAGGCAGAACTGGTGGACGATGGCCTGCGCCACCATGTTCGGCGAGATGTAGGTCTGGGTGGCGATCTTGATGATGCGCGCAATGGTCTCGGCTGGGCCCACCAGGTAGCCGACCCGCACCCCTGGGCAGACCGTCTTCGAGAACGACGAGGCGTAGACCACGTTTTCGCCGTCCATCGAGAGCATCGTCGGCAACGGCGCGCCCTCGAACCGGAGCGCGACGTACGGGTCGTCCTCGAAGACGGTGAACTCGTGGTTGCGCGCGAGTTCGAGCAGCCGCTCACGCTTATTGGCCGACAGGGTGTAACCGGCCGGGTTCTGGAAGTTCGGGATGATGTGGGCCAGCTTGGGCCGCGCGCCGGCCGCCAGCACCCGCTCGACCGCGGCGACGTCAATCCCGTCGGGCTCGAGTTCGACCATCCGCACGTCGGCGCCGCGGTTGCGCAGCGAGAGCAGGGTGCGGTCGTAGGTGGGCCGCTCGACGATTACGGAGTCGCCGGTGTCCACCAGCGCGTCGAACAGAAACGCGTCGGCTTGCATCGAGCCGTTGGTGACGATGACCTGCTCGGGCGCGACCTGGTGGCGCTCGGCGATCCATGCGCGCAGGGGCGGGTAGCCGATCGCCGTCCCGTAGGCAGTCGCACCCCCTGGATCGGCCTCGAAGGCGGCGTCGGCGGCGGCGCGCAGGCCCTTGACGTCGACGATGTCCAGCGACGGCGCTCCGCGGGCGAACGAGATCGATTTGGCCACCGGCTGAAGACTACGTGCTCGGGTAGCCGAGCGCCGGACCGGGGACCGGCGGTGGCGGCAGCGGTTCTGGTGGCACCGGTTCTGGTGGCACCGGTTCTGGCGGCACCGGTTCTGGCGGCACGGGTTCTGGCGGCACCGGTTCCAGTGGCACGGGTTCCAGTGGCACGGGTTCTGGTGGCACCGGCGGCACCGGGTCGGGGGGCGGTGGCGGTTCCCATGGCTCCGGGGGGAGCGGCTCGGGTGGCGGCGGAGGTTCGGGGACGCTCGACACGGGGCGAGTAAGGACCCTAGCGAGGGCCGCTACGCCGCGGCGGCGAGGAGCGAGGCGGCCAGCTCGGCAACCTCGGTCGGGGTGCGCCCGACCCGCACGCCCTTGCTCTCGAGCGCCTCGGCCTTGGCCTTGGCGGTGCCGCGCGAGCCCGAGACGATCGCGCCGGCGTGTCCCATGGTCTTGCCGGGCGGGGCGGTGAAGCCGGCGATGTAGGCGACGACCGGCTTGGTCACGCCCGAGGCGATGAACTCCGCCGCGCGCTCTTCGGCGTCGCCGCCGATCTCGCCGCACATCACGATCAGCTCGGTCTCGGGATCCTCCTGGAACAAAGCGACGATGTCGATGAAGTCCGAACCGGGGACGGGGTCGCCGCCGATTCCGACGATCGTCGAGTTGCCGAAGCCTTCCTGGGCGATCACGTTGCCTATCTGGTAGGTCAGGGTGCCCGACCGCGAGACCACGCCAACGTTGCCCTCCTTGAAGAACGCGGCCGGGATGATGCCGACGTTGGCCTTGCCCGGGGACAGGATCCCGGGACAGTTGGGCCCGATCAGGCGCGCCCGGCCGTTCTTTTTGATCACGTTGAACGCGCGAAGCTCGTCGTGGGCGGGAATCCCCTCGGTGATCGCGACGATCAGATCGATCCCGGCGTCCTCGGCCTCGAGGATCGAATCGGCGGCGAAGCGCGGTGGCACGAAGATCATCGCGGTGTTGGCGCCGGTCTCCGCGACCGCCGCGTGGAAGGTGTCGTACACCGGGATCCCCTCGACGTCCTGTCCGCCCTTGCCGGGGGTGACGCCGCCGACTACCTGGGTTCCGTAGTCGCGGTTGCGCAGGGAGTGGAAGGTGCCCTCGCGGCCCGTGATGCCGGACACGACCAGCTTGGTGTTGCTGTCCACCAAAATGCTCATGCCGCCAGCTTCACCACCTTCTGCGCGGCCCCGTCCATCGTGGACTCGGTGAACACGTTGGGGAGGTCGGCCTCAGCCAGCAGCTGTCGCCCGTCGACGTCGTTGGTGCCATCCAATCGCACGACGAAGGGCACGGTCGGGTTGATCTGGTCGAACGCCTCGATCAACCCGCGGGCCACCTCGTCGCAGCGTGTGATGCCGCCGAAGATGTTGAACAGCACCGCTCTCACGTTGGGGTTGGACAGGATCACCTCGACCGCGCTGGTGATCGCCTCGGCCTTTGAGCCGCCGCCGGCATCGAGGAAGTTGGCCGGCGAGCCGCCCGCTTGGGCCACTACGTCGAGCGTCGACATGACCAGACCGGCACCGTTACCGAGGATCCCAATGTTGCCGTCGAGCTTGACATAAGTCAGACTGCGCTCCTTGGCCATCCGCTCCTGCGGATCCTCGCGCGAGGGATCCCGCAGCTCGGCGTTCTCGGGGTGGCGGAACAGGGCGTTGTCGTCGAGCGTGACCTTCGCGTCGAGAGCGCGCACCTCCCGCTGCGGGGTGACGATCAGCGGGTTCACCTCGACCAGCGTGGCCTCCTCGGCGACGAACACCTCGTACAACGACGCCAGCATCGCGCCAACCGGCCGGACAACGTCGGCGTCAACCGCCGCCTCGAAGGCCAAGCGCCGGCCGTGGAACTCCTGGAAGCCCAGCAGCGGATCAACGTGCAAGCGCGCGATCGCGCCCGGATCGGTCTCGGCGACCTCCTCGATGTCCATCCCGCCCTTGGTCGAGAGCATGACCAGCGGCGCTTTGGCCGAGCGGTCGAACACGACCGACGCGTAGTACTCGGAGGCGATCTGCGAGGCCCCCTCTACCCATAGCTCGTGCACGGTCAGGCCGCGGATATCCATCCCGAGGATCGCTTGGGCGTGCTCGCGCGCCTCGCCGTGGTCGCCTGCCACCTTGATTCCGCCCGCCTTGCCGCGGCCGCCGATCTGGACCTGGGCCTTGATGACGCTGGGATAGCCGATGTCGTCGGCCGCCGCCGCGGCCTCGTCGACGGTCTGGGCGTGGCGGCCGGAGGGAACGGGGACACCATGCCGCGCAAACACCTGCTTTCCCTGGTACTCGAGCAGATCCATGCGCGGCTGGACTCTAGTGGGTCGGCTGCGAAGCCGGTCGCGCGGCCGAGGAAAGGCCTGGAAGCGCCGGACACTCTCCCCATGGCATCATGGCGCCGCCATGGCGATCCCCAAGGACATCACGTTCGTGACTTTCGACGTGTACGGGACGTTGATCGACTGGGAGACGGGCGCCTACGATGCGTTCAGGACGGAGGCCGAGCGAGACGGGTTCACGATCGAGCGCGACGAACTCATCCCCCTCTTCTACGACGTCCAGCGTCAAATCCAGGCCGGCTCCTACGAGCTATACGCCGAGGTCCTTCGCCGCACCGCGGTGCAGATCGCCAAGACCCTGGGGTGGCCGCTCGAGCCCTCGCGCGCCGGCTTCCTCCCCGACTCGGTTCAACGCTGGCTGCCGTTCAAGGAGACCAACCCGGCCCTGCAGAGAGTCGCCAAGAAGTACAAGGTGGGGTTGATCTCGAACATCGACGACAAGCTGCTGGGCCAAACCCGACGGCATATCCCGCTCGACTTCGACCTGGTCGTGACGGCTCAGCAGGTCCGCTCCTACAAGCCCGATCCGGCTCACTTCACTGAATGCGAGCGGCGTATCGGCGGCAAGAAGGGCTGGGTCCACGTCGCCGCCGGCTACTACTACGACGTCGAGCCGTGCCTGAAGCGCAGGATCCCGGTGGTGTGGGTCAACCGCAGCAAGGACAAGCTCGAGTCAAACCAGAAGAAGCCCGACGTCGAGGTCTCAAGCCTGCGCGAGGCGTTGAAGGTCATCGGTGTCTCGTAGTGTCGCGAGTCAGAAGTTCGTGAGCACCGAGAGGTGCCACTGGTGGATGACGGGCAAGGACGCAGGAGCCGACGCGCAGCAGCGCTGCGCGAGGCGACGAGGACTCCGGACGACCGCGGGCGCGGCCCGGGAAAGCGAGGCCGGATGCCGAGCGGGCCGCAAGCCCGCGCCGGCGCCGCCAGGGGCGCCTCGAATGCACGCGAACTTGTGACTCGGGGCACTGGTTGAAGGTTCAGGCGGTCCACGCCGACCTGATCGTCTTCGTCAGCCGCTTCTGGCAGACGACATGCACCGCCGTGCGCGCCGGCGACGAGGGGTTCGTCATCGACTCGCCCGTGTACCCGGATGAGCTCGAATCTTTGCCTCCCGTGCTCGACCAGGCCGGGTTCCCGGTGTCTGGGCTGCTCGCCACCCACGCTGACTGGGACCACCTGCTCGGGCGGATCGCCTTCCCGCAGGCCTCGCTCGGGTGCGGGGAGACGACCGCGCGGCGGCTGGCCGCCGAGCCTGGCGCCGCGCAGCGCGAGCTGCGCGAGTTCGACGAGGAGCAGTACGTCGACGATCGTCCGCCACTGTCGCTGGGCGGCGTGCAGTCGCTTCCCGTACCGGGTCGGCTGGCCCTCGGCCCGACGGCCGAGCACGAGCTCGAGCTGCACCCCGCCGACGGGCACACCGCCGACGGGAGCGCGTTCCTCGTGCCGTGGCTTGGCGTGCTCGTGTGCGGCGACTACCTCTCGCCGGTCGAGATCCCATGGCTGTCTCCGGGCGGATCGGTCGAGACGTACCTAGCTACGCTCGGGCGCCTGCGCCCGCTGGTGCAGCGTTGCCAGGCGATCGTTCCCGGACACGGACGGCCGCTGTCTTCAGCCGAGGCGCTCGCCATCCTCGAGCAGGACGCCGCTTACTTGCGCGCCCTATGCAGAGACGGTGCCGACGCGCCGCTACCCGACGGCCGGCGGACCAAGGCCCAGCGCCGGATCCACGCCGAGAACGTGGAGCGGGTGGCGGCAGGACGGGGCGCGGGCCGAGCTTGAGCGCTCCTCCGCGCGCTAGCTGATCACCGCCAGCGTGTCGCCGGTGGCGACCGACGAGCCGACGGCGATCGGAAGCTGGGCGACCACGCCGGCCTTGTGCGCGGTGATCTCGTTCTCCATCTTCATCGCCTCGATCACCGCCACCAGAGCGCCCTCCTCGACCTCGGCGCCCTGCTCGACGGCGACCTTCAGCACAGTCCCCTGGAGCGGCGAGGCGAGCGTGTCGCCGGCGCCACCGCCGCCGCTCCGCGCGCGCCCACTGCGGCGGGGGGCGCGGCGGGTCGCGGCCGCGGCGTCCGAA
>JAFASQ010000290.1 GCA_019244395.1 Solirubrobacterales bacterium | reverse complement strand
CCTTGCGCGGCCGCGCGCCGAGCGCGGCGAGCTCCGCGCGGGCGCGCGCGGCGAGCGCGAGCGCCCCACCGTGGGCGGCGAGCTCGAGGCCGCGCTCGAGCGGCTCGCGGGCGCCACGGCGGTGGCCGGCGTGGCGCAACGCGGCGCCGAAGTCGACCAGCGCGCGGATGTGCTCGAGCCGGGGAGCTGCCGGCTCGAGCACCGATACCGCCTCGGCGAAGAGCTCAAGGCCGCGAGCGCCTCGTTCGACCAGGCCCAGTACCCGCAGGCCGTGACCGATCATCCCGGGCGCACCTATCGAGCGGGTGAGCTCGAGCAGCTCCTCCGCTACGCCTCGCGCGCGCGCCGCATCGCCGGTCCCGGCCGCCGCGAGCGCCTCCGTCGAACGAGCCTCGAACAGCGGCGCGCGGAAGCCAAACACGTCTTCGAACAGATGGCCGGCGCTCGCGGCATCGCGAAGCGCGGCCTGCGGATCGCCACGCGCCAACCCCAGGCGGGCCCGCGCCGTGAGCAGGAACCCGTACTCGACCCGCGTCGGCATCTCGGGCTCGTGGATCGGCGCCAGCGCGGCTGCGGCAGCCTCGAGCTCCCCCTTCTCAATCAGCGCATGCGCGAGCATCGCCGCCGCGCCCCCGAGGTGCTGCTCCCATCCATGGCGGCGCGCGCCGATCGCGGCCTCGGCGTCGGCGATCGCCTCATCGACACGCCCGAGCCTGAACAGAGGCGGGCTTCGGTTGAAGCTCGCGAGGGCAAACGCCAGCACCGAGCCGCTGGCCCGCGCGGCCTCGAGCGCCGCGGTACAAACCTCCAGGTCGCGCTCCAGGTAATCGCCGCATGCCAGCGCGAACGTGACAAGGGTCCAGATCGTCCCGTCCGCGCCCTCCCCCGCCAGCAGCGCTCCGTCGCCCCAGGCACGTTCGGCTAACGCCAGCACCTCCTCCCGCGGCGCCGCGGCACACCCCCGCTTGGCCGCCAGCTGGGCGAACAGCGCCCGCTCAGAGAACGTCAGATCGCGCGCCTGCCGCGTTACGATCACCTCGGCCATCGCCAGCCCCCGGGGCGCCAGCGACGCGTCCAGCGCCGCGACTTCGGCGAACCCGGCGCGCAGCTCATACGCGAGCTCGCACTCCTCGCTGTCTGCGAGCTGCCCCAACCCTTCCTCGAACGCGCCGACGGCATCCTCGAAGCGGCCGCCGGCATATAGCGCCCTGCCCCGCACCAGCTGCGCACGCGCAACCTGTTCTCGATCGTCAGCCAGCGCGCAAGCGCGCCGCGCAGACTGCTGCGCGCCCTCCAGCTCTCCCGCCCCGAGCTGTGCCCGGGCCAATTCAAGCTCGAGGTGCGCGCGAGTCCGGTCCTCCGCGGGCTCCTCGAGCGCGCGCTCCAGGAACGCGACCGCAGACCGCGGCGCGCCACGGGAGCGCGCGTCGGCGGCGGCGTCCGAGAGCAGCGCGACGCTCTGGGCAACCACGCCACGCTGGGCGCGCATCACGTGAGCGACGATCCGGTCTGGTGGCGCACGCTCAGCGATCAACAGCAGCGCGGCGCGGGCGTGCGCGTCAGCACGCTCGCCCCCCGGCTGATCCTCGTACAGCGCGGCGCGCACCAGCGGGTGCACAAACGAGACATGCTCGCCCGCGGCCAGTGGCCGCAGGATCTCCGCGCTCGCGAGCGCGTCGGCCGCGCCGGCCGCCTGCCCGACCTCGACGTTCCCGAGCGCGGCCGCGATCCGCAGCGGCACATCGTCGCCCAGCACCGCCAGGGCACGAGCAAGCGCCCCAGCGACATCCGGCAGACACGCGAGCCGCACCAGCAAGCGCTGCGTAACCGCCCCGGGGGTGAGCGACCGCACCCGCGTGACGCTCACGGTGCCCTCGTCGATCCCCTCGGCCGCCAACGCCGCCAGCAGCTCACGCAACAAAAACGGGTTGCCGCCCGACACCTCCCCACACGCCGCGGCGAACTCGCCGTGGACCGCGAACCCAAGCTGATCCTCGATCACCGCCCTGGCCCCCCCGGGACTCAACGGCGCCGGGCGGAGCACCCGGGTCGGCGGGCCCGCGATCAGCTCGCCGAGCTCCGGGCGGGCGTCCGCCTCGCCCGACCGCGCCGCGACCACGAGAGCAACCGGCAGACCCGCCAGCCGCTGGGCGAGATACAACAGAAAGCGAAGCGACGGCTCGTCGCTCGCGTGCGCGTCATCGACCGCGATCAGCACCGGCGCGCGCTCGCTCACATTCACCACAAACCAATACAGGCCATGAACCAGCGCGAACAGCTGCGGCGAAAGCCCCCCCAGCCCCTCGCCAGCTGACAGCAACGGCGCCGCCAGCGCACCCGCGCCGGCAAACACCTCCCCGCGCTCGGCCAGCGGCAGCCCCCGCACGAATCGCTCAAACAGCTGCAACACGACCGCAAACGGAAACTCCCGCTCGCGCTCGCCAGCCACCGCCGCGAACCACACCACCCCACCCCGCCGGGCGGCCGCCACCGCGCCCTCCACCAGCCGCGACTTGCCGATCCCCGCCGGCCCCAGAACCACAACCACGCTCCCGCGCTGCGCGCGCGCGTCCGCCAGCGCTCGCCCTAACGCCGCAAGCTCCCGCTCGCGCTCATACAACCCACCCACGACCGGTGCCCCACCGGCAACCACAAACGAGCACCCAACCTATGAAAACCTCAAAAAAGCCACGTTAGCCCCCGCCGAGGCCACCGTCAAGCCATCCGCCCCAAACGGCCGCCGCCGGGCGGCCCACGGCATCAACACAACCGTGATGACCCGCATCCAAGGCCGAGGACGCCGACCGCTCGCGGCGCAGTCCGTCTAGCGCGCCCACCCGACCCGGGATCGGCCCGAAAAGCCCGGAGACAGCGTCACCGGGCGAGGCGGCGTAGTCGTCGCGCTCCTCGCATCGCCCCGCGCGGAGTCGTCGGCACCCGCGCGGGCGGACGCCCCCCCAGCCCCGGTCGCGATCACTCGCTCGGCGTAGGCCACATCGCTGCCCCTGGCGAAGAGCACCCACGAGCTGGCCGCCCGGGAAGGCCTGCTTTTCATCCGCGACGAGTTTCCGCAGTAACCCGCTCGGAAGACCCCTCCGCGCGAACGCCGAGCACGCGCCGGCTCGACGTGCTTGCAACTTGTAGCTACCGATCTCGCCGGTGACAGAAGTCTGCATCGGACTCGAGCTGGCTCGTGCGGCGGACGACAAGCAGCGCTCGTTCGTCAGCGCCGCTTCGTCTCGAAGCAGGAGAGCCTGAACGACGCCGCCTACTCGTCCTGCTGAGCCACCTCAGGCGTGCCATCGAGCCGCCGAGCGATTCTGCTTCCACGAACCACCGGGCGCGAGGCGGGCGGTTGCCAGCTGTGATCTGGCTGCTGCTTCACGCCGGCGAGCGCCCGAAGGAGAAGCCGCCCGGCAGTGGTCGCATGGGCGACTGAGCGGCAGTCTCGCCCGGACTTAGCGTAGTGCCCGCCCTCGCGGCGGCGCTGAGAGCGCCGCCGGCGCTGCTCCAGTAAGCCCATAGCGGCACCCTGCTGAGATGCGTCGGCCCGGCTGAAATGGGCGAGGAGCTCGCGGCGGCTGTGGGCTTCGGTCTTGCGAAACACTGACTTGAGGTGGTCTTGGACGGTGTGTGGTGAGATGCACAGCCGCGCGCTGACCGCGCGGGTATCGAGTCCGGCAAGGAGGGCTGCCACGACTTCTCGTTCGCGGCGCGACAGCGCGTAGGCGCGGCACAGCAGGTCGAAGGTCTCTCTCGAGGTCGCCGCGCGCAGCGTAACCGCGATCTGCGCGTCGGGCTGCCCCGCCAGCCGTGCGGCCTCGATCCTGACCCACCGCCCGTCGGCCGTGCGCTCGAGCGCGTGCGCGCCCGTCGAGACGTTCTGTGACCGGGCCAACGCCGCAACCGGGTAAATCGTGGCCGGCAGGATTCCCCAGGCCGCGAATAGACCGGCGAACGGCAACGCGGCGATCCTTCGCGCGCTCCGGCGGTCCAGCTGACCGCCCGCAGATCAGGGTCGAGCACGACCACGCCGGGTGAGCTTGGCGCGGCGGGGATTTCGCGGCCGGCTCGGCCGAGGGTGCCACGCAGCGCGGATCCAAGCGCCGGAGCGACCCGCGCGAGTAATTCGAGGTCCTGCTCGGCGAACGGGGTGTCATCGTTGTCTCTGTACGCCTTGAGCCAGCCCCAGCACCCGAGCGCGTCCCGGCAGGCGACGACCGTCTCGTGTACCTCGGGTGTGGAGTCCTTGGACCAGTGATCATGTGGTGTTCGGGCAGACAGGTTGGTAGGCACGGCCGGGGAGGAGGTCGTGCCATTCCTGCGGCGTGAGGGCACGTCCGGCGGCGCGGCAGGCGAAGCGCTCCCAGGTGGTGACGGTGGTGGGCCATTCGAAAGCGTTGGCCAGCGGGACGATGAGCAGGCGGCCGTTGGGCTCGAAAACCACGGTCGGGATCGCTCCGGGGTACGGTGGGAACGGATTTCCCAGGCGCTTTCGGGATCGGAGGTCCCAGATGCTGGCGGTGCC